>JACQBD010000015.1 GCA_016194665.1 Gammaproteobacteria bacterium
GAAACGCAATACATGCGTTTGTTTCGCCGCTGATAAAAATAAATATAGGTTGGGCTGAACGAAGTGAAGCCCAAGAGGGTTATAAGTATCGATCGTTGGGCTTCACTTCGTTCAGCCCAACCTACACCTTATTAATATTAATTAAGGAAAAAACATGAGCGCATTTCGTGTGGGAGTCGCGGGACCGGTCGGATCGGGTAAGACCGCATTGGTGGATTTACTGTGCAAGGCGATGCGCGACGATTATCGTTTGGCGGTGGTGACCAACGATATCTACACAAAAGAAGATGCGCAGTTCTTGGTGCGCTCACAAGCATTGGTGCCGGAACGCATCATAGGAGTTGAAACCGGTGGCTGCCCGCATACCGCTATCCGCGAGGACGCATCCATGAACATTGCCGCCATCGAACAAATGGAAGCGCGCTTTCCAGACTTGGAATTAATCTTCGTCGAAAGCGGCGGCGATAATTTGGCCGCAACCTTCAGTCCGGAGCTGGTGGACTTAACGATTTATGTCATCGATGTTGCCGGCGGGGACAAGATTCCGCGCAAGGGTGGGCCGGGCATCACCAAATCCGATTTGTTAGTGATTAACAAAATCGATCTCGCGCCTTATGTCGGCGCCAGTCTTGAGGTCATGGAGCGGGATGCAAAGATACAGCGCGGCGAACGGCCGTTCGTATTTACCAATCTCAAACAAAAAATTGGCCTTGAGCGCGTGATTGAGTTTATCGCGCTGCACCAAGTCACCGTCTAACGATTAAGGGAACCTCTAAAAATCCCCTCTCCCTCCGGGAGAGGGTTAGGGTGAGGGGATCAATACATCAATTTTTAGAGGTTCCTTTAACTTTTAAGCGCCGCAACTTCTTCAAGGTAACGACTCTGCGGAAAATTTTTCTTCAATATCCGCATGGTGTCGTCGAACAAAGGCGCGATGCCCATTTTTTTGTAAGACAAGGCCATGATGCCCAGCGCGTCTTCGGTCGAAGGCGTGCGCGGATACGTTTCCAGAGAGTACTTGCAGCGATTGACCGCGGCCACGTACGCCGAACGGTCGTAATAAAACCGCGCCACCAAGGTTTCGTATTTGGCCTGGGCTTCGAATAAATACGCCATGCGCTGTTTGGCGTCCTCGGCATAGCGGCTATTGGGGAAACGGTCGGCGACTTCGCGAAACGCTAAATACGATTCACGCGCGCTTTTGGGGTCGCGGTCGGTAAGGTCATCTTTTGTGCCGAACAACCAATTGGCGATGGTTTTTTCGCCATGAAAGTTAATCAAACCTTTCAGGTAATAGGCATAGTCGACGTTGGGATGCGTCGGATGCAGGCGAATGAAGCGATCGGCGGCGGCGATAGCCAGCGCCGGTTCTTCATATTTATAATACGCGTAGGCAATTTCCAGTTGCGATTGTTCGGCGTAGTGCCCATAAGGGTAACGCGCTTCCAAGGTTTCGAAATATTTAACACCGGTTTCATAATCGCCACTTTTTACTTTTTCCTTGGCTTCGTTGTACAAACGCTCCGGCGACCAGTC
This sequence comes from Gammaproteobacteria bacterium, assembly GCA_016194665.1. Classification (GTDB taxonomy): domain Bacteria; phylum Pseudomonadota; class Gammaproteobacteria; order Acidiferrobacterales; family Sulfurifustaceae; genus Sulfuricaulis. The sequence goes on from JACQBD010000015.1 coordinate 1,537, forward strand.
TTTGGTCGGATCGAGCGTGCTGGCACAACCGGCGGAAAATAATACGACGCAACAAACAACGAGCAACGGGCGAAAACAACGCATGATTCGACTTACCTCGGCACAACGCATAAAGTTGCGCCAGCTTAACCCGATTTTGCCTGGCCGGAAAGACCGGCGACACGCACATGACCTCAGAAAATAAATTATCCGCGTCGATTCCCGCGGAACTTAACGGCCAGCGGCTCGATCAAGCCTTGGCAACGCTATTTCCCGCGAGCACGCGTTCGCAGTTGCAGCGCTGGATTAAAGAGGGTCATGTGCAGCTCAACGGCCGCGCGCCGCTGAAACGCGACAAGGTCAAAGCCGGAGATAGCGTGGAAATCAAACCGCCTGCGGTCGTGAGTGCGGATTGGAAGGCCGAAGCCATCCCGCTCGAAATCGTTTATGAAGACGAAGATATTTTAGTGATCAACAAAGTTGCCGGTTTGGTGGTGCATCCGGGCGCCGGTAATCCCGAAGGCACTTTATTGAACGCACTGGTTAACCATGCACCGAAATTGGCACAGCTGGCGCGCGCCGGCATTGTGCACCGCCTCGATAAAGACACGTCAGGTTTGCTGGTGGTCGCTAAAACCGAAAGCGTGCGGCAAAATTTGATCGCGCAATTACAAACACGCAGCGTCGAGCGCGAATATCTCACGATCGTCAACGGTGTGATGGTCGCGGGCGGAACCATTGACGCCGCCATTGGCCGGCATCGCACGCAGCGCACGCGCATGGCCGTGAGCGAGCGCGGCAAGCCCGCGGTCAGTCATTATCGCGTGATCAAAAAATACCGCGCGCATACTTTGGTGCAGGTCAAGCTGGAATCGGGACGCACGCATCAAATTCGCGTGCACATGGCGCACTTGAATTATCCCGTGGTCGGCGATCCGGTCTACGGCGGCCGGCTTAAGATTCCCGCCGGCAGCGGCGAAGATTTAAAAAATATTTTGCGTGGCTTTAAGCGTCAAGCGTTGCATGCATTGAAACTCGGGTTGATTCATCCCAGAACCGAAAAGCACGTGCAATGGGCGACGTCGGTGCCGGCGGATATGAGCGAGTTGATGGAGTCTTTAGCAAAAGACGCTAAAGAACACCAAAAATAATATGTGGCGCTCACATAGCAGATATTGTTTATGCTAACCTTGTAACAGGACTTATACCGAAAAGAGCTTATGAAATTTTATACTTTTGAAATTCTCATTGAAAAAGAATCAGCCGGTGAAGGTTATGCCGCCTATAGCCCGAATTTGCCGGGTTGCTTCAGTAACGGTAAAACTATAGAAGAAGCCAAGCGTAATATTCGTGAAGCGATTGAACAACATGTTGCGTCTTTGACCGCTCACGGCCAACCAATTCCGCAGAATGACGCAAAAAATTTCAGTTACTGTACCCATCCATAGCGGTTGCGACATAGGTCGCGGTCTTTTGGCGCGCATTCTGAAAGACGCCGGTTTTTCCACAGAAGACTTTCTGCGTTTGCGGTGATGTCGCCTTAGGCGACACATCCACGTCACTTTGTTAATATCACGCATCAGCGGTTCGGTTTAATCCATGGCGCTTTGATGAACACCCTAGATTTCATTTATCTCGATTGGCCGGCGCCGGTGCATGTCAAAGCCTTGACGACCACGCGCCATGGCGGTTTCAGCGTCGGACCTTATACCTCGCTTAACTTCAGTAATCGCGTCGGCGATGAGCCCGGCAGCGTGCGGCGTAATCGCGGATTATTGCGCGAAGCGCTGAAGCTGCCGGTGGAACCGCTGTGGCTTTCGCAAGTGCACGGCAATCGCGTAATCGACGCCTTCGACGCCGGACCGGGCGAAGAAGCGGATGGCTGCGTCACCGGCACGCCCGGCGTGGTGTGCGCGGTGTTGACGGCGGATTGTCTGCCGATATTTTTATGCGACCGGCGCAGCACGCGTATCGGATTGATTCATGCGGGTTGGCGCGGATTGGCAGCGGGAATTATCGAAGAAGGTTTGCGACGTATTCATGTGCCCACGGGCAATCTTTTGGCTTATCTCGGACCGGCCATCGGGCCCTCGGCTTATGAAGTGGGCGATGAAGTGCGTCAGGCGTTCGTGAGTCATAACAGCGACGATGCGGAATCTTTCACCGCGGTGCCGAATCGGCCCGGCCATTGGCTTGCCGATTTGTATGATCTGGCGCGGCGACGCTTGCGTTCTCAGGGCGTGCACGAAATTTATGGCGGGCTGCGCTGCACCTTTCGCGAACGCGAATTGTTTTTTTCGCACCGGCGCGACGGTACTTGTGGGCGTATGGTGTCGCTGATTTGGCTGGATAAAACCGCGCGCTAAGATATGCTGCGCGCTGTCTTTCCTGCCGACATTAAAAACTAAAATATGAATTCCTTGATACTCTGGATCATTGTCTTCACCGCTTTGGGCGGCGTGCTCAGCGCATTGACCGCCGCGGCTTTCTTGTTGTTACCGGAAAGCTTGCGTGCGCGTCTATTAACGCCGATGGTGAGTTTTGCCATCGGTGCGTTATTAGGCGCGGCGTTTCTCGCCATCTTGCCGCATGCTTTCGAAGTTCCCGGCGTTAACGCGCATTCCGTTACGCTCACGGTGCTTTGCGGCATTTTGGTATTTTTTATGTTGGAGAAGTTGGTGATTTGGCGGCATTGCCACACCGATGACTGTGATGTGCATGGTGGACCTCATGTCGCAGCAAATGAATCGCATAAGGCGCGAAAGATCCGTGTGCTTAATACAGATCAAGCGCGCCAAGCGGCCACCGGCAATCTGATTCTCATCGGTGACGGCATTCACAATATGGTTGACGGGGTGCTGATCGCCGCGGCGTTTCTGACCGACATTCATTTGGGCGTGGTCACGAGCATCGCCGTGATCGCGCATGAGATTCCGCAAGAGCTTGGCGATTTCGCGATTCTGTTGCACAGCGGCTACAGCCGCCAACGCGCCTTGGTGTATAACGTGTTGACCGGACTCACCACGATCATCGGCGGCGTGGTGGCGTACTTTTCGCTGTCGCTGGCGAATCAACTGGTGCCCTATGTGCTGGCCGTCGCCGCCTCGAGTTTTATTTACATCGCCGTCGCCGATCTCATACCCGGTTTGCACAAGCGCCCCGAATTCGGCGACAGCGTGCAACAGATTGTATTAATCGTCCTGGGCGTGGCGGTGATCTCCGTGACGCACGCGATGCTGCATTAGTTTCCTCAGTCGTTCGTCGGCGATGTAAATTTTTTCATCAAAAAATCCACTTTGCCTGCACGCTGAGCACGTCGATCTTGGATTTAAAGTCGCCGGCCAGATTACCGCGGAAGAAATTTTCGCCGGTGGACACGGTACCAGCGCTTTTATTAATCTGAGTGTTATCCACCTTGATATGCACGTAAGAGAAATCGTAACTTAATTTCTCGCTGCTTTTATAACCGACGCCCAGCGACAGCCATTTACGTTCACCGTCGGGAAGCCGCGGAGTGGTGAATTCGGCTCCCGAGGTGGGTGCCTGATCAAGTGCTACGCCTGCCCGGTAAATCCAAGCTCCATTGGGAGTAAAATTGGCGCCGAGAGAATAACGATTCACATCCTTCAAATTTAAGGTCACCACCGAATCTCTTTGTGTGCTGCCGGGAAAATTAATACGCAATTCAGGCAATGTGCTCCATCGTGTACGTGTCACGTCACCCATAATCGCCCATTGGGTATTCAGTTGATGAAATGCGCTTAAGGATAAAGTATCAGGCAAAGTGACATAGGCCATGGCGCTGGAAGCGCTGAGGCCGGTTCCAGCGATCACCAGGCCAGGAACGTTGGCAGGTGTCTGTATGCCGAAAGTGCCGATTAGCTTATGGTGCATTTTGGAACGGTAAGCTAATCCAAAACGGGTGTCTTTTTCCAATGACCACAGCGCTCCAAAATTAAATCCATAGCTGCTGCCATCGGCCATGACGCTGGCATGACCATCGTTACCCGCCGGCGGACCGCACACACCGCCGGCGCCTAAGGCGGTGCAAATCGATCCAAAGTCGACCGCCTGAGTCAATTCGGCATCGAGGCGCTGAAAGCTGACACCGCCGCCGACGGAAAATTGATCGTTGAGTTTGTAGCCGAGGCTGGGATTGAGGTTGACCGTTTTTATTTCAGAACGGTCAGCGTAATAACGGCCGACCCAGTTGTTGTCATAGTCCGTTGCCAACCCGAAGGGAACGTTGACGCCAAAACCGAAAGTCATATGTTCATCCAGTTGCTGGGAATAATAAAAATTCGGCAGTATCGCGCTTTCGCCTGCCTGATTGCCGTTACCCCCGCCAATAGCTGCGCTACCGACAGCGGCAGTGGTTGTGGCGCTGGTTTTGCTGAAATTGATCGAAGGCTTGATAAAATGCGCGCCCAATACAAACTGCGATCCCGGCAAGCGCGTGAGTCCAGCGGGGTTGTACCATACCGTGCTCGCGTCCTCGGCAATCGCTGCGCCGCCGGCAAAGGCATTTCCTAAGCCGGCCGGACTGTTTTCTGCAAGCTGGAAAAAGGCCGCGTGGGTAACTGTGGCGTGAATGAGCAAGAAAAGGGTAGTGAAGCGAGCTGCCTGACGTACTAAATCCATAACTTTCTCCTGTTATTTGCGCAAGGTGCAGTCTGCATCTTTAACCCTGCGCGTTTATTTTTGTAACGCGCCGATGCACTGCC
>JACQBD010000171.1 GCA_016194665.1 Gammaproteobacteria bacterium
GATCGGAGATGAACAGTGTGCTGTCTGGCATCTCGATGTAAACCCGCCTTACTCCTCAACCACCTGTAACTTTTCGATGATCACGTCGGACATCGGCACATCTTTATGACCGAGCTTGGTGCCGGTGACCACGCCTTTGATCTGATCGACGATGTGCATGCCGTCGATGACTTTGCCGAATACGCAATAACCCCAGCCGGAGGGAGTCGCGGCGGTGTAGTTCAAGAAATCGTTGTCGACGACGTTGATAAAAAATTGGCTCGACGCCGAGTGCGGATCGCTGGCGCGCGCCATGGCCAAGGTGCCGCGGGCGTTGCGCAGGCCGTTGCTGGCTTCGTTTTCAATGTTGCCGCGCGTGGTTTTCTGGGTCATGCCCGGGCCGAATCCACCGCCTTGAATGACGAACTTGTCGATAACGCGGTGAAAGATAGTGCCGTCGTAGAAGCCTTCCTTAGCGTAGCTTAGGAAATTCGCTACCGTTTTAGGTGCTTTCTCCGGGTTAAGCTCAACCACGATGGTGCCGTAATTGGTTTTAATGTGGATCATGTAGATTGTGCTCGGTTCTCTTGTTTAATTTCCCCGCCGCCGGCAGGCCGTGAGCGAAGTGTACACTGGATTCTTGCCGCGGGTAACGTAAGGCTTTCGCCCGCATGCCAGTTTCGTTTACCATGGCGTCCTTCAAAATGGCCGCGCTCGCATTCAAAACCCGTTTCGCCCCCAGCCCCACGGGCTTATTGCATCTTGGCAATATCCGTACGGCCTTGTTTAATTTCTTGCTGGCGCAACGTGAGCACGGCACGTTTCTTTTGCGCCTGGAAGACACCGACGCCATGCGCGGCCACGAAAAATATGCCCAAGCGCTGGAAGAAGATATGCATTGGCTCGGCCTGCATTGGAACGAAGGCCCACAAGTCGGCGGTCAGCACGGTCCTTATGCCCAATCCGAGCGCGATCATATATATAAAGAATACTTCACAATGCTTGAAGCCCAGGGCTTAGCTTATCCGTGTTTTTGCAGCGAACACGAACTCGCCATTTCGCGCAAAACCGCGCTCGCCGCCGGTCGTCCGCCGCGCTATGCCGGCAAATGCCGCGCCCTTGCGCGCGCCGAAGTCGCAGCTAAATTCGCCAAGGCCGAGCCGGCCACGCTGCGGTTTCGCGTGGAAGAGGGTAAGACACTCGAATTCGCAGACAAAGTCCGCGGCCCGCAAAAATTCAATACCGACGACATCGGCGATTTTATTATTCGCCGTTCCGACGGCACCCCGGCGTTTTTCTTTTGCAACGCCATCGACGACGCCGTCATGGGCGTAAGCCTGGTGGTGCGCGGCGAAGATCATTTAACGAACACGCCGCGCCAGATCATGTTGCTACAAGCGCTCAAATTACCCGTGCCCGATTACGCGCACATCGCGCTAGTCGTCGGCGCCGACGGCGCGCCCTTATCCAAACGCACCGGCAGCAAGAGCGTGCAAGAACTGCGCGAATCCGGCTATCTGCCCGCGGCTATCAACAATTATCTCGCGCGCCTCGGTCACACTTATGAGAGCAATGCATTTCTCGATGCGAAAACACTTGCCGCTACATTTGACGTGTACCATCTGCACCGCGCCCCAGCGCGTTACGACGAAGCGCAACTGATGCATTGGCAACGCGAGGCTTTGCTGCATTTACCGATGGAAGAAATCTGGAAGTGGATGGCGGCGAAAGTGGAAACCATGGTTCCATCGGAACAGCGCGAAGCTTTCATTCATGCGGTGCGCGGAAATATTTCTTTCCCCGCCGACGCTTTGCACTGGGCGCAGATCGTTTTCACCGACAGCCTGCCTATTAACCATGCCGCCACCGCAGCTATCACCGCCGCCGGTAAAAACTTTTTCGACACCGCCGGCCAAGCGCTGGAAAAACACGGCACGGATTTTAAAGCGCTCAGCGAAACTTTAAAGCGCACGCTGTCGGTAAGCGGCAAATCTTTATTCCAACCGCTGCGCGCCGCACTGACCGGCGAACTCGATGGGCCGGAGATGGTGCGATTGCTGCCATTGATTGGCGTAGAGCGCGCACGCAAACGTTTTGTAAGATAAGACAATGCTGCATATCTATAACAGCCTTACGAAGAAGAAAGAACCGTTTACTCCCATCACGCCGGGCAAAGTCCGCTTATACGTCTGTGGCATGACGGTATACGACTATTGCCACCTGGGCCATGCGCGCGTGATGGTGGGGTTCGACATGGTGGCGCGTTATTTGCGCGCACGTGGCAATCAAGTGACTTATATTCGCAACATTACCGATATCGACGATAAGATTATCAAACGCGCGCAAGAAAATGGCGAAGACATCAACGCGCTGACGGCGCGGTTTATTCAGGCGATGCATGAAGATGCCACAGCGTTGGGAGTTCTGCCGCCCGATAACGAACCGCGCGCCACGCTGCATATGCCGCAGATACTTAGCATGATCGCCAAGCTTATCGAGCAGGGCTTTGCTTACCCGGCGAAAAATAAAGACGTGTATTATCGCGTGCGCAAGTTTCTGCCTTACGGTTCGTTGTCGGGCAAAACCTTGGATGAATTAAAAATCGGCGCGGGCGTGGAAGTGGACGAGGAGAAGGAAGACCCGCTGGATTTCGTGTTGTGGAAATCGGCCAAACCCGGCGAGCCGCAATGGGATTCGCCTTGGGGTGCGGGGCGGCCGGGTTGGCATATCGAATGCTCGGCGATGTCGACTACTTGCTTAGGCAATCACTTCGACATACATGGTGGCGGCATGGATCTTAAATTCCCGCATCATGAAAATGAAATCGCGCAGAGCGAGGCGGCGACCGGCGAGAAGTTTGTGAATACGTGGATGCATATCGGTTTCGTGCGCCTCGATGAAGAGAAGATGTCGAAGTCGCTCGGCAATTTCTTTACCGTGCGCGAGGTGCTGAAAAAATACGATGCGGAAGTCGTGCGCTATTTTATTCTGGGCAGTCACTACCGCAGTCCGTTGGATTATTCCGATGAAAATTTGCTGGGTGCGAAAGCCGCGTTAACTCGGCTTTATCTAGCGTTGAAAGACTTGCCAGCGGCAACGCCGACGGCCGACGGCTACGAAGAAAAATTTAATGCCGCCATGGACGATGACTTCAACACCCCCGGCGCGATGGCGGTGTTGTTCGAGTTGGCGCGTGACATTAATAAGCTGCGCGAAAATAACTTGGCGGCAGCGGCGCCTTTGGGTGCGAGGCTGCGGCGTTTGGGTGATATTTTGGGGTTGTTGCAGCGCAAACCCCAGGTTTTCCTGCAGGGAGATGTGGCCAACGGTTTAGCGGATGAACAAATCGAGGCTTTGATTAAGCAGCGCGTGCAAGCGCGTCAGAACCGCAACTGGGCTGAATCGGATCGGATTCGCGATGATCTCAAGGCTCAGGGAGTCATTTTGGAAGATACTGCCGGTAAAACCACCTGGCGTCGACTGTAAACGGCGCTTGTCTAGTCTTATATATGCCTATCTTTTGGTTATACTGCTGTTCTTTATGCCTAACTATTGACCCTGCGGATACTTATAAGTAA
>JACQBD010000190.1 GCA_016194665.1 Gammaproteobacteria bacterium
CGCGTTCCTTATGGAAGTGGCCTTTGTGCTCGAATTCATACGCAACATTAGGACGTGCACCGGTCGCTACCAAAATCGCGCGCGCTGGAATCGTTACGTCTTCGCCGGTTTCGCGCCATTGGCCTGCTTCATTCGGCCGCAAACGTTTTGCCACTAAAGCTTCGACTTGACCGTCTTGATCGACGCGCGCTTGTTTCGGTTCCAGACCTTCGGCGTAATAGATGCCTTCTTCGAACGCCTTAATAATTTCTTCGTGATTGCGCGTATACGCCGGCGATTGATTCATGCCCTTGCGATAAGCGATGGTAACGCCGCCCCATTGACGCAGGAGCGGCAAGAAATCCGGCTGCTCGTTATTCTTTTTAGCGCGCTCGCGTTCGGCGCGCACGCTGCGCCCGTGCGCCAAAAATTCATCGAGAATTTTAAGCGCGCCGGCATTCAGCCCGGCGCGGATCGCGGCTTCGCTTTTGGTTTTTAATAACGCTTCATAGCGCTCGAGCATTTTTTCCACTTGCACGATGTAATACGCCTGAATTTCCGTGGCGGTATCGACACCGGTGAGTCCGCCGCCGATCACCACCGCCGGCAGCCGCACTTGCAAATTGGCCAGGCTCGATGCCTTAGCGGCGCCGGTTAATTGTAGGGCCATGAGAAAATCGTTGGCTTGACGCATGCCCGGCGCCAGGCTTCCGGGAACCGGCAGCGCTTGTGGCAAACCGGCGCCGATGCAGATGGCGATATGATCGAAGCCCACGTGCCACGCGTCTTCGACGGTCAAGGTGCCGCCGAAGCGCACGCCGCCGAACACTTGAAAGTGATGCCGCCGCGCCAGCGACAGATAAATTAATTTTAAGAAATTTTTATCCCACCGATTGGTGATGCCGTATTCGGCGACGCCGCCGAAGCCGGCGATGGTGCGAGTATCCAAGGCTTCTTCCAGTTGGCCGTAATCGCGAATCGCTTGGCGCAACAGCGGCGCCGGCAGCGGTTCTATTTTTAAACCATCGGCGCCGACCACGGCGAAACCTTCCATGAGCAGATGATGCGCCAGCGTAAAACCCGCCGGGCCCATGCCGAACACCAACGTTTTGAGACCGTTGTACGGTTTCGGCAAGTACTGACGCGGGCGTAGTGGATTCCAGCGAATCAATAGATCGTAAATTTCCACGCCCCACGGCAAATCCAGCACGTCGGTCAAAATGCGCGTTTCGGTTTGCGGAATGTTGACCGGATCTTGTTTCTGATAAATACAACCCTTCATGCAATCGTTGCAGATGCGGTGCCCGGTGGCGGCGCACATCGGATTGTCGATGGTGATCATGGCGAGCGCGCCGATGGCATAGCCCAATTTTTTGAGCGAATGCATCTCGGAAATTTTTTCATCCAGCGGACAGCCGGTCAGCGTCACGCCCAGCGGATTGACCTTCAAGCCTTTGTCCGGTTCGCCTTTCTTTTCTGGAAAACCTTTGGAACAGAAATCGCCGTCGTGATCGTGGCAATAAATGCAGTAATTAATTTCGTTTTGCACCGCGCGCGCGTTCATGCGCAAGTCGGTGAGCTTAAAGCCGTCGCGCCGCCGCAAATGCTGCGCCGGCCCGGCGACGCGTCCGACCGCGTCGTTTAACGGAACGATAGGAACCAAATTTTCATAATCGATGCCCTGCGGCAGCCGAAAACTAACCCAACCGGCCACCGCTGCTTGGCCTGCGGGCGTGGTCATGGCGCGCAAACACCAACGCACCAGTTTTTCAATCGGCTCGGCGTTGGCTTTTTCATCCAGCAACAGTTGTTCGCCGTATTGCGCGACCCCCAGCTCACGGTCGACGGCGGTGTGACCGGCTTGTGTAAGCGCTGACGTCAGCCAAGCATCGAGCTCGGCAAAATTTTCGAACTCTTCTTTTTTCAACAAGCGCCGGCGTGCGCGCCGCTGTACGAAGAATTTTTTGAAATGGAAAATCGGATCGTGCGATAAAGTTTGCTGGCGCAAAGCGTGTGCCGCTTTTTCGATGCCGAAAGTTTCGGCTATGAAGTCGTCAAGCACCGGTCCGCAGGCGATTAACAGTTCGCTGACTTGCAGAGCTGTGAGTGATAGCTGACCTTGGCGCCAGGCGCGCAAGTTATCGTGCAGTGTGACGTCCAGCTGACTGAGGCGTGACAAAAACAACCTATCGATTTTTTGCAGGCCTGCGGGAGTAAAAAGTTCAGCGAAGCTCAGGCCGTTTTTTAGAACCAGCGCCGGCGGCAATTCAGAAGATGACATGAAAAATTCGGTATCCGGCGTTCAGACAAGAAGTAATCGCGTTAATCCTTAATTGTTGGTGTGCGCTAACAATGCCTATTGTATGTCCAGGCGCGGATAAATACCTAGATGAAATTTGCCTCGTACACTACCGGCCCGATCAAGATTTTTTGCTTCGACAGGTATTAACGCCGATCAAGCTGTATACCGGACACCAGCCGGTAACCACAGTGAGTATCGGGACAACGCCAATCAAGCCAAACCAGCGAACGTTGCCTTGCAGAATAAATAGCAAGCTCAACAATGCCAGGCCGATAACGATGCGAATAATTTTATCGATACTGCCAACGTTTTTATCCATGGAAGAAATACTCCTATCAGCGTGGGGGATTCGTGCTGCGTATTATAAAGCTGCGCGCTAACCGCGTCTGTATCCGTTAACGGCGCCAATCGCCGGATTTACCGCCGGTTTTGGAGACCAAACCAATATCGCTCAGGGTCATGCCGCGATCCACGGCTTTGCACATATCGTAAATCGTCAACAAAGCGATTTGCACCGCGGTCAGCGCTTCCATTTCCACGCCGGTTTGCGCTTGCGTGCGCACGGTCGCGCGGCAGTGCACCACGGATTTAGCGTCATCGGCAGTAAGATTAATTTCGATCGCGCTGATGGGAATGGCGTGACACAAAGGAATCAGTTCCGCGGTTTTTTTCGACGCCATGATGCCGGCGACGCGCGCTAGCGCCAGCACGTCGCCTTTTTTATTTCCGCCTTGCAAAATTAATTTAAGCGTTTCCGACCGCATACGAATGCTGCCCTCGGCCACGGCTTCGCGCGCGGTAATGGCTTTGTCGCCCACGTCGACCATGTGCGCTTCGCCGTTTTGATTAAGGTGCGTTAATTTTTTCATAGATGTTTTAATAAACTTAAAATTAAATGGACAGGATTTACAGGATTAACTGGATTTTAGTAAGAATTTGTTGGGGTTCGCGGTACTCACCCCAACCTACATTAATCCCGTTAGGAAGGGGAGTTTTAATAAATTAATCCAGTTAATCCTGTAAATCCTGTCCATTTTTTTATATTTACATCGGCGCTGGATCGTGACGAATGCGCGGCAACAGCGCCGTAAGATTGCACGGCGCGGTGGTGGAATTTAATTGCGGCAGAATAATTTTTTCCATGCCCAGACGGCAGGCGCCGCTCGAGCCCGGCAAGCAGAAAACTAAAGTGCCTTCGGCGACACCGCCGAGCGCGCGCGATTCGATGGTAGATGTTCCGATTTCTTCATAAGAGAGCAGGCGGAACAATTCACCGAAACCGGGAATCGGTTTGGTGATCAAAGGCGCGATCGCATCCGGCGTGACGTCGCGTTGCGTAAGGCCAGTGCCGCCGGTGGAAATAATGACGTCGATATTTTTATCCGCCACCCACGCGCGGCACTGTGCACGCAATGCTTCCAGATCGTCTTTTAATATCAGGCGGTTCACGACTTTATGCCCGGCGGTTTCCAAACGTTCTTGAATGATGTCACCGGAGCTGTCGTTGTCGCGCGTGCGCGAGTCCGAGACAGTCAGCACCGCCGCGTTTAAAGGAATAAATGGACCTTTGGTTTTTTTGCTCATGGTTTTCTCGTGTGCCGTGCGTCAATAACCGCTATCATAACCGCAGTTGCTGTGCTTTCACCAAATAAGGAAAATATTAAAACTATTCTCACCGCAAAGGCGCAAAGAGCGCAAAGGGTTTTCAAAAATTGATGTTATTTCTTTGCGTGCTTCGTGCCTTGGCGGTGAATATTCATTTAGATGCTGTATTTTAAATGCTCACTTTAGAACAAGCCCGCGCCGCGATTTTGGCGGACATCAAACCGGCGACGGTGCAACAAATCGTGCCATTGCTCCAGGCCCACGGCCGTTTCGCCGCGGCCGAACTGCGCGCGCAAGTCGATAATCCGGCGTTCGATAATTCGGCGATGGATGGCTATGCCTTATCGTTGTCCGATTTGATTGCGGCGCAATTCAAGCTGCCCTTGCAAGGCGCGGCGCGCTGTGGCGATGCGCCAGGCAAATTAACGCCGGGCACCACCATGCGTATTTTTACCGGCGCGCCCATGCCGCAAGGCGCGGACACCATCGTCATTCAAGAAGACATCAAGACCGAAGGCGCGGCGATAATTTTTCCGAAGACCGCGCATGCGCGAATGTATTTGCGCCAGCGCGGTGAAGATTTTCGGCGCGATGATGTTTTATACGGCGCCGGACAAAAACTTTCTGCCTTCGATGTGGCGCTGTTATCGTCCGCCGGCATCGCCCAGGTGCCGGTTTATAAAAAAGCGCGCGCTTTGGTCGTGGCCACGGGCGATGAACTGGTGGCGCCGGGCACCCCGCTCGCGCCCGGCCAGATATATGAATCGAATCGCTTAGCGACATTATTGCTGTTGCAGGAATTGGGTGTGGACGCGGTGGACGGCGGCACGGTGCGCGACGAGCCCGCGGCCTTGCGCGAATTATTAAAATCTTCCGCGGACTTCGATTTTGTCATCACCAGCGGCGGCGCGTCGGTCGGCGATCACGATTTAGTGAAACAAGTATTTGCCGAGATCGGCGAAATAAAATTTTGGAAAGCCAAGATCAAACCCGGCAAACCCATTGCCTTCGGGCGCGTCGGCGAACGCACGCATTTCTTCGCGTTGCCGGGCAATCCGGTGTCGAGTTTGGTGACGTTTAAATTATTCGTCGAACCGGCGATCGTCACTTGGTATCACGCCAAATATTATTTTCCCGAACTCCTGGCCACCGCCACTCACGATTTTCGCCGCCACGCCGGCCGCACCGAGTTCTTGCGCGCACGTTTGCTGAGCGAGCGTGGAAAACTGTTGGCTACGGCCTTGCCCGGTCAAGGTTCGCACATGTTAAAGCCGATTCGCGAAACCAACGGCTTCATTCGCGTGGAAGCCGAGGCCGATGGTTTCAAACAAGGCGAAACGGTCATGGTCGTTCCGTTAAGCACGAATTTTTCTTGATCGCGCTTGCCATGCAGACTACTAAACCGATCTCGCGCGCTGACATTACCGGCGTGATTCTGGCCGGCGGCCGCGGCCAGCGTTTGGGCGGCGTCGATAAAGGTTTGATGTTGTTGCACGGCCGGCCGTTGATTGAATATGTGCTGGAGGCTTTGCGGCCGCAGGTGGCTGAAATGATGATCAGCGCCAATCGCCATCGCGAACGCTATGCAGCGTACGCTTTGCCGGTAGTGGCCGACGAGACCGGCGATTACGCCGGCCCGCTCGCGGGAATGTTGAGCGCGCTCAGCGCCGCGCCGACGCCATACATTTTAACGGTGGCGTGCGACACGCCGTCGCCGCCGGCCGATTTGGCCGCGCGCTTGGCCGCGGCATGCACCGCCGAAACCGCGGCATGCGTCGCCATCGCCGCCGGCCGCGTGCAGCCGGTATTCGCGCTTTTGCGCTGCACGTCGGCGGAGAATTTACGCGATTATCTAGCGGCGGGCGGACGCGAAGTGGGCGATTGGTTGCGCCGTCAAAACGCCGTGGCGGTGGATTTCTTGGACAACGCGCCAGCTTTCAGCGGCATCAACACGCCGCAAGAATTTCATGCCGCGCAGCAGCGACTTTGGTGAAAATCGTAATGTGACCGGCACAGCTTTAGCAGATTGCTGAAAAATCGTTCTCCTTCTCCCTTCGGGAGAAGGTTGGGATGAGGGGAATATTAAACAAATGCTTAACAACTATGGTCGCCCTCACCCCGACCCTCTCCCGTGGGGAGAGGGAGGTTTTTAGTAATCTGCTAGCACTGGTTTCACTCTCACCGTCAGCAAACATCAGCTATTCGGCGCTGACGATGTCGATATGCGTTCATTGCTTTGCATCGATCACCTTCATCTGTCGCGATTGATCGATGATCCGCAAGGGCTGCAACGCCAATTTTTTGGCGGCAAGTTTTTGCGCCAGCGCTTGTTGCACGTCCGTAAGTGCCCAACGTTTCGGATCGAAAGCCAAGGCTAAGGTCGCCGACTCAATCGATACCTTGACGCTGCCTTTGTCCACGCCTGTCGCCGACTCAGCGACGATCTCGAGCGCACGCCGTGCGCCATCGCTGGGCGCCAGATTCCCGGCGATGGCGAAGAAAGCCACGTGGTGCTGGCGGTCGAGCGCTTGCGTCACGATCGCGAAGTCGTACACCGCCGCGATCTTGTCCTCGACGCAATACCCGCATGCAGCGACGCCGGTGACGTGCAAGCTAAGCAGCGCCGTGCTGAGGATTAAATAAAAGCGCATGCTTAAGGCGCCTTGGTCGCGTCTGCCGCTTGCGCATCGACCCAGTGGAAATACTTTATGTATTGCTGAATCTCAGCGTCGTTTAGATTTTGATTCGGCATCGGCAAGTTGTTAAAGGCTTTCAACATCGCTTTGGCATCGGCATCGGTGGCGAGCATTTTTTCCGGCTCCTTAAGCCAACGTTTCAACCAGGCATCGTTGCGCCGCTGGGTGACGCCGGCCAGATCCGGTCCAAGTTTCTTGCCTTGGCCCATGCTGTGACA
>JACQBD010000191.1 GCA_016194665.1 Gammaproteobacteria bacterium
GATGGTGCCGGCGAGATTTTTTAGGCCGTTGTCGGCTTCATTTTGGATCGGCGGATTGGTGGGTTTTTCTTTCATGCCGGGTAGAAAGCCGCCGCCTTGGATCATGAAGCCGGGAATTACGCGATGGAAAATAGTGCCGTTATAGAAACCGGCGTCGGCGTATTTTATAAAGTTCTGCGTGGTCATGGGGGCATTTTTTGCATCCAGTTCAAATTCAATAACGCCCATGTTGGTGGTCATGCGTAACTGTGGATTATTCATTGGCTCCTTGGCGAAAGTCGGTGAGTGGATGGCGGCGCACACAAAGATTACTAAAGCATAAAAAAGTTTTTTCATTTTTTTACTCCTCGCTAAGTTTTAAAATTGTATCCCATTCTTTGGCCGTCACCGGCATTACCGATAGTCGGCTGCCGGGCTGTACCAGGCGCATATTTTTAAGCGCCGCTTGGTTTTTGATTTGCGTGAGCGTGATGGGGTGCTTGAGCTCGCGTTTAAAGCGCACGTCCACCATGTACCAGCGCGGTTCTTCGGGCGTGCTTTTGGGATCGTAGTGCGAATTTTTGCGATCCCAGGCAGTATCATCGGGATAGGCTTCGTGCGCAATTTCGACGATGCCGTAGACGCCGGGGACTTCGCAGCTCGAGTGATAGAAAAACGCCAGATCGCCTTTTTTCATGGCGCGCATGAAATTGCGCGCTTGATAGTTGCGCACGCCGTCCCAATGTTCGGTTTGCTGGGGGCGTTTCTTGAGGTCGGTAATGCTGAACGCCTGCGGTTCGGATTTCATCAGCCAATAGTTCATCGGTGCGATTAATTTTCAGCCGGCTCGTAGTGTGCGATGCTTTCGGTTTCGGCATACGCGGCGCTGATCCATTCTTGCATCGCCGGCAGCGCCAGCAGCGTGTGCATGTAATCTTCGGCCAAACCTTGCATAGACACTACATAAGTTTGGAAGCGCAGCGCCACGGGCGCGTACATGGCGTCGGCGATGCTAAAGCGCCCGAACAAAAACGGTCCGTCCGTAGCGTGCCGGCGGCGACAATCGTTCCAGATCGCGCTGATGCGTTCGATGTCGCGCGCGACATCGGGCGTGCGACCGCGTTGCGGCATGCGCCGGCGGATGTTAGTGAACATGTTTTGGCGCAAAGCCTGAAAGCCCGCATGCATTTCGGCGCTGACAGCGCGTGCTTCAGCGCGCGCGCCAATTTCGGTCGGCCATAATTTTTTATCGGCAAAGCATTCGGCGATATATTCGCAGATGGCGAGTGAATCCCAGATCTTGATTGCACCATGATGCAGTGCTGGTACCAGTCCTGAAGGGGAATGTTTAAGGACCTGTTTTTGCCAATCGGGAGTGTGATAAAGCGGAACGCGTAGCTCAGTGAATGGAATGCCCGCCTGTTTCATTAGCAGCCACGGACGCAGCGACCAAGAAGAATAATTTTTATTGCCGATAACTAATGTGAGCTCCATCTCTCCACCACTTTAAATATTTTTTATTAGCCTACTTTGCATCTTTGCGGTGAAAATTATTTCATCAGTAATTTTCAAGCGACACGAATACTGTTCTCCAGCATGTTCTCGGATACGCGCACGCGTGTGATCGCGCGGCACAAACCAGTTTGCTCGTTAAGGTCGAGCAATACGCCGCAGATCGTACCAATGCCTTCGGCCACTTCAAAGCGCTCGGGTAGTTTTTGCACGAAGCGTTTGAGCGATTTCTCGGTATCCATGCCGATCACGGAATCGTAACAGCCGGTCATGCCGACGTCGGTGATGTAGCCGGTGCCCTTGGGAAACACGCGCTCATCGGCGGTGGGCACGTGCGTGTGCGTGCCGACGACGGCGCTGACGCGGCCGTCGAGATGCCAGCCCATGGCCATTTTTTCGCTGGTGACTTCGGCGTGCAAATCCACCAACACCATTTTGACGTCGTCGGGTTTGGCGGCGAGAGTTTTATCCGCGAGCGAAAACGGGCAAGCCAAATGCGGATGCATGAAGACGTTGCCCATGAGATTCAGAATGCCGACTTTATGTCCTGCGCTAGTGGTGGCGATGAACCAGCCGGTGCCGGGCGTGCCGTCCGGATAATTATGCGGGCGCAGCAAGCGTGGTTCGGTGACGATGTATTCGAGCGCTTCTTTTTTGTCCCAAGCGTGATTGCCGTTGGTGAGCACGTCAACGCCCGCATCCAAAAGCTGCGTCGCGGTTTTTTTGGTGACGCCGGCACCGTCGGCGATATTTTCGGCATTGGCCACCACCAGATCGAGCTTTAAGCGGCTGCGCAGCGTCGGCAACTGTTGCGAAATCACCCGGCGTCCGGGTTGGCCTACGACATCACCGATGAAAAGCAAATTCATATTAAATACCTTTGTGCGACGATTGCTTAATTTTAAAGATAGACCGTTTGCTCGGTAATGATGCCTTGCAGCGGAATATCCCAAGGCTCGGGCTGTAAGCTGTCTACCCGCTGGAAATCATACGCTAATCCCAGCACCTGTGGCTTATACCAATGGCGGCGGTGACGCAGGAATTCCAGGCTGCGGTCGTAGAAACCACCACCCATGCCGAGACGATTGCCGCGCACGTCGAAGCCAACCAGGGGCATGAGAATAAGATCCAAGTTCTGCGCGCGCACCAGCTGATCCGATTTAACCGCCGGTTCGGCGATGCCAAAGCGATTGTACTGCAGCTGCATGCCCGGTTCGGCTTTAGCAAACCACAGGCGGTCGTGCGACAGGCGCGACAGCACCGGCAAATAGCACGTTTTGCGCATGCGCCAAATGTGCGCGATGACAAATTCGGTATCGATTTCGCCGTCGTTCGGCAAGTAACAAGCAATGCGCCGGCTGCTGAGAAACAAACGATGCGTGCGCACCTGCGCCGCCAGTTGCTGCGCCGCGCGACGTTGGGCATCGGCGGGGAGGGATCGACGGCGGTCGCGAAGAGTTCGGCGAAGTTCGGATTTATCTGTGGGCACCGGAAAATCACAAAGCGAAAATAAAAGACGCCCTCCACAATGCCGTGTTGCCCCGTAGCCTTGAACCGTGAGGTTCAAGTGGGCGCCTCAGAGATGCATCAGGCTTTCCACAACGAGGTGGACATGCACAACAGCATCTACAATCTGGCTCCCGTTACTAGTACTTATAGGTTCAGAGGATAACTGGAGCAATCACGCACACCGCAGGGGGCGCGATTCAAATGATATACCTATTGGCGGGTTTGTACATCCGAACGCAGGGCAGCGTCGATTTTATTTTGTAGGAACTTTATTTTTTGCGCGGTGTCGACGGGCATGCCGCCGCGTCCGCGCAACTCGAGGAGGTCGTGCGTGATATTCAGCGCCGCCATGATGGCGGTGCGCTCGGTGCCCATGACCTTGCCGCTGGTTTGAATCTCGCGCATTTTTTTGTCGAGATAAGTCGCCGAGGCCAGCAGCGCGGCGCGCTCGTCTTCGGAACAAGCGACCATGAATTCTTTACCGAGAATGTTGACCGTCACGCCGTCGCGCGATTCTTTCATCAGCTACGCTCCAGCGCTTTCAAGCGGTCGATCATCGTTTCGATACGGGCGCGCGCCAAGCGGGTTTTTTCCATCAGCCGCGCGTGCTGTTCGCTCAAATTATTTTGCTCGGACTTGAGCGACTGATTCTCGTTTTTCAAACGCCGGCAATATTCGATCAATTCATCGATGCGGCTTTCCAGAATCTTGAGATCCTGATTATCGGTACGCGAATCGTCGCTCGCCATATGCGCACACTATAGGACCGTCGCCGTCGCCGGTCAACGCTTTCGAACGCCCCCGAGACAGTGTTAGACTTTTATTCCCTCATCGCCTACCTGCCCAATTAATTTTTGACCGTGGAAACCACTCCTGTTTTGCCAAGTTACGAAGAAGCTTCCCAGTTGCTGGAAGCCGCGGGTATTTTGACCGGCGCCGCCGAGGCGCACGGCATCATCACCGGCGTGCTGAGCGCGCCCAACGGCACGCGCGTCGCTTGGCAGCCGCTGATTCTGGGACGTGAGGCCGAGCAAGCACAGGCAGTGCCGGCAGCATTGATGCAGTTATTAAAAACTTTGCATCAGTCTGCATATGCGCACTTAAACGGCGTCGAATGCGATTTTGCGCTGTTGTTGCCGGGGGATGAGTACAGCTTACAGGAGCAGATCGAAGCACTGACCGATTGGTGCCGCGGTTATCTGCTGGGTTTGTATGCCGGCGGTGTGCAGCATGGACAAGCGCTACCCGCCGACGCCGATGAAATCGTGCGCGATATCACGCGCATTTCCGAGGCTGATATGGATGCTTCGTTAGCGGACGAAGAAGAGGCCAAAGCCTTGGTGGAAATTGTCGAGTATTTACGCGTCGGCGTGCAGCTGGTGTTCGAAGAATTGCAGCCGCCGGCGGCGAAGCATTGAACTATTATCTAGAAAGAAATGGACAGGATTTACAGGATTAACAGGATTAGTTTTTTCCGAGATAAAAAATCCGGTTAATCCTGTAAATCCTGTCTAATTTTTTTTAGTTTTTAATTTCAAGACGCAGGTCGATTTGTTTCAATGTCTCGCGAAAGGTCTCAATCTGCGGTCCACCGATTTGCACCGCTTGCTGCGCGGCTCGTTGCGCTTCGTGCCAGCGCCCTTGATCCGCCAAGGTTTGCGCCAGATTGTTGAACGCCGCGCCGGCGGCCGGATGGTCCTGCGTAGCTTGATGGAAGGCTTTTTCCGCCCCGGCTAAATCGCCTAAGGCATAGCGGCTGTTGCCTAAACCCATTTGTGCGCCGAGACTTTTGGGCCAGCGCTTGAGCGCGCTGCGGTAAGCTTCTGAGGTTTCGTTCCAGCGCGACAAGCGTTCCAGCGCCGCGACCGATTGTACATACGGAATTTCTTCAGCGGTGAACGGCAAACGATCGGGCGGCACGACCACCATGGCCCAGTAATCTCCACGGCGCCAAGTACGCTCGAAGACTTCTATGGGAACTAGGTGTCGTTGTTCGCGACCAGAGCGCAGTATCAATTGATCGTGCGGCAAGTCAAAACCGACGACCACGGCGTAGTGCCACATCGGATACCACCAGAAACTCAAATTCTGCAGAATTAAAACCGGATTGCCCGAGGACACTTCGGCAAAAATAGATTCCAGTTGCGGGCGCAACACATAAGGTATGCGCCCTTGACGGCGTGTGGCGCTAATCAGCTCGAGCTGTAGACTGCCTTTGCGCTTGGGTAGATAAACTTCCGAACTTAATTCTTCCGGTGTGATGGCAACGCCGTTGCTGTTCAATACCGTGGCCAGCGCCGCCGGCCCGCATTGATAGGCTTCCTGCGGAAAAAACGGCACGGTAGTGAGCTCGACTGGATCGGGAAACGCGCCAGCGGTATTGCGTATGCGCTCGGTTTGCAGCGTGCTGCAACCGCTGCTGAGCAGAAAAATAAATATAAAAAAGCCGCCCGGAACAATCCAGGCGGCTGGCTTGTTGTGCATGCGATGGAAATTTAGCGTCGCGGATGTTTCACGAACGGAAACACATTAGTGAAACCGAGAATGTCGGTAATCAGCAACACGACAAAAATAAATACCAATACGCCGAGCAGGCTATCGCCACCGGCCGGCAGCTGGTCGATGTGCGTCGACAAACTCTGTATCTCTTGATCGTTCAAGCTGTCGATGCGCGCTTGCACTTGCGCCGGTTCGACGCCGCGCGCGATGAGCGCGGCTTTCACGTCGGCGCGATTCAACACTTGCTGTAAATGTTGGCGCTGCTGTTGCGTTTGACTGGCGTTAATCACTGCCTCGGTCCCGACCAAGCCGGCTTGGGCCGCGGGAAAGTGCATGGAAAGCGCCAGCAATCCGAATATGACCAGATGGCTGACAGGTTTGGTAAGGCGACGAAAAATTTTCATTCTTTAGTTCTCCTTCAAAATGGGTTGCCGAACCGGACGTTGTCCTTCGACCGAGGAATTATAACAAGAAGCTCATTCAAAAAACGTGCATGGCGACGATAGCTTTATACAGCCAGATAACCGCTACCAGGTATCTATTCTTGCTTAAAGCTTATCCCTGCTCTGTACGCCCGCCAACAGGCGCTTAAAACAGGTGATGTTCGGGGCGCTAACCAGCGGCGGAAGCGATTAGGCTTAGATGCGCTAAATCGCCGGGCTTTTGGCATAATGCCGCTTATGGATGCGAAAATTTTCGAAAAGCGCCGCGCCACGCTCATGAGTCATATGAACGGTGGCGTGGCTATTTTGCCCACTGCGTCGATGCGGGTGCGCAACCGCGACGTGCATTATCCGTTTCGCGCCGACAGCGATTTTTATTATCTAACCCATTTTCCCGAACCGGAAGCCGTGGCGGTGCTGGTGCCGGGGCGCGAGCACGGCGAATATATTTTATTTTGTCGCGAACGTAATCCCGAGAAAGAAATCTGGGAAGGCCGGCGCGCGGGGCTAGAAGGCGCGCGCGAAACGTACGGCGCCGACGATGCGTTTCCGATCGATGACATCGACGACATTCTCCCCGGCTTATTGGAAAACCGCGACAAAGTTTTTTACAGCATGGGACGCTATACCGATTTCGATCAACGTTTGATCAATTGGGTCAACGAAGTGCGCAACAAAGCGCGCAACGGTGTGCATGCGCCCGGCGAGTTTGTCGATCCCAATCATATCCTGCATGAAATGCGTTTGTTTAAAACCGCGGAAGAAATTCGCCTGATGAAGCGCGCCGCCAAAATTTCCGCGCAGGCGCACCGGCGCGCCATGCAAACTTGCCGGCCGGGAATGATGGAATACGAAATCGAAGCCGAGTTGCTGTATGAATTTAAAAAAGGCGGTAGTGCGTTTCCGGCGTATCCGCCGATTGTCGGTGGCGGCGCCAACAGCTGCATCCTGCATTACACCGAAAATAATACCGAGTTGAAATCCGGCGACTTGCTGCTGATCGACGCCGCCGCCGAGATCGATAGCTACGCCGCCGACATCACCCGCACCTTCCCGGTCAACGGCCGCTTCAGCGGCGAACAGCGCGCGATTTATGAATTGGTGCTGGCGGCGCAAATCGCCGCCATCGATCAAGTGAAGCCGGGCAAACACTGGAACGATCCGCATGAAACCGCGGTGCGCGTGTTGACGCAGGGGCTTAAAGATTTGGGCTTGTTAACCGGCGACATCGACGGGCATATCGAAAACGGCGATTACAAACGTTTCTATATGCACCGCACCGGCCACTGGTTGGGCATGGACGTGCACGACGTCGGCGATTATAAATTGGACGACACCTGGCGCTTGCTGGAATCCGGCATGACGCTCACCGTCGAGCCCGGCCTGTATTTTGCCGAGAGCAAAGATATTCCGCCGGCGTTCTGGAATATCGGCGTGCGCATCGAAGACGATGTTTTGGTGACGCGCGACGGTCCTGAGGTGTTGTCACGCGATGCGCCCAAGAGCGTGGATGAAATTGAAGCGCTCATGAGGCATTAGAGAAAGTTTATGTATTAAAACGAATGGACAGGATTAACAGGATTTACTGGATTAAAGATTAATAATTTAAAATCCTGTTAATCCTGTCTATTTATTTTTTTGAAAATGCATTTGATCCGCGGTTGGGTATTGTGAAACCAGATTACGACATTCTCATTATCGGCGGAGGCTTGGTAGGCGCAAGCCTGGCTTGTGCCTTACGCCATAGTTCGCTGCGCATCGGCGTGATTGAGGCAGTGCCGCTCGCAGGTGTGACGCAATCGAATCAAGATGAACGTAGCTTGACCTTGGCCTATGGCTCCAAACTTATTTTCGAAAGTCTGGGTTTGTGGCCAGCCGTTGCGGGAGAGGCGAATCCGATCGAACGTATCCACATTTCCGATCGCGGACGTTTCGGATTCACGCGTTTGTCCGCCGCGGACGCCGGGCTGCCGGCCTTGGGATACGTGATTCCCCAGCGTGTGTTGGGCGTCGAACTGATTAAGCTAGTGAAGACAGCGGACAATGACAATATTGAATGGATGTGTCCGGCCAGCATGCAGGCGATCCAATTCATGCCCGGATACGCGTGCGTAACAATTGCATACCAAGGAGCGGAGAAAATTCTGAACACGCGTTTGGTGGTGGCGGCAGACGGCGCGCACTCCGCGGTGCGGCAAGCGGTGGGCATCGATGCCGTGCGCACCGAGTATCGACAGAGCGCCATCGTTACGAGTGTGAACGTGAGTTTGGCGCATCGCAATATTGCTTACGAACGTTTCACCGAAACCGGTCCCTTGGCCTTGCTGCCTTTAGCCAGCGGTCGCTGCGGCGTGGTATGGAGTGTGTCGGAAAAACAAGCCGCAACTATGTTGGCGTGGAGCGACGCGGAGTTTCTAAATCATTTACAGGAACATTTCGGCGATCGTCTCGGCGCCTTTTCGCAAGTAGCCAAGCGCATGGCCTATCCTTTGGCGCTGACACGCGTGCCGCAACAGGTACGTCACCGCCTGGCGCTCATCGGCAACGCCGCGCATACCGTGCATCCAGTGGCGGGCCAAGGTTTTAATCTCGGCTTGCGCGATGTCGCGGCCCTGGCGGAAATTATTAGCGACGCCAAACACACCGGCGACGATATCGGCGATCTGCGCATTTTGCGCCGTTATGCCAGCTGGCGTGAGCGCGACAATCGCGTGACGTCGACTTTCACCGACGGCCTCATCCGCGTTTTCTCGAATCGTTTTGCGCCGCTGGCGTGGGCGCGCAATGTAGGCTTGCTGGCGATGGACCTCATGCCGCCGGCGAAGCGCCGCTTAATTCGCGTCACCAGCGGCTTGTCCGGGCGGTTGCCGCGTCTAACGCGCGGCTTGCCGTTATAAATTTATGCAATCCAATCATTATGACATCGTCGTCGTCGGCGGCGGCATGGTGGGCGCGGCGCTCGCGTGCGCCTTGGGAAATTCGGCGCTTAAAGTCGCGGTGTTGGAACAATCCTTACCTGCAACGCCGACACCGGATTACGACTTGCGTGTCAGCGCCATTAGTTTGGCTTCGCAGGCTTTATTTGAAAATGTGTCAGCGTGGCCGCGCATGCTGGCAAGGCGCGTGGCGCCGGTGCGTGAAATGCAAATTTGGGACGCTGGCGGCAGCGGATCGATTCATTTCAACGCCGCCGAAATCGGTGAAGCTTGTCTCGCGTGGATCGTCGAAAACAATGTCATTCAAGCAGCGTTGCATGAACGGCTGCATCAATACACCAATATTAATTATCTTTGTCCGGCGGAAGTGCAAACCTTGAATTTAACCGACACCGGCGCGACGGTAATGTTAAAAAATGGCAGCACGTTGCAAGCGCGCCTAATCGTGGGCGCGGATGGCGCCGATTCCCTGGTGCGGCACGCGGCGCATATTCAGACGCAATCGCTCAACCTCAAACAGAAAGGCATCGTCGCCACCGTCACCACTGAAAAACCGCATACCCAAGCCGCGCGCCAGCGGTTTCTCGCCACCGGCCCGCTCGCGTTTCTGCCTCTGACCGATGCGCATACCTGTTCCATCGTGTGGTCCGCCGACAGTGCGCGCGCCGATGAATTGCTCATGCTGGACGACGCTACTTTTATAGCGACGCTGCAAAAAGCTTTCGGTAAATCGCTGGGAACGCTACAAACCGTCGGTCCGCGCGCTGCTTTTCCGTTAACTTTGACGCATGCCAATAGCTACACCACCACGCGCCTGGCTTTGATCGGCGATGCGGCGCACACAGTTCACCCGCTCGCCGGCCAAGGCGTCAATCTCGGTTTTCTCGATGCCGCGGCGTTGGCCGAAGTGTTGCTCGATGCCGTCGTTAGACACAAGGACATCGGCGCGCATTCGGTATTGCGTCGCTACGAACGTTGGCGCAAGGCGGAAAACTTTTCCATGGTCGCCATCACCGGCGGCTTCCGTTATTTATTCGGCAACGACATACCCGGATTGAGCCAGTTGCGCAATCTCGGTTTGAATGCGGCCGACGCCGCCACGCCGTTGAAGAATTTTATTATGCGCCGCGCCAGCGGCGTCAATGGCGATTTGCCGAAATTATCGCGCCGCCGTGAGCACGCGGTGCCATGAAAGATTTTAAATACCTCGCCGCCGATAATGTCGCACCGTCGTCTAGCCAGGGATTAGCGCGCAAAGATTTAAAATACCGCGCGCATCCCGCGTGGCGCAATCAATGGCCGAAAATTATCTTGATCCTTTTATTGGCTGGCGTGTTTGCTTGGGCCTTGGTGCGTGGACAAAATTATTTTTCGGCGGTAAATCTGCGCGTGATTTTAGTCATTACCGCGGCAGCGTTTGTATATGTGGCGCTGACGATTTTGTATCGTCGTTATTTATGGCGTTATAGCTTGAACGCGGACAACGTCGAAAGCCGTCAAGGATTCATTGCGCGCAAGGTGCATTCGATCCGGCTGCGCGATTTGCGCAATATCAACGTCAATCAAACGTTCGCGCAACGCATCTTAGATATCGGCGACGTCGAATTTAGCAGTTCCGCGGGCAGTGAAATCGAAGTGGTGTTCTTCGGCGTGAGTCGTCCGATGCAATTGAAAAATCTGACGCAGCGCTTACAGGGGAGCTGAAACGCCAATCGCCGAGACTAGCTCGGCGATTGATGTTCCACTAAAAAATAATATTCTAGTGTGTATATCCCCAAGTATCTTTCAAATAAACATCGAGGCCGGCGTATTCCTCCTTTGTAGCTAAAGCCAAGCCCTTGTTGCTGCCATAAGCCGCCATGAGGCGCGCTATCGCGCCGGAACCTTCTTGAGATACTAAGGCCGCGGCAATTTTTGCTTGATCGTCGGGCAGCACGCGCGGACCGGCGGAGAATGCTTGATTCGGCAGCGTTTTGGTTTTGTACAGCACGCGCACGACGTTTTCGCTGTTAGAGAATTTTTTGAGTACGGCCACGGGC
>JACQBD010000012.1 GCA_016194665.1 Gammaproteobacteria bacterium
GGCGGCTTGAATGGCGTTCAGACCCAGGAAACCGAATAAACAAGATGCAGCAACAAGGGTACGAAACAGAGAAGTAGCGGAAAACATAGGATAGTCCTCAGGATAGGTTGTAAATTCAGCGCAACAGAATGGACTAAATTTTGGTGCTAGGCAAGTAATGTAATTTGGCTGTAGAGGGAATAATTTTTATAGATATGCTGTCGGCACTCACGTGAAAAAAATTAGTTCGGCAGCAGTCGCGTGAAAAAAGCCTTTAAATATCCCGTTTCCGGGATGGCCGGATGCAGCGGATGATCCGGGCCTTGATGACCTTCCTCGATAATTTCCAAAAACCGATCGATATGGCGGCTGCTCTTGAGCAAAATATCGCGCAGGCTGTCACGCTGCAGATGGTAGGAACACGAGCAGGAGACCAGAATGCCGTCCTTGGATAAAACTTGCATCGCCATTTGGTTCAGGCGCTGATAGGCCTGAGTTCCTTCTTTAAGATCTTTTTTGCGTTTGATGAAGGCCGGCGGATCCAAGACGATGACATCAAAACGTTCGCGCGCTGCGCGAAGTCGTCGCAGCATTTCAAAAGCGTCTTCTTGTTCGGTGACAATTTTATCCGCGACCTGGTTGATCTCGGCATGCCGGCGGATCGCCGCGATCGCCTTGGGCGAACTGTCGACGCATAGCACCGATGCCGCCGCCCCGACCGCCGCCGCTTGCACGCCCCAGGCGCCGACATAGCTGAACACGTCAAGCACGCGCAAACCTTTTACATAATGGCGAAAGCGCGCGCGATTCAAGCGCTGATCGTAAAACCAACCGGTCTTCTGGCCGCTAAGCAGCGATACTTCGAACTTCACACCGTTTTCTTCCAGCGCCACCGATTCTGGAATTTCGCCCAAAGCAGTTTCGATATAATTGGTGAGCCCTTCAAGTTCGCGGCTGGAAGTGTCGTTGCGAAACAAAATCGCGCGCGGCGCGATGACTTTGACGAGCGCGGCGACGATTTCATTCTTGAGCCGTTCCATGCCGGCGGTGGTGATTTGCGCCACCAGGATATCGCCGTAACGATCCACGACTAAGCCGGGCAAGCCGTCGCTGTCGCCAAACGCCAGCCGGTAATACGGCGTATCGAACAAACGTTCGCGCAGCGACAGCGCGATGTTAAGCCGGTGAGTCAGCAGCGATTGGTCGAGAAGGTATTGCGGATCGCGCGACACCAGGCGCGCGCAAATCAGCGCGTGCGGATTCATGTAACCCGAGCCGAGCACATGGCCGGCGGCGTCTTCGATCATCACCGGCTGTCCCGGCTCGTATTGATTGAACGGCGAGACCTTGGTATCGACTTCATTGCTGAACACCCAAACATGTCCGGCGCGCAGACGGCGTTCTTCGTTTTTGTTTAAGCGTAGGCGCGCGGTCGTCATGGGGCGGCAAGCTTAATGCGAATCGCGCCGAAAGGGAACGCCGGCCGGCGTTAAACTTAGGCGCGCTGCGCGGTGCGCCTAAGAGGTGAATGCAGTATTCAGAGCAGGACCGATGCTCCTAAATTACGGGGATCGACAAGCGCTTGAGAAGCTTTAAACCTCGCACGCACCCGTGTCCCATCTAAAGTAGCGTGCATGCGCCCAGCGATAAGACCACACGCCCGCGACGATGCCCGCCATGGTCACCAAGGCGGACAGATGACCGCCGCCGAACTGCACCACGGCGATGCTGGGACAAGCGCCCGTCATCGCCCAACCAAGTCCGAACAACAAGCCGCCGATAATGCTGCCGCGATGCAACGGTTTGCGTGGCAGTTTGGCCCCGCGCGCGATAATCAGGTAGCCCACCATGCTTAAACCCACGGCGCCGGCAAACACCAGCAGCATGCGTAAATCGGCGAAGATGAACATGCGATGCAGCTCGCCGTAGTCGGCGAAGCCGATGAAAGTCAGGCTCATGCCCATGAGCAAGCCAAACAGCCCGAAAAAAATATGTGTGTGCCAGTGGTTCATTTTAGTATCTCCAAGAGGAGCGAGGTGATGACAGCCATGCCGAAGAAAGCCGCGGTGGAAACGAGACTGCCCGGCTGTAGCCGGGCGCAGCCATTTAAGCCATGACCCGAGGTGCAGCCACCGGACATGCGCGTGCCAAACCCCACCAGGAAACCGCCGGCCAGCAGTACCAGCCAAATGTGCGGACCGCTGCCGAAAAGTTGCGCATAGTCCGGACCGAGACCGAATTGCACTTGGAAATTTCCGCGTAACACGCTCGCGAGTAATCCGCCGATCATCATCATCGCCAAGAAGGTCACGTGCGCTTGCCAAGGAATTTGCCGACGCTCTAGTTGTTTTTCATTTTTGACTTCAGGGGCGGTTGGATTTTTTTGCGCCAACAGATGCGCTACGGCTTCGTTGCCGAATTGAGCGATGGTTTCGGCCAACATGGCGTCAGTGACGTCTTGTTGGCGCTCTTGTAAGACACGTTGATGCCGCGCGTATTCTTCCTCGTCGCGCCAGAAAACGATGCGATCCCAGCTGGAGGAAACGCCGAGCGGCGCGCGCATCACCCACCAAAACGCGAGCGTGATAAAACTTAACGCCAAGGCGCCTTGCCACCAGCTTAGATAATCGGTTTGATTGTCGAGGATGAAAGCGAAGAGGGACGATTCGTTATTGGTTTTTGCTTCCACCATCGGCGCGTTAACGACGGGAGTGTTTTCTGCCGCGAGAATTTTTTCCTTGGCGGTTACATGGCCTTGATCGGCGGCCTTGCGATACCAAGAAAGCGCCGTGCGCATGTCTGGCGCTACACCGCGGCCTTCTTCATATGCCAGGCCGAGCGCGAATTGCGCTTCGGCATAGCCGCGGTCGGCGGCGCGCTGATACCACATAGCCGCCTGGCGGTCGTCACGCTGAACATTGAGCCCGCTGTTACCGGTGGCGTAAATATCGCCCATCCCGTATTGCATATTGGGCGTTCCGTTCTCAGCGCGTTCGATCCACCAGTGCAAGGCTTCGTTGTCGGTGACATCGGGAGATTCAGCCGCGTGAATCGGCATCGCCCAGCCGAGACACATGATTACGGTAACTAATAAAAAACGATGTATGTGCATATTTTTCTCTCTCGTTAGGCTGCTTGCTGTGCTTCTTGTTTTTCGAGCGAAATACATTTTACTTTTGCGACCACGCCTTCCATGGTCTCAATGCGCAAAACCGCTTGATACAGTTCGAGCTCCGGACCTTGATCGGTGATGATAATGAAACAATGCGTGCCGTCGGCTTGTAAGGGTTTGGCAATGGTGGCGTCTATCGCCATGCCGGCGTTGCGCAGTTCTTGCAGAATCTTGTCGGCGAGTCCGGCGATATTCTTGATGCGGAAACGCAAATAGTAAGAATACCCCGGTTTGGCGGTGGCGGCGTTTGTCGGCAAGGAGACGATGAATGCCGTGCCGGTTTTTGCGGCGTGCACCGGCGTTGCATGTGTTGCCGGCGCAGTAGAAGCGGGCGTACTTGGCGCGGGTTTTTCAATCACCAAATCCAGCGTTTTACCGTTAGGCAATAAATTAGGCGGAACCCTTTCGCCATTATTCGAGCGCTGGAAACGTAAACAGGTTTCGTATTTACCGTCGCAGTAAAACGTCTGCCAAATCTTCAGCGCGCTACTGAGAGTAATGATAGGAAATAGACCGCAACTATCTTTATGCGAGCATGCCATGAATAATCCCCTTTTCCCGATTCCGAATGAACGGTTTTTTTGTTGATATTCCAGGGAAATATGCAAAGCACATACCAAGAGAAATGCGCGCGCAGTATAAAAAAATATATTTTTATCAATAGCTTGCGTACTTAAAGCGGGTGCAGAACTGACGATAAAGGCCGTCATGGTGGCGAAATTTGTTACCCAGTCGTTCGCAGGATTTATCCCAGATGCCCGTCAGGATCGATGGTTATCTGAAAAATTTCGCATTGTTTAGTGCATGCAGGGACGAGAGTTAATTTAATGATGTTTGAATGGCGCCGGTACACGGGCAAGCAATACCTGAACCGGAAGCTGTGTCGTGACGCTGATTTTGTTAAGATGCCGCCACATTATGAGCTTCATGGAATCACTCTCCGCGTTCCTGTCCAGCAACTGGCGTTACATTGTCGACTTGACGGTTTTTTTGGCCTGCGTATTAATCCTAGGCGGTTACCAATGGCGCTTGGTGCGGCGCAGCCGTCTCAGCCCCACGCGCACGGTGCAAGGTTTGAATGCGCTGGCGCGCAGCGCCTGGGTGGCGCGCGTGATGCGCGAAGACCGCGACGTCATGGCGGTGCAAACTTTGCGCAACTCCACCATGGCCGCCACGCTCATGGCGTCGACCGCGGTGATTCTGATTCTCGGCATACTTAATATGTTAGCCAACGCCGACAAGATCGGTCCGGCGCTGCATTTGCTCAATCCCACCGGTTCGCACGAATCCGGTCTGTGGATTTTTAAATTGATGTTAATCCTAGTGGACTTCTTCGTGGCGTTTTTTAGTTTTTCGTTGGCGGTGCGCGGTTATAATCATGTCGGTTTTTTGATTAACGTGCCGGTCGAAAAAGGCGAGAAGCACGGTGTGACGCCTTTCAAGGTGGCGATGCATCTCAATCGCACAGCGTCGTACTACAGCATCGGCATGCGCACTTATTATTTATCCGTGCCGCTGATTCTATGGCTATTCGGTCCGCTGTGGATGTTCATCGCCACGATTGGATTAATAATGATTTTGGACCATCTCGATCATCTTCCGCAGCAAGAAGATTAAACTCATTTTGCGCGCTCGCGCCATTGCGCCGCACGTTTTGCATCCGGTTTCACGCCTAACAATCCTTTTTCGTAAATATACGCCAAGCTGCGCATCGCCGGCTTGTAACCGTTTTCCGCCGCCTGGTTGAACCAGTGCAGCGCTTGATCGGGATGCTGGCGCACGCCCCAGGCGCCGGTCTCATAACGGATGGCGAGTTGGTATTGCGCTTCCACGTCACCTTCTTCAGCGCGTTTTTTCAGTTGTTCGCGCGACGATTCGTAAACCCCCATGGTGTCTGCGCCGACGTCGGTGAAGAAGTGTAAAAGTTGGATGGCGTCCGAGTGTCCTTGCGCGGCGGCGCGTTCGAGCCAGTTTTTTCCGCGGTCCAGGTCTTGCGGCACGCCGTGACCTTCACGATACATTTTTCCTAATAAATATTGCGCATCGCTCTTGCCTTGATCGGCGGCTTTGGCCAGCCATGTTTCTGCTTCGCGATAATCCTGCTTGACGCCCTTGCCGTAAAAATAAGCTTGCCCCAGGGCCAACTGCGCGTCTGCTTGTCCTTGAGCCGCGGCGGTGCGCCACCACGAGAGTGCTTGTTCGTTATCGCGTTTAGTGCCTTCGCCGGCGGCGAACATGTTACCCAGCACGTATTGGGCATAAGGCTGGCGCTCTTGCGCGGCGCGTTC
The DNA here is from genome assembly GCA_016194665.1 of Gammaproteobacteria bacterium. GTDB lineage: Bacteria > Pseudomonadota > Gammaproteobacteria > Acidiferrobacterales > Sulfurifustaceae > Sulfuricaulis. Next base: position 5,440 of record JACQBD010000012.1, read on the forward strand.
GATCCAATAAAACGCTTTGCGTGTGTCGCGCGCTACGCCGCGACCTTCGCGGTAATTAAGGCCGAGAAGCAGTTGCGCTCCTTGATTGCCGCGTTCCGCGGCATTGGTGATGGCGGCGATTTCGCCGCTTGTTTCAGCGGCCGCGGCACCAATATTTGCAACCGACAAAAGCATAAAACATGAAACAATAATTTTCACGCGTGGCATAAGTTTTTTCTTTAAATTTAAAGAGTGGAGGAAGCGTCAGGTTTGAGATCGCGCTGCGGCGGTTTAGTTCGGACCACATGCCAAAAACCAATCACGGCCATCAACGCAATGACGCTTGATAATAGAAACGCGATTTTAGCACCGTAGAATGTCCATAACGATCCTAATAGCACACCCGCGGGAATTGCTGCGAGCCCGACTAATGTATGATACCAACCAAATGCAGTGCCGCGTTCGGTGGGATTGGCTAAATCGCGCACCATGGCGCGTTCCGCGCCTTCGGTGAGGCCGAAATAAAGTCCCAAGACCAGGCTGAAACTCCATAAGCCGCGCGTGTGCGTGGCCCAGGCTAAACCCGCCAGCGCCATGGCATAAACTATCCAGCCTAAAAGTATCAGCGGACGCCGGCCGTAACGATCGGTTTGACTGCCGGCGTATTCGGATATTAAAACTTTCACCACGTGCATTGACGCCCATAACAACAGCAGGCTCACTACCGGCATGCCGATCTCATGTCCGCGCAACAACACGAAAGTTTCCGGAATTTTACCGAGTGTGAAGAAAGCCAGCACGGAAAGATAACGTTGCGTCAGCGGACTCAGACGCGACCAGCGCAAGGGCGCGTGTTCGGTGACGGCGCGAGCGCTGCGCGGCGATTCGTTAACGCCGAAATAGATAAGACTGACCGCAAGGATGCCGGGAATTGCCGAGAGCGCAATGACGATGTCGAGCCGGTCGGTTCCCCAGTGCACCACCGCGGCCGCGGCCAAGGCGCCCAACACCGCGCCGCCATTATCGAGCGCGCGCGTAAATCCGTATGCGCGTCCGGCGATGCCTTCATCGATGGCGTCGGATACCAAGGCGTCGCGCGGCGCCGTGCGCAAGCCTTTGCCGATGCGATCGGTAACGCGGATGCCCAAGACCGCGAGCCAGCTGCCGGAGAAACCGATCAAAGGACGCGCGAGATTGGATAACAGGTAGCCGAACACCACATAAGGTTTGCGTCGCCGATTGTTCAAATCGGAATGGCGCCCGGCCCATAACTTAAGCAAATTAGAAACCGTATCGGCGATGCCCTCAATCAGACCCAAAGCGATAGGCCCGCTGGACAACACGGTGGCCAGCAGAATGGGAATGAGCGGCACCACCATTTCGCTGGCGAAGTCGTTGAACAAGCTGACCAAACCGATAATGACGACAGTGCGCGGCAGTTTTTTTACAGGGGTGGTGTTGTCTAGCGGCAAAGGCGATGTCTGCGATCGGAATGGACGCCTACTTTATCTAACCTTTTGCATGCAGGCAAAAAACATGGCCGACGTTCCAGCCTGCCCGTGGAGGGTCGGGCACAAACTTCAGCGCTATTTTTAGTTTGGGGTGTATTTAAGGGAATGCTGTTACACCGAATTTTAGTTTTTTACCAAACGATGTGGTTAAATAATCGGCTAATAAACTAATAGTGGCGGTTTAAGGAGAGTTCATTATGAAACGCCAGTCTTTATTGTCAGTTTTGTTTTCCCTTGTGCTCGCTTTCATTATTTTCCCCGCCGTTTCCCAAGCCAAAGAAATAGTCGTCGGTGCATCGGCCGCGTTAACCGGCAAGTATGCGCGCAACGGCCAAGATCAGTTGGACGGATTTAATATGTGGGTCGAAGAAGTAAACGCCCGCGGCGGCCTGCTCGGTGAAAAGGTGCGCTTGGTTCACTACGACGATGAATCGACGCCGGCCACCGGCCAAAAACTTTACGAGAAACTCATCACCGACGATAAGGTGGATTTGTTGATCGGGCCGTATTCCTCGGACGTGGCCATGGCCGCGAGCACCGTGGCCGAGAAATATAATTTTCCCATGGTGTCATCGGGCGCCTCCGCCACCGAAATCTGGACGCGCGGTTACAAAAATATTTTCGGGCTGTACACGCCCGGCAGCACCTATATGGAACAGGTGCTGGAATACGCCAAATCCAAAGGTTTAAAACGCGTGGCGCTGATTTATCAGAACACCGCCTTTCCGCGCGATGTCGCCAACGGCGTGCGCGCCAAGGCCAAAGCATTGAAAATGGATTTAGTGTTTGACGAAGAGTACGGCAAAGACTCGACCGACTTCACCTCGACGACGATTAAAATAAAATCCAAGAAAGCCGAAGTCGTTATCGGCGCTTCCTATCTTCCCGACTCCACGGCGTTCGTGCGCCAAGCCAAAGAGAATCATCTGTACGCAAAAATTTTCGCCTTTGCCGTGGGGCCGGCGTTGCCGGATTTCGGCGCTAATTTGGGATTGGACGCTGAAGGCATTATGGGTAATACCCATTGGGAGCCGACTTTAAATATTCCGGGCGCTAAAGATTTTGCGCAGCGCTATACCAAAAAATACGGCAGAGAACCGGGCTACCATGCCGCCGGCGGTTATGGCGCCGGCCAAGTGCTGGAAGCGGCGGTGAAGAAAGCCAATTCAATCGACAAAGATAAATTGCGCCAGGCGCTGACGGAACTCGATACGGTCACCGCTTTCGGGCGTTACAAGGTCGATAGCAACGGCATGCAAATAGGCAAACCGGGTTACACCGTGCAGTGGATTAACGGCGTGCGTCAATTGATTTTGCCGGCGAAGGACGCCACCGCTAAACCGGTTTATCCTTTTAAGGATTGGTCAAAACGCTAAACCGGAGCAGGGGTGGAACTTCTCGACCCTGCGATCCTGCTCCAGCTGCTGATTAGCGGCCTGCTCGCAGGCGCTTTGTATGCGTTGCTCGCTTGCGGGTTGAATCTGGTTTTCGGCGTCATGCGCGTGATCAATTTGGCGCACGCCGAGCTGATGCTGGTCGGCGCGTTCAGTGCTTATCTTTTGTATCGCTTTTTCGGCTTGCACCCGGTATTTTCCTTGGTCATCGTGGTTCCTGCGGTATTCTTTTTCGGTTATTACTTGCAACGCGTGCTCATCGAACGCGTCGTCGGCCAACCGCTGCTCAGTTCTTTGCTTGCGACTTACGGCGTTTCTATCATTCTGGTTAACATCGGCTTGCTGTTATTCAGCGCCGATTACAAATCGGTGCCGGCGATGCAAGGTTCGATTTTATTCGGCGAGATAGCAATCTCAAAACCGCGCGCCGTCGCCGGATTGATTTCCGTGGCGCTGACCTTGGCGATTTATTTTTTTCTAGAACGCGCGCATTTGGGTAAAGCGGTGCGCGCGGTGGCGGAACAGCCGCAAGTGGCGGCGATTTGCGGCATCGATGTGCGCCGCATCCGCATGCTTACCTTCGGCATGGCCGCGGCCATGGCCGCGGCCGCGGGCGTGATGCTGGCGATGATTTATTCTTTTTCGCCCATCTCCGGCGCGGATTTTATTCAGAAATCGTTTGCCATCATTATCATCGGTGGTATGGGCAATTTCGCCGGCGCTTTGTATGGCGGCTTGTTGTTGGGAGTAGTGGAATCCTATGTCGCGGGTTTTTCCTCAAGCCAATGGGCCGAAGCCGTCGCCTACTTATTGTTAGTGGCGGTGTTGCTTATCCGGCCGACGGGACTGAAAGGAACCGCCTATGTTAAATAACAACCGTCGCAGGGTAAGTCTCGGACTCGGCTTCGGGCTGATGCTTATAGCGATGACCGCGCCGCTGTACATGAACGCTTATTACCAATCGTTTCTGTTGCAGCTCTTCATGATGGTGGCGTTGGCGCAAGCCTGGAATCTTATTTCGGGCATGACCGGTTATGTTTCATTCGGCCATACCGCTTTCTTTGGTGTCGGCGCGTATGCCGGCGCGTTGTTGCTCTTGGCGGGTTTCCCGTGGTGGCTGGCGGTATTTAAGGGCGCCGGTATTGCGCTGCTACTCGCCGTGCCGCTTGGTTTTCTCACCTTGCGATTGCGTGGGCCTTATTTTGCCATCGCCATGCTCGGCTTGAACGAAGTCGGGCGCATCATCGCCACCTTGTGGGTGGATCTTACGCGCGGCGGCGACGGCATCTCGCTCGCGCCCAAGCTTTTACCTTCATTGCACAGTAATTATTTCTCGATGTTATTTTTAGCGCTCAGCGCCACTTTATTGGTGGCGTTCATACATCGTCGGCGTTTCGGTCTGGAGTTGCGCGCGATTCGCGAAGACGAAGAAGCCGCGGAAATGGTCGGCGTGAACACTACCGTGAACAAAGTCATGGCCTTCATGTTGTCGGCCTTGATCCCGGGCGCCGCGGGCGCGGTGTATGCCATGTATACCAGTTACATTGACCCAAGCTCGGTATTTGCCCCGGCGCTGAATATTCAAATGATCGTCATGGTGTTGTTCGGCGGCACGGGCACGGTATGGGGGCCGATTTTGGGCGCGGGCATTGTTATGTTTCTGCGCGAAATGTTATGGGCGCAATTTCCCGCGGCGCATCTGGCGGCCCTGGGGGTGCTGTTGCTGATTGTAGTGTTGTACTTGCCGGGAGGAATTATTTCTCTTTTCCGCGCACGCCAACAACGCGCGCGTCCGGACGCCCGTACTGGAGCCGCGCCATGAGCGAAACCGCCGGCGCCTCTCAGCCGATTCTGTGTGTCACGAACTTGATGCGCGATTTCGGTGGCGTGCAAGCTTTACGCGGTGTGAATTTAAATGTCATGCGCGGTTCCATTACCGGCCTGATCGGTCCCAATGGCTCGGGTAAAACTACTTTGTTTCAGGTGATCTCGGGCGTCGATGCCGGCGCCACCGGCTCGATCACGTTCGACGGTGAGCCGATTTTAGGAAAACGGCCGTCCAAAATTTATCATCGCGGATTGGCGCGCACATTTCAACTGTCGCGAGTTTTCCCCGAGCTGACCGTGCTGGAAAATCTTATCGTCGCCGGCAGTCGTCGCGATCATCGTGCGCATGAGCGCGCGCTTGGATTATTGGAGCGCGTGCATTTGAACGACTACGCCGACGTCGTCGGAAAAAATCTTTCTTACGGTCAACAAAAACTGGTCGAATTTCTACGCGTGCTCATGAGCGAACCCGCGCTTATTCTGCTCGATGAACCGGCTGCGGGTGTGAATCCGACCTTACGTGAGACTTTATGGGACATGGTGCGGCATTTAAATGGCCTCGGCACGACTTTCTTAATCATCGAACACAACATGGAAGTTATCGCCGACTTGTGTTCCGAGGTGTATGTCTTAAGCGAGGGCGAAATTCTGGCGCACGGCGATTTTGCCACGGTGCGCAACGACGAGCGCGTGCTCGAAGCATATTTTGGCAAATCGCGTAAGTCCTCGGTCGCCTGATGCCAAGCTTATTATCTATTCGTGGATTAGAGGTGGCTTACGGCGCGGTGCAAGTGTTGTTCGGCGTGAATTTGGAAGTGCAAACGGGCGAAATTGTCGCCATCATCGGACCCAACGGTGCCGGTAAATCCACGGTGATTAAAGCCGTGGTCGGTTTAGCCGCGGTACAGCAAGGCCAGATTGTTTTCGACGGGCGCGAGATCGCGAATCTGCCGGCGCACATCATGCCCGCGCTCGGCATCGGTTACGTTCCGCAGGGGCGCATTGTGTTTGCACAAATGACCGTCACCGATAATCTCGAGATGGGCGCGTTTCTGCAAAAAGACAGCGTCAAACGTCGCCAAGCGGTGCAGCAAGTATTCGAGCAATTCCCCCGATTGTATGAAAGACGCCATCAGCCCGCGGGAAAATTATCCGGCGGTGAGCAACAAATGTTGGCGATCGGACGCGCGTTGATGATGAATCCGCGCTTGGTCATACTCGATGAACCTTCGCTCGGGCTTTCGCCGAAATACGTCGATGTGATTTTCGATCAGCTGCTGGCGCTCAAACAACAAGGCCGCACTTTGTTGATGGTGGAGCAAAATGCCGCGCGTGCCTTGGAGCTTTCCGACCGCGGTTATGCGTTGGAACTCGGCCATAACCGCTTCGCCGACAGCGGTGAGAAATTGCTCGCCAACCCGGATGTGCGCCGCATGTATTTGGGGGGAGCTTAACTCGTTTTTACACCCGCTAAAAACCGCGGCTTTCCACGATAAAATCCCGCTGCTAGTAGAGTTGGCACAAGCTATGCATTCTTTTAGGCAGGACAGTAAAAACAGGGAGATGACGATGGAAATGCAGACAGGAAGTTGGCAGCACTCGCCCCCGCTAGCGCTTTTGCACGCTGGCCAGCACGACGCCCAAGATTCACGCCTGGCTCTCAATACCGATTTAAGCCTGATCTGTCACGACGGCGTCGTGGTGTATCACCGATCGGTGGCCGGTCTCGATTTGGTTGAAATTGAATTCCCCGAAGCTGCGTAAATCTCTAACCACGACACAAAAATATTTCAATGTAGGTTGGGCTGAACGGAGTGAAGCCCAACGTTCGGTTTAAATATTTTGTTGGGGTTCATTGCATTCACCCCAAGCTACCTCATTCGTAGCGAATTTCCAAAACCGTATAAACCATCCGTCCCTGCGGCAGTACCACTACCACTTCGTCGTCCAGCGTTTTCTTCAATAAAGCCCGCGCCACCGGCGAATCGATGCTGATCCAAGCTTTCTCGGTATCGAACTCATCCGCGCCAACGATACGATATTCCATCGTTTTACCCGTCTCGTCTTCCAACCGCACCCAGGCGCCAAAATAAATTCGCGAAGTATCGGTCGGCGCCTGATTCACTATCACAAACTCGTCGAAACGTTTTTGCAAAAAACGAATGCGCCGATCGATCTCGCGTAGTTGTTTCTTGCCATAGATGTATTCGGCGTTTTCCGAACGATCGCCCTGCGCTGCGGCTTCTGACACCGCTTGCGTCACTTGCGGTCGCTTCACGCGCCACAAAAAATCCAATTCAGCACGTAAACGTTCGGCGCCTTGCGGAGTGATATAAGCGGAGCCTTGCGGTCGCGGTAGTCGGTTTCTGCCCATGCGCGGTATTATATCCGAGCGTAACAATAATGTAGGGTACGCCCTGCGCACCGATCTTTTCATGGTGCGTGGGACGCACCTACGAATCATGAGCGGGATTGTTGGGTTTCGCTGCGCTCAACCCAAACCTACATTAATTATTTTTGATCGTGTTCCAGGCTGGCAATGATAGGGCAGGGCGGTTGATTGCCTTCACGGCAGGTACGAATGAGTTTAGCCAATGTCACGCGCATGGATTCGAGATCGCGAATGCGTTTTTCGATATCGGTCAAGCGGTGTTCCGCGAGTGCGCGAGTTTGCTTGCAGGAACCGTCGCCAAGCTTCAACAGTTCGGCGATTTCGCGCAGGCTGAATCCCAATTCTTGCGCGCGCTTAATGAAGCTTAATCGCGCTAAGGTCTCATCCGTGTAGCGGCGGATGCCGCCGAGAGGCTTGCGCGGTGTAGCGATCAATCCGCGCCGCTGGTAGTAGCGGATGGTTTCGATATTGATTCCCGCTTGGCGTGCTAAGCGGCCGATGGTTATTCCCGACGCTGGCGTGCGCGAAAGTGCCACGACGAATTAAAGCGCTTGGCCTAATCCGGCGGCACGCAAAGATTGTTCGTTCGGTCCACGGCCGGTGCAACAACCGGCGAGCTGGCCGTTAATCATTACTGCGGGGAGCGAGCGTATGCCGAGTTTTTTGGCGCGCGCGGCGATGTCGGGTTTGTGCGTGTCCAGCACCGTGACTTCGCAAGAGCTGCACGAGAGCTGATGGATCAGCGCAATAGTTTCTTCGCATACCGCGCAACCGGCGCTGAAGACTTCGATTTGGCGTTTGGTTTTCATGTAGATCTCCTTTTAATTCATTACTCAGTCGTTTCGGTTTTATTTCACGCAAGCCGGGCAGGCGGCTAGTGCCTGACGCCGCGGCCAGGTGTTCCATAAGGAAGCCGCGACCAACAATGCCACGCCTAGATAAGTCGCATTATCGGAGTCAAAGTGAAATTTGCCAATCAATACGATGGCCGCCGCCACGCCGCCTAACAGCAAGGGCGCGTAACCGCGTCGCGTTTGCGCGCGCCATGCTAAGGAGACGAGCACGATTGCCAAAAATATTGCAGTGAGCGGCAGTAAATAAGGACTGTAATTAATGAAGCCCAAGCCGACGGCGCTGAGTATGCCGGCATACGCCGGCCAGCACGCGGGACAAACTAGTTTCGGCATGACGGCAGTGCCTATCGCCGGCAGCAACGGGACAATGCCTGAGCCGAAACGTTTACGCACCGGCGGCGCGGATGCTGTCGATCCGTTGAGTGCTGTGGCAATCATTTCAATGGGCGGCACGCCTTGGTTTCTGCCTTCGCCATTTACGTAAATGCGGCAACTGGCGGCGTCCGAGCCTTTGGATCCGGCGACGTCCTGGCCTTGCACGAGAACCGTCGGCGAACCGTAGCGGCGCGTATAGTCGGGCGCATTTTTATCGGCACGTTCCCATTCTTGCCATTGCGGAGCAATGCCGGCTTGACTGAAAGCACGCAACAAATTTTCGCGCGCTTGCGGTACGTTGGGGCAGTCGCTGTCGTAGATCAATTCAACCGTGGGCATAAATTCCTCGTTTGGCGGTTTCGCATGGGTGAAGTCTATGCTCCGTACCTAGGTACAGGGTCAAGCATCGTTTATAGACCCTTTGCGCTTAAGCAAAGTTCGTTGCTTCCATAAGAGATAAGCCGCCGGAATCACCGCTAAAGTCAGCACCGCCACGCTCAGCATGCCGCCGACCATGGGCGCGGCGATGCGGCTCATGGCCTCGGAGCCGGTGCCGTGATTCCATAAAATCGGCAACAACGCAGCGAGGATCGCTACTTTCGTCATGGTCACGGGGCGGATACGCAGCAAAGCGCCTTCAATGACGGCGTGATGGATATCGTCGGCGATGAGCGCTTGATGTTTTCCGCTACGTTCGACTTCACGCCGTTTGAGCGCTTGATCGAGATACGTCAGCATTACCACGCCAATCTCCACCGCCACGCCGCCGAGCGCGATGAAGCCCACGGCCACCGCCACCGACAGGTTGTAGCCAAGCAGATAAAGCAACCAAAATCCGCCGACAAACGCCAGCGGCAAGGTGCCGATGATGATCAGCACTTCCATGGCGTTGCGAAAATTTAAATACAGCAGCAATAAAATAATCGCCAATGTCAGCGGTAAAATTAAACTCAAGCGTTCGATGGCGCGCTGCAGGTATTCGAACTGGCCGGACCACAGCAGCGAATATCCCGGCGGCAGTTTTACTTTTTGCATCACCGCGCGTTGCGCGTCGTTAACGTAAGAGCCGATATCGCGCCCGCTCACGTCGACATAGGTCCAGCCCGAGAGACGCGCGTTTTCGCTGCGGATCATATCGGGCCCGTCGCCGACGCGGATGTCGGCGACTTCGCCCAGCGCCACCGGCAGGCCGGAAGCGGTGATGATCGGCAAAACGCGCAAGCGTTCGGGGGAGTCGCGGTAATCGATGGGATAGCGCAGGTTGACCGGATAACGCTCGCGACCTTCGACGGTTTCGGTGACATTCATGCCGCCGATGGCGCCGCCTACTACATCGTCGATGTCGGCGACGTTGAGACCAAAGCGCGCGGCGCGCACCCGATCGATGCGGATATCGATGTAACGTGCGCCGGTCACGCGCTCGGAATAAACCGAAGCAGTCCCCGGCACCGCGCGTATGACATTTTCGATCTCGCGTCCGAGCGATTCGATCATGCTCAATTCCGGCCCGAGAATTTTTATGCCCACGGGCGTGCGCAAACCAGTGCTAAGCATATCGATGCGCGTTTTGATCGGCATCACGAAAACATTGGAAAGCCCGGGAAATTTTACGGCTTGGTTCATTTCCTGAATGAGCGTCGCCGTGGTCATGCCGGCGCGCCAGGCGGATTTCGGTTGCAGCTGAATCGTGGTTTCAAACATGGACAGCGGCGCCGGATCGGTGGCCGATTCCGCGCGCCCGGCCTTGCCGAAAACGCTTTTCACTTCCGGGAAAGTTTTCAGGATGCGATCGGTTTGTTGCAAAATCTGTTGCGCCTTACCCGCGGAAAGTCCCGGCAAGGTAGTGGGCATATATAAGATATCGCCTTCATCCATATCGGGCATAAATTCGCTGCCAATTTTCATTACTGGATAGACACTGACGACGATGAGCGCCGCGGAAATCCACAACACCGTCTTGGGATGTCGTAGCGTACTATCCAAGAGCGGCCGATAAGCATTAATCAACCAACGATTGATAGGATTTTCTTGCTCGCTGCGAATTTTTCCGCGGATGAAATAGCCCATGAGCACCGGCACCAAGGTGATCGATAAGCCGGCGGCTGCGGCCATGGCGTAGGTTTTGGTGAAGGCCAGCGGCGCGAACAAGCGTCCTTCCTGCGCTTCCAGCGCGAACACCGGCAATGACAATGGCGGCGTCGACCATGGCGCCGATGGCAATGGCGATGCCGCCGAGTGACATGATATTGGCGTTGATGCCCTGATATTTCATTACTATCAAGCTCACCAAAATGCCGATAGGCAAGGTGATGATGACCACCAATGAAGAACGCAGATGAAACAGAAAGGCAAGACACACCAAGGCCACGACGATGAATTCTTCGATAAGCGTGCCGCGTAAATTGGCGACGGCGCGTTTGATGATGGCTGAGCGGTCGTACACCGTCACGACTTCCACGCCCCTGGGCAGACTGTTTTTTAAACTCTCGAGTTTGCTTTTCACCGCCTGAATCGTGGCAAGCGCATTCTCGCCCTGACGCATCACGATGATGCCACCGGCGACTTCGCCTTGGCCGTTGAGTTCGGCGATGCCGCGGCGCATCTCGGGACCCAGGCGTATGTCGGCGATCTGTTCGAGTTTTATCGGCGTTCCGGAAGAACTGAGGCCGAGCGGAATTTCACGCAGTTCGCTGCCATTTTTGATGTATCCGTGCGCGCGCACCATGTATTCTGCCTCGGCCATTTCAATCACCGAACCGCCGCTTTCTTGATTGGCATTTTCGATGGCGCTGCGTACTTGCGCCAGAGTAAGCCGGTAAGCACGCAAGCGCGTGGGATCTACCACGACTTGATATTGTTTCACCATGCCACCGACGCTGGCGACTTCGGCGACACCCGGCACGGTGCGCAATTCGTATTTGAGAAACCAATCTTGAATCGAACGCAATTGCGCGATGTCGTGTTCGCCGCTGCGATCGGTGAGCGCGTATTCGTATACCCAACCGACGCCGGTGGCGTCCGGGCCGAGCGCGGGTTTGGCGTTGCGCGGCAGTTTCGATATCACTTGGCTTAAATATTCGAGCACACGCGAACGCGCCCAATAAAGATCGGTGCCGTCTTTGAAAATAATATAAACGAAGGAATCGCCAAACTGCGAGTAACCGCGCACGCTGGTCGCGCCCGGCACCGCCAGCATCGCCGTGGTGAGTGGATAGGTGACTTGATCTTCCACCACTTGCGGCGCCTGCCCGGGATAACTTGTCTTGATGATTACTTGCACGTCGGACAAATCGGGAATCGCGTCAAGCGGGGTGCGCGTTAGCGCGTAAATTCCCCAAGCGATAATAAACGCGGTCGCGAGTAAAACCAGAAAGCGATTATGCAGCGACCAGCGAATGATGGCGGCGATCATGAAATGTACCTCGGATTAAACGAAGAACGTTCCTTCTCTCTACGGGAGAGGGCCAGAGCCTGCCCCCGCGAAAGCGAGGGGGTGAGGGGAACCAAACTGCGTTTATAACTCACCCTCATCCTATCCTTCTCCCGGAGGGAGAAGGGACGTAACTGTGATTGCGTATCAATGTTGTGCATGATTTGGCACTGATGGTGCAGAAGAATTGGCTGGAGTTGATTCCATGCGCTCAAAACTGGCGCGCACATTCGCTTCCGAATCGATCAGGAATTGTCCGGACACGACCACAGTGTCGCCTTCCTTCAAGCCCTGGCGTATCTCGATCCAATCGCCGGATTCCTCGCCCGGCACCACTTCAGTGGGCTGGAATTTTCCGTCGCCGAGCGCCAGGATTACGGCGCTGCGCGTGCCCGTACGAATGAGCGCTTGGCGCGGAATGCTTAAATAGTTGCCGCTGGCGGGAACAAGGATGGTCACTTTCGCGAACATATTAGGCTTGAGCATGGTATCTGCGTTTTTAATGCGTAGCCGCACCTTGATCGAGCGGCCGCCGATATCGATATCTCGCTCGATGCTGGCCACGACCGCGCTCCATTCGCCTCCCGGTATATCCGTCACGCGCAGGCTTGCCGCCATTCCCGGCCGCAATGAACTTGCATCATGGCCGAGAATATCCACGAGCGCCAACAAGTGGCCGCCCTCGCGAAACAAGTAACCGTCGGCGCTCAGACGGCGTACTGCATCCGCGCGCTTAACTTGATGAGTACGCACGCCGAGATTATTGACGATTTGCGAAGCAACCGTTACCGAGTTAGCGTCGTCGGCGGCAGTCTCGCCTTCGTATACCGGCACCATATCCATATTCATGGGCGATTTGCCCGGCTTGTCGCTTTTGAAGCCCGGCAGCATGGGATCGGTCCAGTAAAGAATTTTGCGTTCGGTTTTTGCCGATGTCGAAGTTGTGGAATCGAGTTTGGGCATGCGGTAATACCAAGCAGCCAGTGCAGCGCCGACAGCCACGATCACGATCAACGCCAAGGCAATTTTTTTATTTCGCTTCATGGTGTGTCCTCCCCCGTCAGATAAAGCAGTTCGGCTTCGTTTTTAGCCAGGTCTACGCGCAAGCGCACGAGTTCGGTTTTGGCTTCCAGTTCTTTCTGGCGCGCCTCGCGCAATTCCGCCGCGTCGCGCGCAAAGCCCGACACGGTCACGCGCGTTTCGCGTTCGATATCGGGGATCAATCTTTCGGAATAAATTTTCACGCGCGCCATGAGCGCATCGTGTTCCGCGAGCGCCGCGCGATAACGCGCTTCGAGCTCGCGCCGTCGGTCCTCGGTATCGAACTGCGCCGCCGCTTCCATGGCTTGTTTCTCCGCCAACCGCCGGTCTTGGCGTTTGGCGCGAAACACCGGTAGATCGAAAGTCACCAGCGCCGTGACCATGTCCGGTCGTGCTTGGCGCGCGCCATAGGAAAGATCGAAGGTCATGCCCGGTTTGTATTCTTGACGCGCCATGTCCACCTCGATGCGCGCTTCCTCGGTGCCGGCTTGGGCGGCGATCCATTCCGGATGACGTGCGGCATCAAAGGTTTTCGGAATCGTCGGCAAAAGCGGAGCAGCGACCGGCAAAGGTTGATTCGCGGCGTCGCCGATCCAGCGCGCCAGTTGTGCGCGAGCGCGTAATATGCCGGCGCGTAAACTTTGTTCGCGCTCATCGAGACGCGTTAACACTTCACGCGCGCGCAAGACTTCTTGTTGCGTAGCCGAAGCCGCGCGGTAACGACCTTCAGCGGCTTCGCGCTGACGTATCGCTAAGGGGCGCGAGGTTTCGAGCAGCCGCAAAGATTCATCCAGGAAATAAAGCTCCAACCAGGTGTTACGCACTTGCAGCAACAGATTGCGCCGTTCCATTTCAAAGCGCGCTTGCTCACGCGACAGTTCTTTTTCGGCGCGCTGACCGCGTAGTTTTAATGTGTCACCCGGCGGGAACGATTGGCGGATGCCGACATTGACCATGGTCATGTCTTCTTGATTAAGCTTGAAGGTATCGGTCGGAACGTTGATCGCACCCAAGGTAAGTTGCGGATCGGGCAGCCGGCTTTCGTAGGTCACGCGTTCGGCCGCAGCCGTGACATTCGTGCGATGGTGCGAAAGCCACGGCGCGTGTTCGAGCGCCAGGCGCTCGGTCTCGGCCAGCGTCAGCTCGGATTCGGCCCAAGCATTACTGATGCCGGCCAGCACGATGAACGAAATTCCCGCAACACGGGATAAAAAACGAGTAACGCACATAAATCTCTCCTTACAGTCATGAATAAAAAAACGACAGGGCACGCGAGCGCGCACCGGAGAAATTTAAAGGATCAGCGTGAGATGACGGATGTGCAGCGGTGGCAGTGAAATGTTGGGATTATAAAAATCTTGCGGCGGATGTTGCCGCGTCTCGGGGAAAATAAACGCCGCAGGTAAAGTCGAGAGCAGTACAGGCGTGTAGGGAATATCGCCCAGCGCGGCGATCAGCGGCGAGTTGATGTCGGGCAATTGGCAGCTCACGGCTGACACCGGATCGCAATTGTTCATGTCCGCTTGCGTCATCGGCATATGACAACGCGTCGCGCCGTAATCCATCTGCGGCGCTTGCGCCATCACGCAGGGCGCGGCAATCGCCACCAGCCACAGCGACGCCATGGCGGCAATCATGCCACGGGCAAGAGATTTTGAATGAGAACGGAACCAGCGCAACATGTTTACAGTTTAGCCCGAAGATGAAATAGGGTATACATTGATTTTTACAGACCAACCGCAAGACAGGAAGTTCAGGAAATGCAGCTGATTTCAGTCAATGTAGGCCTGCCGCGTGCAGTCAGCTTCGACGGTCAGACCGTGAGCACCGGGATTTTTAAGGCGCCGGTCAGCGGCCCGGTCATGTTGCGGCGCTTAAACCTTGAAGGCGATGCACAAGCCGACCTGCGCGTACACGGCGGCGTGGACAAGGCGGTATATGTGTATCCGTTCGAACACTACGCGTTCTGGGCCGGCGAATTAAGGCGCAGGGATTTTTCGCACGGACAATTCGGCGAGAATTTCACGATCACCGGTTTGTTGGAAGACATGGTATTTATCGGCGACATATTTCAAATCGGCGCAGCCCAAGTGCAAGTCACACAACCGCGCACTCCTTGTTTCAAACTCGGCATCCGCATGGGTGACGCACGTTTCCCCGCGCACTTCGCCGCCGCTAACCGCACGGGGTTTTACGTACAGGTATTGCGCGAAGGCAGAGTCGAGGCGGGGAATGTTATCGAGTTAATCGATCGCGCCGCCGATTCCATCAGCGTGCGGGATATATTTAAACTCCGTCTCGAGGGAACCCATGCGGAATATGCGCATGCTTTAAAACTTGACGCACTTTCGGCCGCCTGGCGTATGGCTTTTCAAAAAAAGTTATTAAATAAAGAAACCAGTTAGCTTAACGGTTACGCCGCAGCATGAAGTTAAGCACGCTGGCAACAGATAGCCCCAATACGCCAGCGATCAAAATTTCTTTTACCATTCCTAATCCCAACGAAGAAAGCCGGTATGTTTGGTCGGACAATAAAACGATCATACAGGCATAAGTTAAGATGCCGCCGAGAATTCCGCCCAGCGCAAGGCGCAGGGGCGTGAGCTGCTGATATCGCTGCAAGATAAAAAGATACGGCAAACCAAAAATAATCATTGCCAAATAGCTAATCGCAATTTCGAGAGGAATTAAATGGGTAATTTTTTCTATTGTATCGTTTAAGCTTCGATGAGGCTCTAAAATAAGCACTGCGAAAAAAAATCCGCCGGAGAATAGTAGAGGCGCCGCGAGCGGAGCGATCGCTGCGGCGAGCAAGCAATTTTTAAATTTTCTCATGCCAATACACTCATCCGCACGATGCGAGCGTCAAGTCGGTATTTTCGATTTAAATGCCTGAATGGCAGCTTCTTCCTCATCATATACGGTCACTATCGATTTCCACGATGCGCCTTCCTGGACTAAACATTCCAAAGTCGAATCTTGGAATGTAAAAATATAATGATGCATGTCCTTCAAAAATTGTTTGGAATTATGACGTGGATGGACCGCGTTGCATTTTTCAAGAGCGGCCAATTTCGATGAATTTTCAATCCGATGAACCGTATAATAATTCAGGCCGTTCTTGAACAATGGATGCCCGGGAAGCACTTCGTCATTGGGATGGCCAAAAGTAAACTGAAGGCACATAGGAAATTCGACTACCGCATATTTTTCTTTATCGGTGTAGTAAAGCAAAATAAAATTTTCGTCATCCGCGTACACTTGAGGCTCAGGGGCGCCGCCGTTTGGTTGCGGCCAATCTTTGAGCGCGAGTATGTTATCTATACCCATGGGAGCATCGGCGGTCATGATAAGACGCTTAATCGGCCCAGTTACAAAAATCCTTGAGCGCGCAATTCCTTTACAAATTTTTCCGCCAGCTCCGATAGCGATGCTTCGCGCATGTCTTTGCCGGTGGTGCTGAGAAGCGCATAGCGCTTTGTGGGGCCGGCATGGGTAGTCGCCTGGCGACGGCCGTCCGAATAACGCTTGGCGCCGAGCGGCATGAACGACGCTTCGAGATAGATAGTATTTTCAGAACTGTTTTTTACATGGCTCACGGTAACTTGCAGCAGCGCATCCTGTTTACCGGTTGCGAGTAGCGTCGCAACATATTCCGCCAAGCCGCTGCTTTGATCGGGCCTAATGTTCAATTGCGCTTTTTTGCCGCTATGCTCGATGGCGTCGCGCAGTCCCTTGGCAAAAGTATTAGCGGTCTGCAACCACATGGATTCATACCGCGGATCGTTTTTAGCCGACGGCACCATGCCGGCGCCGGTAACGATTAATACGTTCTCTACCGGAAGTTGGGGAGGTGTGGTTTCAGTGACGGTTGTTGAAGCGCATGCCGTTATCAGCAAAGCGCTCACCGTCAGTGAAACCCAGTTCAATAGCCGTCCAATTTTTTTCAGTGTCATCTTATGCTCCCGTGTTTGTGCTGTGATTGTCAAAAACTCCGTTATTTAATTATCAATTCTATGGCGAACGGCGTGTGCGGCGGTTTTAGCATCTCAGCGCCGGTATATATTCGTTTAAAACACCGAGCCTTGTCGTTATCGACATCGGCCACGGCCGACTCCACCGCTTTATCGTTCAAGATCAGAATGAGTTTGATTTCAGTGCCGGTCAACAAGTAGCAGCCACTTTTGCTATCCAGCTTATGGCGATTATTGTGTTGCGAAAACTCACTTAGATATTCAGCATAGCCGGATTTCTGTTTACTTTGTTGCACCATCTTCTGGGCCTGCGTAAAAGAAATTTTCGGTAAAACCGCGGCTTTATTCCCAGACTTTTCGTCTTGCAGATTCTTTACGGTTTTTTCAGTCAGCGCCAAGTAAGCGTTAAAAAGTTTCGCGAAAGCTGGTTCGTCCCCGGCAAAATAACCGATTTGAGACGTGCTCACTTCGCCCGCTTGCTCCACAACCCGCCGCGTAACCCAAGCCGGATGCGCCGCATGTCCCGGCGTGGTGAACGCCCAAAACAGGCCGGCATCACGATCTTCATACACCGCCAAATGTTCAGCCGGAAACTCCCGCTGACTGGCGCCGTGCATTTTTTTAACTTCCGCGAAATAAGTCTTCCATTGATCTTCGGTAATGTGGGCCCGGGGGAAAGGCATGTATTCTTGGGCTGAGGCTGAAGAGATAAAAAGAACAGCGATGGCGAAAATGATGTGGCGCATGGTCTATTTTAATATAGACCACACTTACTACCTTGGTTGTCATTCCCGTGAAAGTGGGCAGCAACAGGGTTTACATGGCATCGCGCGCAGGCAGTACTATAAAAGTTCTTTTAATTTTTCAGGCGTTATTCGCATATCGTCGATAATGCCATGCAGAGTCTTTGGTTTAATATCACGACCTGCATGGACGGGGATGACGACACGGGCTTTGTCAGAAGGACGATAAAATATGGCATGGCTGCCTTTTTGACGGTCTAGCTCAAAACCAAGCTGCTTTGCCACACGAATCAGGTCTTTGGCTTTGACCTGCGGAAGCAACGGACTCATGCCGCTACATGGATAGGCTTGATGATTACATCTTCAGCGGGAACAGGTTCCGAATGGGCCTTTAAACTTTCAATGTACAGCTGGATAGCTTCGGTAATGTTCAGCACAATTTCTTCGTAAGAATCGCCTTGCGAATGGCAGCCCCGAAGCGCGGGACAGAAAGCGTGGTAACCGCCGCTTTCTTCGCGCTCTATAATCACGGTGTAGTTATATTCGGTCATAGTAATCTCCTGTCTTCATTATATAACCTGTTACACACTGCTATGCAATGTTTTGCCTAATGTCACTGTCATCTTGAGCGAGTAGCTTGTATGGAGCGAAGCGGGAATACAGGAAAACTTTTAATCCCTGGATTCCATTTCGTTCCATCCGGGTCATGCTCGTTTTTCGGTTGTCATTCCCGCGAAAGCGGGAATCCAGGGTTTACATGGAATCGCGCGCTTGCGCGCGATCTCAAAATCAATTCTTAGTCGAGTCGCCCACGGCGGCATTTATACTTGTGGGTGGTTGACCCACGGCAAGTGACTTTTCTTTGCTTGTCCAAAGAAAAGTCACCAAAAGAAATGACACCCCGAAGCCCACGCCGGCTACGCCGGTCCCCTGCGTTCCTCGCCCCACCGGGCGCGAGCCTAACTCGCCGATCGCTGAACAACGCGATTCGGGCTCGAACAGAGGCTCGCTTAAAAGCTCCCGGTGGGGCTGCGGTACTCGGCGTGGGCTACGGGGATCCAAAAAAGTTTAAAACTATGCATTGTGGACTTGATCGAGCAGACACCTCTTGCCAATATGTATCTCTCTGTACTACGCCTGATGCGATAAAGCTTACAAAGGCGAGGAAAAATGAATGATAACTTTAAGTATGGGATAGTAGAAGCATCAAAAATAATTCAAACATACACTTATCCTCTGCTCAGGAGAGATGAAAACTCTCTGCCAGATATTTTTGCTTCATGCGTATTCTTAGAAGTAAATAAGTCGATCTACTTAGTTACTGCCGCGCACGCAATCCGTGGCAATACATCCGGGTTACTTACTCGTGGAAATGGTCGACTCATTGATGTGACTGGCCGTACGACTGCTTCATGCTCCGATGATAAAGATCATTTCGATATTGCTGCAATTTGCATGGATGATGAGATTATTCGTAAACATAGCATCAGTGTTATTCCAGAAACGATGCTTATATCCAGTGTTGAAGTTACAAATCCACACTCTCGTGCCATTTGTGGCTTTCCTGTTTCTATGAATAAACAAATAAAATCGCTTGATAGGCAAGCGAAAGCTATCACTGCTAAGTGCTACACGTTCTTTGGCTTTTCTGGGTTTGGCGGCGATTTTAGAGAGTTTGAAAAGTCCTCAGAAACCCATATCGGGATTGAGTTTGGGCCAGGCAAAGATGATTCGGGCAAGGCTTTATCAACTCCACCTTGGCCGCCTCGGGGAATGAGCGGTGGTGGCGCATGGTTAGTGCCAGATATTTCTCGCCCACATTTATTGAGGGCCATAAACGCGCAAAGAAGATGTACGGGTTTTCAACTCAATTAGAACATGTGATCAACTTTATAAATCATACGCATAACAATTCAATTCAGCCGATCGGCTTTGCCGCCGGCTGATCAAAACGTTGGCCGACAACATCTGATGGCAAAAATTGATGGCATACTCAAACCCTTCGCTTGTTCCATATGCGCGAAAGCGCGCGCACTGCTGGCGAAAGAGCTAACGAAAAGCCAACGGGCTCGACTGCTCGAATCCATCTCCGACGATGTCAAGAAGTGCTCAAATTTCGTTGTTCCTGAAGTAAGTCGGGCAGCGTTAAAGGAGGCTAAACGCTTAGGAGTTGATATTTGCCTGAAGAATTGGCACGACCAGCCACGGTTCGATCAGGGGAGGAGAAAATTCCATCTTGAACACTTCGTTCCGGTTTCTGCTATCCGCGAAGAATGCCTCGACGCAAGAACGGAATTGAAAATACTAAAAATACTAAAGAACAGACTTCGTCTTGTCTGGATACTCAAAAGCGAAGATGCCAAACTGACGCAACTCGGCTTTCGAAGCAGACGACGCAGTCCAAAGATAGCGTATCGAGATGCAAGAATTGAACTTGCCAAAAAAGACAAATAGCGTAAAAGAAAAATTGTGGTCTGATCAAAGTTCCCCGTATCCTGCTTCATTCATCCCCGTAGCCCACGCCGAGTACCGCAGCCCCACCGGGAGCTTTTAAGCGAGCCTCTGTTCGAGCCCGAATC
>JACQBD010000167.1 GCA_016194665.1 Gammaproteobacteria bacterium
ATCTTGATCGCTGGCGGCGACGATGCGCACGTCCATGTCGATCGCGCTGTGGCCACCGCTGCGGGTAAAACGTTTTTGTTCGAGCGCATCGAGTAGCCGCGCCTGCATCGTGGCGTCGAGTTGGCCGACTTCATTCAACAGTAAAGTACCGTGGGCGGCTTGTTCAAAACAGCCGGGAGTGACGGCGCCTTTATGCTCTTGGCCGAATAAGTGCGCGGCGACGCCGGTGGGCGCCAAGGCCGCCAGACTGACTTCGACGAAAGGATGTTCCTTGCGCGCGCTGTGCGCGTGCAGGTAGCGCGCCGCCGCGGCTTTGCCGCTGCCGGGTTCGCCGTTGATGAGCACCCAGGCGTCGGTGACGGCAATGCGTTCGATGCTTTCGCGCAGTTGTTGCATGATCGGACTCTTGCCGATCAACGTGGAGGCTGGGTCGGTTTGGCGTCGTAGACGTAAATTCTCGCGCCGCAGTTTGTCGTTTTCGAGTGCGCGCTCGACCGTGACCAGCAGCTTGCCCATGGACAGCGGTTTCTCGATGAAGTCGTATGCGCCGAGGCGCGTGGCTTCGACCGCGGTTTCGACCGTGCCGTGACCCGAGATCATGATCACCGGCATTTCCAAATTGCCCGACTCGGACCATTCGCGCAGCAAACTGATGCCGTCGGTGTCCGGCATCCAAATGTCGAGCAACACCAAATCGGGGCGCTGTTTTTTGGCGGCATCACGCGCCACCTTGGCGTTTTCCGCGGTCACGACTTTGTAGTGTTCGTCTTCGAGAATTTCCTGTACCAGCCGGCGGATGTCGGGCTCGTCGTCGACCACCAGAATGTAACCGGGGTTCATGCTTTTTTCTCCGCCTGCGCGGGTTTAGCGGCGGCGTTGGATTGGGTCGATGTGGCGACCACGCCGATCGGCAAACGAATCGTAATGTTGGCGCCGCCGTCTTTAAGATTCTCCGCGACAATGGTACCACCGTGCTCTTCGATAATGCGCTTGACGATCGCCAGGCCCAAGCCGGTGCCTTTTTCCTTGCTGGAGACGTAAGGGTCGTAAAGGCGCTCGAGCAGCGATGCGGGAAATCCCGGGCCGTTGTCTTGCACCTTGAGTTCGACAAAACGATGAATATTTTCCGTGGCGGTGCGGGTGCTGATGCGAATCAGCGGTTTGGGCGTGGACGCCAAGGCGTCGCGTGCATTGATGAGCAAGTTGTGCAGCACTTGCCGCAGCCGTCCGGGATCGGCCGATATGATCGGCAAATGTCCATCGAGATCGAGCTTGGTGGCGACCGTGGGCGCGGTTTTATTTTTATTCGACTTAGCGCTGTGCAAGGACACCACGCCGGAAGCAAACTCGCGTTCGTTTTTATACAGCTCGACGACGTCGCGAATCAGATCGTTTAAATCCACCGGGCGCGACAGCATTTGCGCCGAGCGCGCGTATTCGGAAAAGTCGTTGACCATGGCTTTGAGCGATTCGACTTGCTCGATGATGGTGCGCGTGGCGCGTTCGAGCGCCGCGCGTTCTTCCTCGGGCACTTGGCGCAAATATTTGTGCTGGATGCGTTCGGCCGACAATTGAATCGGCGTCAACGGATTTTTAATTTCATGCGCCATGCGTCGCGCGACTTCGCTCCACGCCGCGTCGCGCTGCGCTTGAATCATCGTGGTGATGTCGTCGAACACCACCACGTAACCGCCGCGCTTACCGCGCCACGACGGTAACAACGTGCCGCGCAACATCAGCGTGCGCGTTTGATTGTTGGCCGCCAGTTGAATCTGCGTGCTCCATTCGTTTTGGCCGGCCGCGGCGGCTTGCTCTACCGTATCGGTAAAAGCGCGTAAGGAAGGATAACGTTCGATCATCCAGGCCAAGGATTTGCGTTCGCCAATTTTGAGATCGACGCCCAAAATTTGGCTCGCCGCCGGATTATGTGTGCGCAGCAATAGGCGTTGATTAAAAGTGAGCACGCCCGAAGAAAGATGGCCCATCACCGTTTCCAAATACGCGCGCTGAATTTCCGCTTCTTGTTGGCTGCGTTTGCTTTGAATTTGCGCGCGGTGAATGCGCCGCGTCATGTCGTTGAAGGACTCCACCAAGATGCCGATTTCATCGTGGCTGGTCACCGGAATTTGTTTTTGATAATCGCCTTGCGCCACCGCGCGCGTGCCCTCGGCCAGTTCGCGGATCGGCGCCGCCAGCCGGCGCGCGGAAAAAATCGCCGCCCACACGGCGATGAGCAAGGTGAGTAAAGCGATCAAAGACAGCGTGAGCGTGAAACCAAACTTGAGCGGACCGCGCAGATAGATCAGTTTTTCATATTCAGCGAAAGCCGATTGCACGCTTTCGCCGAGCTTGGCGTAACGCGGCGGCAAAGCCTGCAAAACTTGCAGCACGCGATTCGGCGCGCCGACCTCGCGCGAGCGTACCGGCACCACCACGCGCAAGCGCAAGCCGGCGCGGCCGACGGCGTCGAGATTGGCGTAAGTTTGGCCCTGACGCACTTGCGTCAGGATCGTGTCGTTGGGCCGGTCGGGAATCAGTGAGCCGGATTCAAAACTGGCTTCGCTGCTGGAGGCGACGATCTTGCCGTCTTGCGTAAACAGCGTTAGTTCGGTGATAGCGAATTGTTCGCGTAAATCGTTCAGCAGTGACAGCTCGGTGTGGCGGCTGATATCGAGACGTGTCACCGAAAAACTTTCCAATTCGCCTGCCATCTCTAAAGTGTTTTTAAGTAAGTCTTGCTTGAGCGCATCCAAGGCCGAGCGTCCAAGCAGCAACGCGTCATCCAAGGCGTGCTCGATGCGTACGTCGAACCAATTATCGATGCCGCGATTGAGCGTTTGAATCGAGAAAAAAAACACCACTGACACCGGCAACACCGCCAGCATCACGAACATGCTGAGCAAGCGCACCGTCAAACGCGTGCCCATCACACGCGCACGATATTGTTCCAGCAGATGAAACAGATTGAGCAGAATCAGCGCCAGCAACAACACCACGCCGAGAATGTTGATCAACAGCAGCACTGAATAAAGCCGCCCGAACAGCGCTGAATTTTGCGCCGCGGCGTTCATCATGATAAACGCCGCGATCAAAAGTCCCGACAACACCGCCAGCGGCACGAAGCCGGTGACGTAGCGCGTGACGTAGCGGTTTAAGGCGCTACTTTCCATGTGGTCCATCCGCTATTCAAATGCCACGAGCGCGAGGTGTAAGCCACCGGCCGCAGCGGTGTGGGCAGCGCCTCGATATCCAAGCTCACGCGCAGATCGACGGAATAATTATTCGGCGCCAGCGATTCTTTGATGGGGAATTTGAGATCGTTGAGTGTGCCCAATTGTTTGAGCGCTTCTTGTTGCGTGAGTAAACTTTCGCGGGTTTCCGCTCCCGGTTTGCCGCTGCTCAGTAAATATTGCCCCGATAAGGCGTGATACTGGATACGCCGAGTTAAGGTCCATTCGCCTATTTTCATATTCCATAAAAACCGCCGCGGGTGGTACAGACGAATATCGATATTAACTTCCAAGGGAATGCCCTTGGCCAAGGCTTCTTCTACGCGCGAACTTAAGTTGAGATCGAGATTTCCGGTCAAGGTCAACACCCCGTCCGCAAGCGTGGGTTGAATTTCTGTGACTTTAAAATCCGCCTGCGCCTGACTAAAAAAAGCCAAGCCGAGCACTGCGAGCACGATTCGGCGGCGCTTAATTTTTACGCAGGCATGCATAATAAAATCCGTCCGAGCCCGCTTCGCCCGGCAAACGCTGGCGCCCGATGACGCAGGGCCGTCCAGCTTCGGCCGGTAACGGAACTTCCACCGCATCGGGATGTTGCGCCATAAACGTTTGCATTTGTTCTTCGTTTTCCACCGGCAGAATCGAGCAGGTCACGTACAGAAGCTTACCTCCGGGTTTGAGCAAGGGCCATAAGCTATTTAAAAAACTTGCTTGGGCTTCGAGGAGTTTAGGCAGGTCGTGTGCTTGGCGCCGCAGTTTAATGTCGGGATGACGCCGCACGATGCCGCTGGCGGAACAGGGAACATCCGCCAAAATGCGGTCGAAGGGCTGGCCGTCCCACCAATCCGTTGGCCGCGCGGCGTCGCCGACGAGGGTGGTGGCGCGGAGGTCGAGGCGTTTTAGATTGTCTTCAATCAGCGCGACGCG
The DNA here is from genome assembly GCA_016194665.1 of Gammaproteobacteria bacterium. GTDB lineage: Bacteria > Pseudomonadota > Gammaproteobacteria > Acidiferrobacterales > Sulfurifustaceae > Sulfuricaulis. The sequence continues at coordinate 4,158 of JACQBD010000167.1, forward strand.
CTGTGCATCTTTATCGAGCGCCACCAATTCAGTCAGTGCCGGTGTTTGTTCCAACAAATGACCGGTTTTGCCGCCGGGTGCGGCGCAGGCATCGAGGATGCGTTCGCCCGGCTGCGCGTCGAGCAACACCGCCGCCAGTTGCGCCGCGGCGTCTTGCACCGAGACTTCGCCTTGCGCAAAACCGGGCAAGGCGTTGACGGTCACGGGCGTTTCCAGTTTTACCGCCGTAGCCACAATAGGCAAGACTTGTGCATCAATTCCGTTTTCAGCCAGGCGCGCGACAAACGCCGCACGCGTGTTGCGCCGCAGATTAACGCGCAATAACATCGGCGGACGTTCGTTATCGGCGCTAAGAATAGTTTCCCAATCTTGCGGCCAGGCGCGTTGAAATTCTTGGATGAGCCAAAGCGGATGGCTGTAGCGCGCCGCCAGATCAGTTTCGATCGCCGTTTGGACACGCGCGGTATCGCGCAGATAAGAACGCAAGCAAGCGTTCAGCAAATCCTTAGCCCAGGGTTTTTTCAACGCCACGGCGGCTTCGACGGTTTCTTGCACCACCGCGTGCTCGGCGACGCGCATGTGGCGCAGCTGATACAGCCCAATCAGCAGCAGCGCGTAAATGTCTTGGTCTTTAGCTTTAAGCGGCTTAGTCAGAAACAGCGCGGCGATGGCTTGCAGCTGATGAAACCAGCGCAGCGTGCCGTAAGTCATTTCTTGAATAAGCGGCGCGTCGCGCATTTGAGCCCGCGGTAACGCATCTAATGTTTCAGCCAGCGCGGCGTCCAGATAGCGCGCACGCACGTTGACAGCTTCGACCACGCGCGCCGCCAAGGCGCGCGGATTGGCGCGTGTCGGAGCTTTAGATTTAGGAGCGCGATGAGGTTTGTGTGGCATCGCCTAATCGATCGCCGGCCGCCATGCGGTGGCCGTTTAAAAAATCCGCCGCGGTCAAAACTTTGCCGCCCTCTGCTTGCAAATGCGTGATGTTTAACAGCCCATCGCCCGTGGCGATGTGTACGCCTGAAGCGTCAGCGCGCACGATCGTGCCGGGCGTCAAGCCACCGCTGGCTTGCTCCACTTGCGCCACGTTCCATAAGCGAATCGTTTTGCCCTGCCAAGTGGTGCTGGCCAC
>JACQBD010000168.1 GCA_016194665.1 Gammaproteobacteria bacterium
GAAAAGCGCGGACAGGGAATAAGCGATGGCGATTACCGCGATGCTGAACAGCAAAACGAAAATCGGCGGGCCCTTGCGGGTCGTGTACCAATAAAATCGTAAATTAATCCACGCGCGTGCGATCCACGAGTTATTAAAGTAATTTTTGAGAAAATGTTTTTTGAGCATTTTGAATTACGTCTTGTGTGCACTGCGTCCGCGCGTCATCGCTCAAAGTTAGGGCTTCATGAATCGGCGTGCCACCGAGTACGGACCAATGGAAGCAGCGCCCGGATCAATGGCCCGGCTTTCATTGTAGCCGCGCGCCACGCGAGCCGGTAAAGTACACATTATGTCTGCGGTCGTACAAATCACCGATTTACACAAAAATTATAATGAACGCGAAGTCGTGCGCGGCATTAATTTAAGCGTCGCCGCGGGAACGTGCTTCGGCGTGCTCGGCCCCAACGGCGCCGGTAAAACCACTACCTTGCGTTTGCTGCTGGGACAGTCGCCGGTAAATAGCGGCGAAATCCGCGTGTTCGGTTTGCCGATCCCGCAGGCGGGACGCGCCGTGCGCATGCGCACCGGCGTGGTGCCGCAAGCGGATAATCTCGATCCGGATTTTACCGTGGTGGAAAACTTGCGCATTTATGGCGGCTACTTCGGCATTCCCGCGGCCACGCTCGACGCACGTTTGCGCGAATTGTTCGAATTCGTTGGCCTTACCGATCGCGCGCATGCACGCATTGCAACTTTATCCGGCGGTATGAAACGGCGGCTGACCATTGCGCGCGCCTTGGTCAACGATCCTGAACTCGTGGTACTGGATGAACCCACCACCGGGCTCGATCCGCAAGTGCGCCACATGATTTGGGGACGCTTGCGCGATCTGCGTCAATCGGGCAAAACGTTGCTGCTGACAACTCATTATATGGAAGAAGCCGAGCGACTGTGCGATGAGCTGGTGATCATGGATCAAGGGCGAATTCTTGAGCAGGGAAAACCCGCGGCGTTGATTCGCCAGCACGTGGAACCGGAAGTTATCGAGGTGCATGGCGAGGAAACCGTCGCGCGGCGTGCGCTGGAATCGGCCGGCGATGGCCGCTTCGAGGTGGTAGGCGATACCTTTTATTACTACACGCGCGATGCGCGCGCCGTGGTGAAGCACTTGGAAGGTCTATCGGAGCTGACTTTCCTGCATCGGCCGGCGAATCTCGAAGACGTGTTTTTGAAACTGACTGGTCATGAACTGCGCGACTGATCATGGCTAATCTTTTTTTCCCGCGATTTTCCAATGCTGCCTTCGCGGTGTGGCGGCGCAATGCCTTAGTGTGGCGCAAGCTGCTGTTGCCCAGCATTCTGATTAATTTCGGCGAACCTTTTCTTTATCTACTGGGCTTGGGTTATGGCTTGGGACTTTTTATCGGCGAGATGATGCACATGCCTTATCTCACTTTTCTCGCCTCCGGCATTCTGGCGTCGTCGTCGATGAACACCGCCAGCTTCGAAGCGATGTTCTCGGTATACACGCGCATGATCCCGCAGCGGACCTACGACGCAATTCTGACGACGCCGGTCGAAGTGCAAGACATTCTTGCCGGCGAAATGCTGTGGTGCGCCACCAAGTGCGTCATCAGCGGCAGCGCGATTTTGATCGTGGCGGCTTTTTTAGGCGCGGTGCACGACTGGAGCGCGCTAGGCGTGCCGGCGATATTATTTTTAGTCGGCCTGTGTTTTTCGGGCATGGGTCTTATCATGAGCTCGCTCGCCCCCGGTTATGATTTTTTTAACTATTACGTGACGCTGGTGCTGACGCCGATGTTCATTCTTTCCGGCGTGTTTTATCCGGTCAGTTCTTTGCCGGTGGCGTTGCAATCTTTGGTGCAGCTGCTGCCGCTGTCGCACGCCGTGGATCTTATTCGCCCGCTGGTGGCGGGCTTGCCGCTGACTAATGTGGCCTTGCACTTGGCGGTGCTGGCGGGATACGCAATGCTGGGTTATCTCATCGCGGTGCGGCTGACGCGCAAGCGCTTGTTGGTGTAAGCCGCCGTTCATGCAACGCAAAATAACCGGTTTCCTGCAAGACGAAAACGGCGATTGGGTGGCGCAATTGGAATGCGGCCATGGTCAACATGTGCGCCATCGCCCGCCCTGGACCCAGCGACCGTGGGTGATAACCGCCGCGGGGCGGGCAGCGCATCTGGGCAAAGCGCTGAACTGTAAAAAATGCGATGATGCTAAACTGCGATAGAAAACAGGAAATAAAAATACTCCATGGATCTGCGTACTGAAATTCCGCGGCGCGATATCGAGCGCTTGCATACCAAGGCATTGGAATTTTCTTCGGCAGCGCGTTCGCTGGTGCTATCGATCATTACCGCCGGTTTCGAAGTCAAACGCAAACCCGACAATAGTTTCGTCACCAGCGCCGACCTGCGCGTCGAAGAACATTTACGCGGATTGATTCAGCTGCATTTCCCGGATCACGGCGTCATCGGCGAGGAATACCCCGCCACCAATCCGCAAGCGGCGTATCAGTGGATCATGGATCCGATCGACGGCACCGAGGATTTTGTGCAGCACTTGCCTACCTTCGGCAGCATTTTGGCGCTTCACTATCGCGGCGAACCGCTAGTGGGAGTGATCGATCACCCGCTGCTGGATATGCGCGTGCACGCGGCTTTCGGTCTCGGCGCCTATTACAACGGGCGTCACCTCAAGCTCACTGATATCGATGCGTCCGCCATCGATGGCAGCGAACGGCTGATGCTGCCGGCGCGCGCCAATTTTATTAAACATCGCGACGATGGACATTTGTTCGACGCCTTAAATCGCGCGCATCCGAACCATCGCATCTTTCGCAGCTGCTTCAGCCATGTGTGCGCCGTCATCGGCGCGGCCGATGCCGCGGTCGACTACGGCAACCCGGTTTGGGATTTCGCCGCCAGCCGGATCTTGATCGAAGAAGCCGGTGGAAAATTTATCGTGGTGCGCGCTTGGGACGCGCCCGGGTTCGGACGGGTTTATGGATCCGTGTTCGGCAAACCGCTTTTGGTCGATCGTCTCAAAACTCTTTTCGATTGAGCACAAGATGTTGTTATTTATTCCCTCTACAGGTACATTATGTTGGTAGACAGGTAACAAGCTACCAAACCCTCTCGTTTTAGGAGTGTAGTATTGGCTGCCGGCGAACACCTCTCCGTTGAGCCTGGATTGTTGCGTGCCTTAGCGCGACATCTGGAGCACCTGAAAAGCCACCCGCAAGGGGGCGAGCTGCATCAATTAATAAAAAACGCCGTCGTATATTGCCGCGAACACGGTTACGTGAACGGCTCGTGCATCGCTTATCTGCACGGTCTATTGCTGGCCTACACCAAAGATCAAACGCGGCCGTTTCCGATCCGCATTCGCGCGCGCTTGATCCAACAACATTTCGCGCTGTATTTGCCCGATGCCGACCACGTCGTCGCGGCCAACAAAACCACAGCGCTTGAATCCAAGCCATCGCAAACTAAGCCCACTCACGATGCCGGCGCTAATCTGGCGCACAAATCCAGCCCTACGCCGCATCGCGAAAAATCAAAAACCAACCTTACGTCAACGGAGACCGTGGTGATGGAGAGCCAAGCTACAGCTGAAATAAATAAAACATCCGAGACCGATACGCCGGCACGCGTCCACGCCGGCCACGCGAGTCCGCAAAATTTAAACGAGCTGCGCGAAATTTGGAGCAACAGCGTCAACGAATTGTTGCGCGAACGCGAAGCCCTCTCGCAAAAACTGTCGGATGCCACCAATTATTTAAAAATGATCGAGGCGGAGCGCGAACAGCTGCACGTTGAATTAAACAAAGCGCGCAAACGCGGACGCGTCAACGAAAAAACTACTAAGAAAGTTTTGGGCATCCCCAAGCGCGACGTGCTGGTGCGCCAAATCGAATCCGAAGTCGAACGCGTGAAGCGTCACGGCAATCCCTTGGCGCTGGCGCTGATCGACATCGAAGACATGGAAAAAATAAATCAACAGCACGGTCAAGAAGTCGCCAAAGCGGTGCTGCAACATTACACCGGCGAAATTCTCGGCAGCTTTCGCAGCTACGACATGGTGGCGCGCTATAACAAGGATGAGTTTGCCGTGCTGCTGCCCAACACCGACAAAGACAACGCCATGCGCGCGCTCGATAAAGTACGCAAGCGCGCGATGGAATCGCACTTCAGCCACAAGGGCAAAAGTTTCCCCATGCCCAGCTTCGGCGGCGTGCTGACTTTTTACGCGCGCGGCGAAGAACCGCAGCAAATGTTGCGGCGTGCCGATGAAGCCCTGGTCAACTTAAAGCTCCGCGGCGAGCGCCAGGTGGTCGTCGTTTAAACTACGCTTTGCAAAGTTTTACACGTTCCTCAAACCCCCAGAGACCCTGGGGGTTTTTATTTTTATTCGTGAACATTCCCCGCTCAGCCCGGTCTGTATCCAACAGTGAATAACGTAAGCGGAGTAGGTCTATGGAAAAAGCTACTTTTGGCGCCGGTTGTTTTTGGGGAGTCGAAGCCGCGTTTCGAAAAATTCCAGGCGTGATGTCGACGATGGTGGGCTATTGCGGCGGCCAAAAAATGAATCCGACCTATGAAGAAGTATGCAGCGATACCACCGGTCACACGGAAGTGGTAGAGCTGAGCTACGATCCGGCACAAGTCAGCTATGAAAAATTGCTCGATGCTTTTTGGGCATTGCACGATCCAACCACATTGAATCGCCAGGGCCCGGACCTCGGTTCGCAATATCGTTCGGTCATTTTCTTTCACACACTGGAACAAGAACGTCTTGCGCGTGAAGCCAAGGAAAAATTGGATAAGTCGAAAAAATATTGCCGCTTAATTACCACGGCGATTGTGCCCGCGGCGCGCTTTTATAAAGCCGAAGATTATCATCAGCGCTATTTGGAAAAACGCGGCCTCGCCAGCTGTCATGCCTAAAATTCGCCCGCCGATATCTTAAGAATATTTATAAACATTCGCCAAACCGGCTTTATTTTTCACTATACCAAGTGCGTTTAGCAAACCTGCGGCCGGCAACCGTTGACCCGCGCGCATAAATGCCATAAAGATAGCGGCATCGATTCGTCTTAAGGCATCGCTATGTCTGAAAAACACCCCATCGTTGCGGTCACCGGCTCCTCCGGCGCCGGCACGACCACCGTGCGTCACGCCTTTCAGGATATTTTTCGGCGCGAAAAAATTTGCGCCGCGTTTGTCGAAGGCGAGGCCTTCATGCGTTACGAGCGCGATGAAGCCAATCGCTTAATTCAGCAAGCGCAGGCACAAGGAAAAACATTAAGTCTGTTTGGTCCGGAGATGCACGAATTAGAACGGTTGGAATCGCTGTTTAAAAAATATGCCGAGCACGGCACCGGCGAAGTACGCGACTATGTGATGGAAGACAACCAAGCGCAGCTGGGATTGGCGCTCGGCACCTTCACGCCGTGGCAAACTCTGCCGTCCAATACCGATTTATTATTCTACGAAGGTTTACACGGCGGCGTCATGGCGCGCGAATGGACGCGGCGCAAAATGAGCCCGTCGCACAATCCCATCGTCATCGAACGCCGCAAAGCCGCGGAAAAAAATCCGGGCGTGGATGTAGCGCAGCATGTGGATTTACTCATCGGCGTGGTGCCGGTGGTGAGCTTGGAATGGATCCAAAAAATTCATCGCGACACCAATGTGCGCGGGCAAACGCCGGAGGCGGTCACTAACACCATTCTGCGCCGCCTGCACGATTACACACAGTGCATCACGCCGCAATTTTCTTTTACCGATATTAATTTCCAGCGTGTGCCGATCGTCGATACCTCGAATCCTTTCATCGCGCGCGACGTGCCGACGGCGGATGAAAGTGTGGTGGTGATTCGGTTTCGCGAACCGGCGCGTTTTAATTTTCCAGGCTTGATGCGGCGCATTAAAAATTCCTACATGTCGCGTCCTAACACCATGGTTATCCCGGGCGGCAAAATGCAGCTGGCGTTGGAAATTATCTGCACGCCTTTAATTCACGAACTGTTGGAAAAAAAAACAAAAAAGCCGGGCGGCGTTGAAACGCTGAAAGTCAGTGGCGCGCCGGCTCGATGGTTGCGTCCAGATTGAGCTTGTCGCAGAAACCGGTGAACTCATCGCGCAGACGGCCGATATGAATCTCCGCCGGAAAACTCACGGTCATATTGAGCGCGAACATCGGCGTGCCGGTATGCGCCGCCGGATAGGTCCAGGTGCTCATTTCCTCGATATTAATATTGCGGCTGGCGAAGAAATCGGCGATCTCGTGGACAATGCCGCTGTGGTCCATGGCCACGACATCGACCATGTAAGGCACCATGCTGTGGGTGCTGGCGCGCGGCTCGGTATGCTGAGTGGCGATGGTCAACTCGAGTTTCTTTGCCACCGCCGGCAGCTGGCGTTCGAGCCGCGTGATCGCGCTCCAATGGCCGGACACCATAAGAATCATGGCGAATTCGCCGCCCAATACCGTCATGCGGCTGTCTTCGACGTTGCACGCACAATCGAGCACGATCTTGGACAACTGATTAACGATACCGGGGCGGTCCTTGCCCAAGCTGGAAATAACAAAATATTTTTTCATGGCGAATGGGTCGACGAATGAGAACTACGAAAACAGTGCGAGTTTATCCTTATCGCGCGTCAGCGGCCAGCGCCGGCTTCAACGGGGGTCTTTCAGTTCTTGAATAACTAATTTGCGTTTGTTTTCTTTCCATAAAGAAAAGCACACCAAATGCCCGCTGGCGTCGACATTCAGATCGTAAATCCCGGTTATGTCCTTTATTTTTTTAAGTCCGGCTTTATCGTAAACGAAGAAATAATTTTCGCGTTTTTCATAGGCGGCGCCGGTGCTGATTTGAAACAAAACTCGGTCGTTATTGGCGTGTTCGACGCGCAGCGCGGTTTGCTGATAATTGCTCACCGGCAAACGATACAATAGTTCCAGGCGGCCGGCCTGTTGGCGCGCCAGGTAGGCTTCCTTGTTAAACGCCACCAACATAATAAAAGCATTCCCCGCAGCAAAAGCGCCGCGCAAACTATAGATCCATTCTTCCGGTAAAACGATCAGCTTGGTGATTTGTTTGGTCTTAACGTCGAGCAGCCAAATGTCGTTATCTTGTTTCCAGTAATTTTTTTGCACCACATACTTATCGTTACCGACTTTGAATCCATTCTGTAGCGCATTCTCCAATGCCGGACGCGGAATCGAGGGGAAAGCCGCTAAGGTTTCGTTGCTGGGTTTGGCCGCGGAAGCACCGTCGTCATTTGCACCGAGCGGTTTTTTTTCTATCAATTTACCCAGCGCCACATCAAAAAAAAGATTCACGCCGTTAACGTCGCCGTCGGAAATACTGGCTTTCAACGTGGTCGCGTTTTTCCACGTAAAATCGGCGACAAAACTTTTATACACCGCAAATTCGCGCGAGCTTTTGGCGTCCAGCAGCGTTTTCACCCGCAGAGTTTTTAAATCCAGCGCTTGGATTTCGGCGAGCTCGGTGGCGCCTTCGGCGAGTTCGCGGGAAAAAGCCAAATAATGCGAGTCAGGCGAAAAGCTGGGCAAGATGTAATCGCCATTTTCCAAAGTGAAAATGGTTTTTCCGGCAAGTTTGGCTTCGCCGTAGGGTATCAACGATAATGAGGCGAACGGATTAGCCCATACCGATAGCGGTATCAGGCTGACTGCTATCAACGCCGGTCTTAGCCAGCTTGGCATGCCATCCCCAGACGCACGATTTAGTTTTGTGGCTAAGAGTATATACCCGCCTATGCTAGAACGGCATCTATAAATCGCCCACCGGAAAGATTGAACGAGGTCGGCTTTTGAGTGCTTTGGCGGCGTTTTCTTCGTCCTGGCGTTGCGCCAATTCGGCCACGGTTTGCGGCTCCATGTTGCAGCCGATTTCGCATCCCGCCTTCAGGGCGATGTCATAACCATGCCCATGCGCTCCAATGCCCCATTTAAAATTTTCCCGAATAGCGTGGTTTAAGGCTGTTATTGCGCGCGAAATACGAAGCTGTATCATCGGCGCACTTAGCGATCTTAAAACATGACAACTCTTTCAAGCAGCTCCCCCAACAAGCCTCTCGCCGTCTGGCTGTTTGTTTGCTGCGCATTGATTTTTGCGATGGTGGTGCTGGGCGGGGTCACGCGGCTAACGCGCTCGGGGCTTTCCATCGTCGAATGGGATCCGATCATGGGAGCGCTGCCTCCTTTGAACCAAGCGCAGTGGGATTCCGCTTTTAACAAATACAAACAAACGCCGGAGTACCGCAAGGTGAATCGCGGCATGCCATTGCCGGAATTTAAAAAAATATTTTACGTCGAATGGTCGCATCGCTTGCTGGGAAGATTGATCGGCGTGGTTTTCTTGGTGCCGTTCTTTTATTTTTTATTTCGCCGCCGCATCACGCGCGAATTGGTTCCCAAATTGGTGACCATGTTCATCCTTGGCGGACTGCAAGGCGCCATGGGTTGGTACATGGTTAAAAGCGGATTGGTGGATATTCCGCGCGTAAGCCCTTATCGCCTCACGGCGCATCTCGCGTTTGCCGTGATTATTTATGCCTACTTGTTTTGGGTCGCGCTGGGACTATGGCAAGCACGCGCGCAAGCATTACCGGCGCTCGCCGGCTTACGGCGTTTCGCGACGATGGTCACGGCGCTTATTTTTTTAATGATTGTTTCCGGCGGCTTTGTCGCCGGCAATAAAGCCGGATTCGTTTTCAACAGCTTCCCGCTCATGAACGGGCATTTTTTTCCGGAAGGGCTGTGGGCCTTGCAGCCGTGGTGGATTAATCTTTTTGAAAATGTCGCGACCGTGCAATTCGATCATCGCTTGATCGCGTATTTGCTCAGTATAGTGATTCCTATTTTTGCGTGGACCGCGATTCGATATCCTTTATCGCCGCCGGCGCGGCGCGCGGTTTATTTTCTGCTCGCATGGCTTATGGTGCAAATCACGCTCGGTATTGCCACGCTGCTTTATATCGTTCCCATTCCGCTGGCTGCGGCGCATCAAGCGGGGGCGCTGATACTTTTTAGTTTAGCCATTGGGGTGAATCATCAGCTACGCGTTCGCTGATTCGCGGCGGGTTATTCCGTGATTAACGGTCGCTGAAAATAGCATGCGTGGGCGCGGTCAACAGCCGCGCGAATTCTTCCGCGGGCACCGGGCGACTGAAAAGATACCCTTGCATGGCGTCGCAACCGCTGGCGCGTAAAAAAGCCAACTGCTGTTCGGTTTCCACGCCTTCGGCGATGACTTGTAATTTTAAGTTATGCGCCATGGCGATGATGGTGCTGACAATCGCCGCGTCGTCGTTGTCGCCGGGAATATCGCGCACGAACGAACGGTCGATCTTGAGCACGTGAATCGGGAAGCGTTTTAGATAAGCCAGCGACGAATAACCGGTGCCGAAATCGTCGATGGCAAAGCGGCAGCCTAAACCACCGAGTCGCAACAAGGTTTCGATAGTAGATGCGGCGTGCTGCATCAAAATGCTCTCGGTAATTTCGAACTCGAGCAGAGTTGGATCCAAGCGCGTTTCTTGCAGCATCTGTGTGACGTGTGCGGATAAATTCGGCTCGCTAAACTGACGCGCCGAAAGATTCACCGTCACGCGCAAGGGCCGTTTCGTTTGCTGCTGCCAGGCATAAGCTTGATGACAAGCTTGACGCATCACCCACTCCCCGATTGCCACGATCATGCCGGTTTCTTCCAGCAAGGGAATAAATTCCGCCGGTTGCACTAAACCTAGTTGCGGATGCTGCCAACGCAATAAGGCTTCGGCGGCGATAATCCGTCCGCTCTTCAGGTCCACCAGCGGCTGATAATGCAATACCAGCTCATTGCGTTCTAACGAACGCCGCAGCCCCGTTTCCAAGGTAAGACGTTCCACCGCTTTCACGCTCATGTCGGCGGAATAAAACTGATAGGTATTGCGGCCGGCTTCCTTGGCGCGGTACATCGCGGTGTCGGCGTTTTTAAGCAAGGACTTGGCGTCCTCGCCATCGTTCGGGAAAACGCTGATGCCGACGCTGGTAGTGACAAACAGTTCACGCTGATAGACGTTGAGCGGCTTGGCGAACACCTCGATAATTTTACGCGCCACGAACACGACGTCGTCGTTCGACGCCATGTCATCCAGCAATATCGCGAATTCATCGCCGCCGACGCGCGCCACGGTGTCGCCTTCGCGCACACAACTGCCTAAACGTTCGGCCAGCACTTGCAATAAACGATCGCCAAAATCATGACCGAGAGTGTCGTTAATCACTTTGAAACGATCGAGGTCCAGGAAAATCACCGCCAGCTGGCGTGCGCGACGTGGAGCGCGCGCCAAGGCCTGTTCCAGCCGGTCCATGAACAGCACGCGGTTCGGCAAGGTCGTCAACACGTCATGATAGGCGAGATATTGCAAACGTTCTTGTGCTTGCATGCGCTCGGTGATGTCTTTGCCGGTGGAAACAAAATGGGTGATACGGCTTTGCTCGTCCTTAATCGGTGTAATGGTTTTTTCTTCGTAATAGTGAGCGCCATCTTTGCGACGGTTGATAAAAATATTTCGATATACGTGGCCGGAAAGAATAGTTTTCCATAAGTGGCCGTAAAACTCTTTGTCATGCTTGCCTGACTTGATCAGACGCGGCGTTTGGCCCATGGCTTCGGCGCGACTGTAACCGGTGATGGTTTCGAAGGCCGAATTGACGTATTCAATAATGCCTTCGCGATTCGTCACCACCACGGCGTCGGCGGTCTGTTCGACGACGGACGATAGCTTGCGGCGCTCGGATTCCACCTTGAGGCGATCGGTGACATTGACCAACAGCAAAACCAAACCGGTCACCTTGCCCATTTCTTTTACCGGCGTAAGACTCCAGTCCCAAAAGGTAACGCCGCGTTCGGGATGTTCGGTTTTGTCGTTGTATTCGAACGGTCGCGCATGCGTCACGAATGCTGCGCCGGTCTCCAACACGCGCCGGAATATCACTTCATTCTCAAGATTGGGATAGAGATCGAAATGCTTCTTGCCGACGTAAAAATCGGGATCATGACCATCGTCCGCGGCGTAGGCTTGATTGACGCGAATAAAATTAAACTGCGGATCCATGTAGGCAATCATCACGTGCGTACTGGAAAATACATTTTCCAATATAGCGTGGCTGTCGCGCACTTCTTGCTGCGCGCGCACCAGCTCGCTGATATCGGTCACAAACCCTTCGAGAAATAGCAGCTCGCCGACATCCGAAAAAATTCCGAGGCCACGCTCCCATACCCATTTTTCTATGCCACTCGCGGTATGTATGCGATAGATAAGTTCAAAGGCGCTTTTAGCCTGGATGCCTTTCTGCACTTGCGCCCAAACGGACTCGCTATCGTCAGGATGAATGAGCGAACCGTAGGTAACACGATTGCTGGCGAAGTCCTCCGGCGTATAACCGGTGAGCGCATAGCTGCCGACGCTGACAAAATCCACCGTCCAATCCTTGTCGTTGTGGCAGCGATACACCATGCCCGGCAAATTGCCCATCAACGTAGACAGCACGGCTTCACTTCCGAGCGCTGCCGCCCCACGCGGGTGCGCGCGCTCGTTTTTTCGCGTCGATGCTTTGGAATTCCGGCTAGAGCGGCGTTGTTTGCGTGCAGGCGTACGAAACTTTTTTACCACGAGGAAAACTCTCTCTTTAAATTATTTGGTCTACATACCAAACGCTTGAAAAACTCTGCTATCCAGCAAGAAAGAGCGCGGCTGTGTTACAGAAAACATCCATTCTCTTAACCAAACCCTCCTTACTTAATATTTAAGATAGTTCATAACTCGGCCTTTTTGACGCCGCTGAAATAAGAATAACTCTAAATTGAAAATGGTCGGCGCCCTTGAGGGGCTTGTTTTATATAGCGATATTAATAGTCGGCGCTTTCTCCTAAAAAAAGTTCAACACTGTTTTTTGTGGGCAGAACTCCGTCGATTATTCTTTTTACTGCTACCTCTTTGATCCACATCAAAGATTCATTGCATGCATTCCTGCAGAATTTCGTTTCCTTATTACGTGGGCGGAAGTGCTGGCCGGAGATAAAAATGCGTTCTCGTGCGTTGCTTATTATTTTTTCTTTACCGCTGATTTTCATTTTTTCCGCTAACGCCGCCACTGTCGATGCCGAAGCCGCGAAAACCTTGGCGCGGCAAAATGGTTGCTTCAAGTGCCACACGGTGGAAGACAATCCCGCGAAACAAAAAGACGGGCCGGCGTGGGGCAAGATCGCCGGCAAGTATCGCGGCAAAAGCGACGCCGAAGCCAGATTGATCACGCATATCACGACGGGAGAAAAAGCCAAATTTCCCGACGGCCACGAAGAAGACCACAAGATCATCAAGACCAAGGATATGGCGCAAATCAAAAACCTGGTGAATTGGATTCTTTCTCTCTAAACCAGATTGGTTGGCGCGGTGGGCCGATAACGGCGCAATAGAAGAACTATCAAGGAGGACGAGCATGAAACTCATGCGCAAAGCGGTATTGTTATCCACCTTCCTATGGGGTGCGGGTGGAATCGTCGTTACACTTGCGGCGGATCTTCCCAACTTAGGGGAAACAAAACCAGCATCCGCCACCACTGTCACGAAGGACCTGGTGCTCAAGGACGACGCCAAGTGCACTCGCTGTCACGATGAAACCGACAGCCCCCAGGTACTCTCCATCGGCAAAACCAGGCACGGCGCTCTCGCCGATGCGCGCACCCCAACCTGCACCAGCTGCCACGGCGACAGCGAGGCGCATCTAGCCAATGTTGCCGGACAGCAGCAACGACCTAAACCCGAGCGCACATTTACCAAGAATTCCACCACGCCAATCGAGGCGCGCAACGACGCCTGTCTATCCTGTCACTGGAAAGACTCGACGCGCTCGCATTGGATGGGCAGCACGCACCAGACGCGCGACCTCGCCTGCACTGCTTGTCACCGCATCCATACTGCGCACGACGCCGTGCGTGACAAAATTTCACAGCCCGAAGTATGTTTCACCTGCCATAAGGAACAACGCGCGCAGATCAATCGACCGTCGCACCATCCGATTCCCGAAGGCAAGATGTCCTGTTCCGATTGTCACAACCCGCACGGCTCGGTGGGACCGAAACTGATGAAACGCGATAACGTCAACGACACTTGCTACACCTGTCACATGGAAAAACGCGGACCGTTCGTGCACACGCACGAGCCGGTGGCGGAAGATTGCAGCAACTGCCACAACCCGCATGGCACCGTGGTCGAAAGCATGTTGAAGGCAAGGCCGCCGTTCCTGTGTCATCAATGTCACACGCCCCATGGCGGACAGGTCGCGCAAATACGCGGTCAAGGACAAACTTCCGCGCTCCTCGGCGCGACCACGTCCGGCAAGAGCGGTATCAATTACACGCAAGGCCGAGGTTGCTTGAACTGTCACACGCAGGTACACGGCACTAATAATCCGAGCGCCACTAATCCAACTCCTC
>JACQBD010000177.1 GCA_016194665.1 Gammaproteobacteria bacterium
AGACCAGAATACCATCCGGCTCGAGCAGCGCGGCGGCATCCGCAATGAGCGCCACATGATCGCGCTGCACGTCGAACGTGTCATCCATGCGCTTCGAGCGCGAAAACGTCGGCGGGTCTAGGAAGATCAAACCGTAGCGCCGTGCGTGGTTTTGCTTGAGCCACACCAGCACGTCCGCCTGGACAAGCTCGTGGTTTTTTTCCCGCATCCCGTTCAGTTCGAAATTTCGCTGCGCCCAATCGAGATAGGTGTATGACATGTCCACGGTCGTGGTGGACGCCGCCCCGCCGAGCCCCGCGTGCACCGTGGCGGTGCCGGTGTAGCCGAAAAGATTGAGAAAGCGTTTCCCCTTGGCCAGTTCGCCCAGCATCGCGCGCGTGGCGCGATGGTCGAGAAACAGTCCGGTGTCGAGGTAGTCGGTGAAGTTCACGAGAAAACGGCACGGACCTTCGCGCACCTCGTGAAATGCGCCGGTCTCGTCGAGCTTTTCGTATTGCCCGCCGCCTTTCTGGCGACGACGCACCTTGAAGAACATCTGCTCGCGCGGGATCTCGAGCACCAGCGGAATCACCCCGAGCGCGTGTTGCAGACGCAGGCGCGCCTTGTCGGGGCTGATGGTGTCCGGCGCCTCGTATTCCTGCACGTGCACGTAACGCCGGTCAGATTCGTAGACATCAATCGCCAGGTTGTATTCATGCAGATCGGCGTCGTACAGGCGGTAACAGGAAATTTCCTGGCGCCGCGCCCAGCGGCCGAAGTGCTGCAGGTCCTTGCGCAGGCGGTTGGCGAACATCTCGGCACTGGAGCCGGGACGGATCTCAAAAGCTTTCGGCACGCGCTCTTCGACGACCGAAGCCTCGGTGATCTCGAAATGCAGCAGCCGGCATTCGATCGCGCCGTTGAAAAGCGTGTGGTAACGGTTCGCGCGCAGGCCCATGTGTTTGCCAAATTCCGGGTTGCCCGTGAATACCGCCGCGCGCCAGCCGGGGAAGTTTTTTTTCAGTTGCGTGCCCAGCTCGGCATATAGTGCAGGCAGCTCGGAGGCTTCGCCGATGCGCTCGCCATAAGGTGGGTTGACCACGATCAGTCCGGTTGGGGCATCCTCGGGTACGCAGGCCGAGAGCTCGCGGCGCGTGATGGTGATGTAATCGCTCAGTCCGGCGCCGGCGACGTTCTCGCGGGCATAGCGCACCGCGCGTGCCTCGTGATCGTAGCCGCGGATTGGTGGAAGACCGGCGAGCCCCACCGCGCGCCGTGCCTCGGCTTCGGCGATCAGCCCGGCCCAGAGCGCGGCATCGTGCTGTTTCCAGCGCAGAAAGCCGTAATAGTCGCGCGTTAGTCCCGGCGCGATATCACCCGCGATGAGTGCAGCCTCAATGGGCAGAGTCCCGGAACCGCACATGAGATCGACGAACGCACCACCCTGTTTGGCGATGGCGGGCCAGTTGGCGCGCAGCAGAATCGCCGCGGCGAGATTTTCTTTCAGCGGCGCTTCCACGGCTTCGGAGCGATAGCCACGCCGGTGCAGCGATTCGCCGGAAAGATCGAGGCTTAATATCGCCTCGTCGCGGTAGAGATAAACATTGACCCGCACATCGGGCCGCTCGGTGTCCACCGATGGGCGCGCGCCGAATTCGTCGCGCAACTGGTCCACGATGGCGTCTTTCACCTTGAGCGCGCCGAAACGCGAGTGCGTGATGCCCGATCCGGTGCCAGTGAAGTCCACCGCGAGCGTGCCGTTGGCATCGAGATGTTCGCCCCAGCGGATCTGCTGCACGCCGGCGTACAACGCTTCGGCCGTAGCGGCGGGGATGCGCGTGAGCGACAGGAGTACGCGGCTCGCCAGCCGCGACCACAGGCAGGCGCGGTAGGCGGTCGCGAGCGTGCCTGTGAATGCCACCCCGGCGCGGGTTTCCTTCACCCCACCGGCGTCGAACGCGCGCAGTTCGTCGGCGAGCAACGATTCGATGCCTTTGGGGCAGGTGGCGAAAAATGGGAGAGGTGAAGTCATGGAATGGGGCTGCATGTTACGTGCCCCGCTGTTCGCGGTAAATGAAAATGCTTGTGACCCTCGCGGGCGGGTATGATAATCCTTCCATCAACCGCTGATTCTGGGTATTTGCTCATGGCGCGCATCGGTCTCGATCCGGAAGGTAAAGTTGTCAACGAATGTTTCGCGCTGATCTACGCGCCGCGGCGCGCCCGCGAACGGTTTCCGGAGAATTGTGTGACGGTGGTGGACTCCGAAGCCGCGGCGCTTGGGGGTGCCGATCCGGCAAAAAAACTTTACCCCGCCCGCGTCATCGGCCCGTCGCGTTCCTCGGAGGGATTCCGGCTATATTACCTGGTGTGCTGGCTGGGCGAGAGGAGCTGATCTTTGAAAGAATTGGAAAGAAAAATAGGTGACCCCTTTAATCCTTTAATAAAGCATATAGTCCATTTACCACAGAATCCCGTCATTTTGTGTAATGACTTTTTGCGTATTCCCATTTTTGTTTAGCGTACTCGTGCACCATCGCCGTGTTTGACAAGATCATTCCGCAGATCGTCTTTTCATCGTATCCTTCGCGCCCGCCTAACGATCGTAGCGACTCCTGTATAGTGCGCTTGTTGTCTTCTTGGCCTTTCCGAAATTCTTCTCCATCTAGAAACGCCTGTAGTTCCTTTTGGTCGTTAGGTCTGAGATAACTCAGCACTTCTTTCACCGTGCGATCAAAACTATATGTTTTCTTCTTAAATAGGTAACCGCATTTAGATTCTTGGAGTTGTAAAATCATGTCGACAGCATTCAAGTAGGCGCCCGCGGCCTCTCCGAGCTTCCTTGAGTTGTACTCGGCAGACGCCGATACTGATACTAACCCTAGCAATATACCTACCGCGAAACTAACAATTAATTTCCGGAAGGCACCCCAATAGTCCATCTCTTCGTCGTGAAAAATCATGGGGGGTGAAAATTCTAAACTTGGTTTAGTTTGATTTTAGGGAAACAGATCACGGTTTGGGGTTCCGAGACTTATTTTCATTGGACTTAGGGGGAGAAGTCGATTTGCAGGGAAATGCTTGCCACAAAGCCCGGCTGACCAACTGGAATGCTGGTTTGTTCCATTCCTCCGGGCGTTCATTGAGATACTTGGCGACGATTGTAGTTACCTGCCTGACACTAATGTCGCCAGAACTGCAAAGGGTGGTCGCAATGGCATCGTGAACTCCAACCACAAAACCTATGTACTGGGACGAGGATTGATAGTTGGTGCGAGGATCAGATCGTTCTGCCTTCTCGAACTCCCGCATTTCAACAACAAGTTTATTGCCATCGTAGAAGTACGCGAATGCTGAGGAATTGGCCAAAAGGAAGACAAGAAGGAATAACGGCCTTAGCATGGAAAAGAACCTCCCAGAGTATTGAATCAAGTAAATCCCGGATTAAGCACAGCGCAATCCGGACTTGGTGTTTCCTGCCGCTTATTGGGCGAGCCGCTCGTCCAGCTTAGTTAGAGCAGCAGCGTGCGCCTTGTTGGTCATTCTTTTAGCCAGCCTTTCGGCTCTGGCAAATAGCGTGGCAACTTCAGGATGACTCCGGGCCGCTTCGATCTCGGCCCAGTTAGACAATTGAGAGGAATTCACAGTGTAAAGCGCGAAAGACTCTCTCAGACCATTCTGTTCAACAATCCCGAATTCCCTTTGTATCACCAAGTTAGCCGGTCGTATTTTGCCCAATTCGATCTTGCTCATTAGGTATCATCATCCTGATTTGTCCGTGAGTCGACTGCATCCTTTGCGTCCGTGTTTACGCTTCGAGCGCGTCTTTCATGACATCCAGCGCCTTCATCTCGATCTGGCGGATGCGCTCGGCGGAGATGCCGTACTCGTCGGCCAGTTCGTGGAGCGTCGGTTTTTTCTCGTCGAGCCAGCGGCGCTGGATGATGTCGCGCGAGCGCGCATCGAGCGAGGTCAACGCGGAACGCAGCTGCGTCTGGCGCAAATCTTCCTGATCGGACTGCGTTGCCAGTACTTCCGGGTTGTAGCGCATGTCCTGCAGGTAGCCGGCGGGGGCGGCGTGGAAACTGTCGTCATCGGCATCGTTGTCGGCATCGAACGCCACGTCCGCGTTGCTCATGCGCGATTCCATTTCCTGTACTGACTCCGGCGCCACGTCCAGATTCTCGGCCAATGTATCGACCTCGCCGCGTGTCATCCAGCCCAGACGCTCACGTGACTTGCGCAGGTTGAAAAACAGTTTGCGCTGTGCCTTGGTGGTCGCCACCTTGACGATGCGCCAATTGC
>JACQBD010000166.1 GCA_016194665.1 Gammaproteobacteria bacterium
CGCGAAATCGATAGGCGGTGCTTCAGCCTGAACGCTGTTTACGGCTGCAATTTTTTTTGGCAGTCTCAGTTAAGTTGTTAAGCGGCGTGTTTCGTATGCGGCCATGGCTTGATCTTAGCCAAAGTCTTGACTAACGCATCCTTGGCTAGTTCCGTGTCGTAATCCGCCTGCAAGCGCAACCACCAGCCATCCGATAGCCCGAAGAATCGGCATAATCTTAAATCCGTATCGGCGGTGATCGCGCGCTTGCCCGCCACGATTTCACCAATACGGCGTTGCGACACGCCGATCTCTTTTGCTAAGCGGTATTGCGAAAGCTCCATCGGTTTAAGAAATTCTTCAAGCAGCATTTCGCCTGGTGAGACCGGAGCCAGCTTGGTTCTTTTGCTCATGAAAATTCTCGTTCAGTGGTAGTCGGTAATTTCAACATCTTCGGCCCCGTTCGCCGTCCAGCGGAAACAAACGCGAAATTGATCATTAATGCGTATGCTCCATTGTCCAGTTCGATTGCCTGAAAGTTTTTCCAAACGATTCGCGGGAGGAGTGCGCAGATCCTCAAGGCGTCGCGCTAGATCAAGTTGTTTAAGTTTGCGCAATGCAGGACGTTCGATATTAACGAATCGTCGCACACGTCCCAGTCTGAACAAGGTTTCAGTGTCAGCATCCTTGAACGACTTGATCATATATCAATACTAACGTCATACGTTAGTATTGTAAAGACAGCTATTTTTGTGATGCAGAAAAAATGTGCACAGTTAGTGAACGGGGAATCTAGACTCTTTCACTGCCATTAACTATAACTATTCTTGACTATACGCACACATATAAAGGAATAACATGAAATTAAAGATCGCTGCGTTTATCTTGGTGTTCGCCGCCTATTCATTATCGGCCGTCGCCGCCGGGCCGTTTACCGATGAGATGTCGAAATGTCTGGTGAAAAATACCAATGAGACCGACAGAACCTTGTTGATCAGGTGGATTTTTGCGGCGATGGCGTCGCATCCGGATGTAAAAGTCTTGAGCAATGTTTCATCGGAAAAAGGCGACGAATTAAATAAAGACGCGGCCAATCTTATGGTCGCGCTGCTTACCAAAAGGTGCAAATCCGAAACTCAGCAGGCGCTTAAATACGAAGGTAAAAATACCATCGAAGTCAGTTTTCAAATTCTCGGACAGGTGGCGATGCAGGGGCTCATGACCAATCCCGATGTGGCGAAATATATCGCGGGCTTGGCATCGCACATGGATAAAAAAGCGTTGGAAAATGCTTTTGGCGCGAGCAAGTAATGGATCCAAGCTCTAGTGTTCAGTCAGTATGAACGATAGAGCTTGGTTTTATTTTTTTACGTGATTGATATTTTTCTTACTCGCCAAAATCAATATTGACTCCTTGGCGCAACAATTCCGCTTGGCGGTCGTTGAGATAAGCTCCGAAGCGATCGTAACGCTTGTAATACTGGCCGCTCACAAAACGTAACATTTCCTTGAAGTGAAAGTGGTAAAAACGCCCTTCGACGCGCGCCGCCTCCTTGCCTTCATCGAACAGGACAACGCCAGGACGGTGAGTTAACTGCAACGCCGCGGCCCAATCCCGCGGCGTGCTGCGTTGGCCGGATATATCGACGATCGGCGTTTTAGCGTAAGCATCCAGGCGCACCACGCGAAACGGTTTCAGCTCCGCCAGTACCTCAGGATGATTGAGCACCTTGTCGTGAAAGCCGTTGCAGTCGGCGCAATTCTTGTCTTCGAAAATGATCGCCAAGGGTTTGCGGTAATGGGCAAAGTCGGTGATTTTTTCAAAGCGCGCATGGTCGCGGAACGTATACACCGGCGTCTGCTGTTTCGTTTCGATGTAAGATGACAGCGACTGGGTGCGGTATTCCTGGTTGTGTACATATTCGAGCGCCTGCTGCAGCGTTGGCGGAGTGCGATATCCGTTGAGCTGCAAAACTTTGTTGCCGTCCGCGTCGATAAAAACCAAAGCGGGAGTGGCGTTGACTTTCAGTTTTCCGGCAAGGCCTTGTTCAGTGTAAGCAGCGCCGTCGATCCAAGTAAGCTCCAAGGATCCACGTATGTTGACGGCGATGACATCGAAATTCTTACGGATGTATTCCATGTTGTCACCCTCGCGAAAATTTTCATCGAGGGTGCGGGCGCAATAGGGACAATCGTTGAGATCCATAAACACGAGAATATGCCGACCGGCTTTGCGCGCCTCATCCACGTCGTCCTGGAAATTAAGAAAGCTCGACTTGAACCAATCGGGCAGGGCATGCGCTTTCCCGCCTACGGCGCGACCGGGTTGTGTTTCCGCGAACACTGCTCCGCTTATCATTAACGCAACGCACAGTAATAGCATTAGTTTTTTCATAGATTCCTTTATAGACCGTTCAGACAAAAGACATATGACCGATTTCTAAATGTGGCCTTTTTATTAAAGAGGGTGAAAGCGCGTATGGCGACAACATGGAAACACTCCAGACGCTGCACTAAAGTGGCGAGTTCATTATCGCAGGACAATCTATCAATTTGTGTAAGAAATTCAAACCGCAAAATTTGCGGTTTGAAAGTCAGTTGCGTGACCGTGATAAAAAGCGGAATATATTCCGACAATGGAGATCACGATGAAGCCGCCAGCTGAAGCTGTGGCACGCCAGGAAATTTGGCCTTCACTGCCTTTGGAGGAGTGGCAAGATACGTACGCCACGTTGCACAGGTGGACGCAAATAGTCGGCAAAGTACGCTTGGCGCAGGCGCCGATGCTCAATCACTGGTGGCAAGTCCCGTTGTACGTGACCACGCGTGGGCTCACCACTTCGCCGATGCCGCACGGCAATATCAGTTTTGAAATCAGTTTCGATTTTATCGATCACCAGTTGCGCGTGCAGACTAGCGAAGGTGCACAGCGCACACTCGCTCTGGCGCCGCGTTCGGTGGCCGACTTTTATAACGAGCTCATGGCGACACTTGGTGCGCTCGATGTCGCTGTGAAGATCTGGACCATGCCTGTGGAAATCGACGATCCGATTCCTTTCGAACAGGATCGCAAGCATCATTCGTATGTTCCGCAACAGGCGCAGCGCTGCTGGCGCATCCTCAAGCAGACTGAGCGCGTGTTGCAGCAGTTCCGCTGCGGATTCGTGGGCAAATGCAGTCCGGTGCATTTTTTCTGGGGCAGTTTCGATCTGGCGGTGACGCGGTTTTCCGGTCGCAAGGCGCCACGGCATCCAGGCGGAGTTCCGCACTTGGCGGATTGGGTAACGCGCTTGGCCTACTCGCATGAAGTGAGCAGCTGCGGTTTCTGGCCAGGCGGCGGTTTGGTGTTGGAGCCGGCTTTTTATGCCTACGCCTATCCAGAGCCGGAAGGATTCAAAAATTATCCAGTGCGTCCGGCGAGCGCGTACTACAGCAATGACATGCGCGAATTTCTTTTGCCATACGAGGCCGTGCGTCGCGCCGCAAGCCCGGATGCCCTGTTGCTTGAATTTGCGCAAAGCACTTATGAAGCCGGCGCCGAGAGTGGAAACTGGGATCGTGACGCGTTGGAATCTGGCGCCGGGCAAATTTCAGATCTACGCAATTGAAACATAGTTTGTCATTGTATGTCTCAATTTCATCGGTCGTGTGATAGCGCCGGCGAAATGGAGGCCGAATGCTGCATGAACAATATAAAACGGAACTTCTGCTGAAGGCCCAGGACCATGTTCTCGGACCGCCGTCTGCCGCGGTAATAATTGTTGAATATGGGGACTTCGGTTGCGCATACTGTCGCAGTGCTTACTCTACCGTAAAAATTCTGCTCGATCATTTCAAGGATCGCGTGCGTTTTGCATTTCGTCATTATCCGGTCGTCGAAGCGCATCCACGCGCCGAACGCGCCGCGGAAGCGGCCGAATCCGCCGGCGTTCAAGGTAAGTTCTGGCCGATGCACGATTTGTTATTTGAAAATCAACTGCGCTTGGAAGACACCCATCTGCGCCAGTATGCGCAGATGGCAAAATTGGATCTACAGCGCTACGACCGCGACATGCAAACCCATGTCTATTTACCCTACGTACGCACGCAGCGGGATGAAGCGCGCGCACTCGGCACTCACGGCACGCCCACGTTCTTTGTCAACGGTGTTATCGAAGACGTATCCTTCGGAATGGAAAATCTGCATAAAGCAATAGAGCTCAATCTGCAGCCGGCGAACATGAAGTAGCGAATAACTCAACGCTAAAAAATTCGCTTGAAAGAAGGGCGTCATGATCTTAGAGATATCGGTGTTTTGTCGTTGGACCATTTGCGCCATAGAAAATAATTAATTTTAATTTAGGATAAGCCAGGCCATGACTGAAACCGTCGTCCCCGCACCGCTGACGCTCACCGCGCGTATCGGCCAAATGTTTC
Source organism: Gammaproteobacteria bacterium (assembly GCA_016194665.1). GTDB lineage: Bacteria > Pseudomonadota > Gammaproteobacteria > Acidiferrobacterales > Sulfurifustaceae > Sulfuricaulis. The sequence continues at coordinate 4,396 of JACQBD010000166.1, forward strand.
CGACGCTGACGTCGGCGCAGATCGCGCGTATCGCCACCTATGGGCATCGACGCTTAGTCCATCAAGGTGAAGTGCTGGTGGAAGCAGGCGCTGAAGTCGTGCCGTTTTTTGTGTTAACGCAAGGCCAGATCGAAATCGTGCGGCCTGCCGGCGCGACTGAAACCTTAGTCGCGGTGCACGAGCCCGGTCAATTCACCGGCGAGATACAAATGCTCTCGGGGCGGCGTTCGCTGGTGCGGGCGCGCGCCAGCAAATCGGGCGAGGCGATCGAGTTGAATCGCGAACGCTTGTTGGCGCTGGTGCAGACCGATAGTGAGCTGAGCGAAATTATCATGCGCGCCTTCATTTTGCGGCGCGTGGAATTGATCGCGCACGGTATCGGCGACGTGGTGCTCATCGGTTCGACGCATTGTTCGGGAACCTTGCGCGCCAAGGAGTTTCTGACGCGCAACGGTCATCCGTACACCTATATCGATCTGGACCGCGATACCGACGTGCAAGATTTACTCGACCGCTTCCACGTGTCTGCCGAAGATGTGCCAGTGCTCATCTGTCGCGGGGACACGGTATTGCGCAATCCGAGCAATCAGCAAATCGCCGATGTGCTGGGTTTCAACGCCGCCATCAACCAAACGCAAATACGCGATGTGGTCATCGTCGGCGCCGGGCCCGCGGGTTTGGCGGCGGCGGTGTACGCCGCGTCCGAAGGACTGGATGTGTTGGTGATCGAAACCAATGCGCCCGGCGGTCAGGCGGGCTCGAGCTCGAAGATCGAAAATTATCTTGGTTTTCCCACCGGCATTTCGGGTCAGGCGCTCGCCGGGCGCGCGCACACGCAAGCGCAGAAATTCGGCGCGCAAGTGATCATCGCGCAAAGTGCTACGCGGCTCGGATGCGAACGCAAACCTTACACCGTCGAGATCGGCAACGGTCCGCGCACACCGGCGCGCACCGTCATCATCGCCACCGGCGCGGAGTATCGAAAACCATCGCTGGATAATTTGACGCAATTCGAAGGCGCCGGCGTGTATTACGCCGCGACCTTCATGGAAGCGCAATTGTGCGTTAATGAAGAAGCCGTGGTCGTGGGCGGTGGAAATTCAGCCGGCCAAGCGGCGGTGTTTCTCGCACAAACCGCCAAGCGTGTGTATGTGCTGGTGCGTTCCGACGGATTAGCGGCGAGCATGTCGCGCTACTTGATCCGGCGCCTCGAAGAAAACCCCGCGATCGTTTTGCGCATGCAAACCGAAATCGTCGCGCTCGAAGGCAGCGATCATCTGCAGCGCGTACGTTGGCAAGACCGCCGCTCCGGCGAAATCGAGACTCACGACATGCGTCACATTTTCTTCATGACGGGCGCGGTGCCCAGCACCCAATGGCTCGATGGCTGCGTCGTGCGTGATGCCAAAGGATTTATTAAAACCGGCCCCGATTTGTCGCGCGACGAACTGAGCGCCGCGCATTGGCCGCTCACCCGCGCGCCGCATTTGCTTGAAACCAGCCTGCCCGGCGTATTTGCCATCGGCGACGTGCGCGCAGGAAGCATCAAGCGCGTGGCCTCCGCCGTCGGCGAAGGATCGGTGACGATATCCTTTGTGCATCAGGTGCTGCACGAATAAAAGGAACACGCATGACAAACCAACGTTGTACTCATCTTAACGCCGTCAAAACGCTCAAACACGAGAAACGTCATGAGTGTGAAGAGTGCGTCAAGATTAATGCCGACTGGGTGCATCTGCGCACCTGTCAAACCTGCGGTGTGACGCTGTGCTGCGACAGTTCGCCGAATCGACACGCTACGAAGCATGCACGGACCAGCGCACATCCGGTGGTGGCGTCGGCGGAACCTGGCGAACGTTGGCTATATTGCTACCCGGACGATGCGTTCGCGGAATATTGACACTGCCTACGCACGGGCCCGCGTTTTAATTTCTATCCTAGCTCAATAGCCAGTGGGGTCGCCGTGACGCGTACTTTCGAACAGAAACCACGCGCGCCGCTCAGCCTCGTCGATAAAATTTTCCAACAAGCTGGCGCTCGCCACGTCTCCATGCTCATCGCATAAACCATGCGTTTCGCGCATTCTGGCGACGAGCTGCTTATTGTCGTCGTGCAGTTCCGCCAGCATATCGTGCGGCGTGACGAAATCCGCGTCATTGTCCAGCACTCGTTGCAGGCGGCTGATCTCGCCGATGGAACGCAGCGTCGTGCCGCCGAGCTTACGTACACGTTCGGCGAGGACGTCGGTGACGGCATATATTTGCTCGCTCTGTTCATCCAGCAGCAAGTGATAGTCGCGGAAGTGGGGTCCGGACATGTGCCAGTGGAAATTTTTCGTCTTCAGATACAAGGCGAACACATCGGCCAACAGCAGATTCAGCCCTGCTGAAATATTTTGTGTTGCCTGCGAGCCCAGATCGGTAGGCGTGTGCAGCGGGGCATTACGGCGGCTTTTTACAGTTTCTGTTCCTGCGGTTTTAGTATCCATGGTCGGAGCTCCTTGTGAGCTGATGAGAAGTTTGAATTGTGGCTGTTAAGCGATAGAGGATGTCCGATGATTTTGTGGCTGACCGGAGATACTGGACGCTCGTGTACCTTACCAGCAGGTTACTTGTGTCGACCTTAAACCAGCTGGAGGGTCAGTATATTTTCTTTTTTGAACCATGTCTGCGGTGCGCATGCCTAACGTTAATTGTGCAGGACTAAACGTTATTTACAGTTGAAAAATAGGCGTAAGCACTCTGTGGATATCTAAGCACGATACGAAGTTTGAAATCCGCCGTGGCTGTGTTTCAATATCGTTCGCATTGCAGAAAAGGTTGCGCATGAACTTGATCGGCAGTAGCTCCCAACAAGAACGCAACGTGCCTAGTCTTGTGTCAACGCGTGAAATGTTGTCAGCGCGTTATCGCAGTGTGCGGCGCATGAGCGAAACGCTAGGCCAATCGCTAACGCCGGACGATTACGGCTTACAAGCTATGCCCGATGTCAGTCCGGCTAAGTGGCATCTGGCGCACACGTCTTGGTTCTTTGAAACTTTTTTGCTCAATGCATTTCTTCCCGATTACCATCGATTTCATCCGCAGTACGAATATTTATTTAACTCTTATTATCAGCAAGTCGGCGCGCCGTTTCCGCGCGCGCAACGCGCTTTGTTGTCGCGTCCCAGCACCGAAGAAATTTTTCGCTATCGAGCGCAGGTGGACGCGGCAATGACGTCTTTATTTTCTTCAGTCACGGAAGTTCAGTGGCCGGAAGTGGCGGCACGTATCCTGCTCGGTTGTCATCATGAGCAACAACATCAAGAGCTGTTCTTAACCGACATTAAATATAATTTTTCTGTCAATCCACTCAAGCCCGCCTATCGCGCCGATCTGCGCTTGCCTGAACCCGGCGCGTCTACGACGCTGCGCTGGATCGAGCAGCCGGGCGGTGTGCAGGAGATCGGGCACGATGGCGGCGATTTCAGTTTCGACAACGAAGGCCCGCGTCATCGTGTACTGCAGAAATCTTACGCTCTAGCTTCGCGACTGATTACCAATGCAGAATACCTCGAATTCATCGAGGCTGGCGGTTATCGACAAGCGCAACACTGGTTGGCGGACGGTTGGCGCGTCGCCGCCGAACAGGCTTGGCAAGCGCCGCTCTACTGGGAAAAAATCGACGGCAGCTGGCAGCTGTTCACGCTGGCCGGCATGCGCCCGTTAAATCCAACCGAACCGGTATGTCATGTCAGTTTCTATGAAGCTGATGCTTATGCCCGCTGGGCCGGCAAGCGTTTGCCAACCGAAGATGAATGGGAGACCTTGGCCCGCGGTGAAACGCTACGCGGCAATCTGCGCGACAGCGGTTATTTGCATCCGATTCCGGCGCAAGCACAAACCAATCCGACACAATTCTTCGGCGATGTCTGGGAGTGGACTCGCAGCAGCTACGCGCCTTATCCGGGGTATCGGCCAAACCCGGGGGCGCTCGGCGAATACAACGGCAAGTTCATGGTGAATCAATTGGTACTGCGCGGCGGTTCCTGCGTGACGTCGGCGGATCATATTCGCGCCAGTTACCGCAACTTTTTCTACCCCGCCGACCGCTGGCAATTTTCCGGCATTCGTTTGGCAGACGACCGATGAAACAAGGCCTGGTTCGTTTTTACGATGAACACAGCCAACCGGCGACAATGCTGGATGAAGTGCTGCAAGGTTTGGCGGCGCGGCCGCGACGCATCGCGCCGAAATTTTTTTACGACGAGCGCGGCTCGCGTTTGTTCGATGCGATCTGCGACTTGCCCGAGTATTATCTGACGCGCACTGAAATGGGAATATTGGAATCTTGCGCCGGCGAAGTCGCGCAGCTGACCGGTGCCGAAACCAGCTTGATCGAACTGGGCAGCGGCGCCAGCCGAAAAATTCGTTTAATGCTGGAAGCGGTGCGGCCTAAACGCTATTTTGGGATCGATATCTCGCGCGATTTTCTGCGCCAATCCGTCGAGAGTTTGGCGCAGGATTATCCGTGGTTGGAAGTACACGCCATTTGCGCCGATTTTATGCACGATTTCGATTTACCGAATATCGCCGAGCACGGCAAAAAGCTGGCGTTTTTCCCAGGATCGACAGTAGGCAATTTCGAACCGCACGAAGCCTTGGCATTCTTGCAGCGAGTACGGCGCATGGTGCAACCCAGTGGAGCTTTACTGATCGGCGTCGATCTCAAAAAAGACCCGGCGCTGCTGAACGCGGCGTATAACGACAGCGCCGGACTCACCGCACAATTCAATCTTAATTTGTTAGAGCGCCTGCGTAGCGAACTCGGCGCCGAGATCAATCCGCAGAATTTCAAGCATCGCGCGTTTTACAATGCCGCGCGCGGCCGCATTGAAATGCATTTAGTGAGTGGCAGCGCGCAAGATATCCGCTTGCACGGCCAGCGTTTTCATTTTGAAGCCGGTGAAAGCATTCATACCGAAAATTCCTACAAATATTCGGTCGAGGAATTCCACGCCATCGCGCGCGCCGCCGGTTTGCGCCCGCGTCAGGTGTGGCTCGACGCGGCGCATCTTTTCAGCGTGCATTATTTAAGCGTGGTCGAGCGCGCTTCTCTGCGACGTGTATAAGCGGAGAGTTTCTGGTTGTATGCGTTTATTCATGGATGCGTCCCATCAGCGCAGCAGCACTAACGCTGTCCTGAGCGGAGATCAAACCGCGCGCCGCATCGACTTGTCCCCAGGTATTCCATAATAATACGCCACGCACGCGCCCGGCCTTGAGGTAGTACACCACGCCTTGACGGAACGGCTGTTTCCAGTCTTCGACGATTTCCATGTCGACGCCGAATTCGCCGACCGCCTCGTAACCCAAATCGAACAGATCGGAATAAAAATACGGCAGGTGTTGGTATTTTTCCGCCGCGCCAGCCATGTTGCGTCCGGCCATCGCGCCCATGGTATTGGCGTTGTCTTCGTGTTCAACACGGCGTCGCACGCCCAGCGCCGGACTGTAGAAGTTGGCGACGTCGCCAGCGGCGAAGATATGGGGCGTCGCGCGCAACTGTTCGTCGACGACAATGCCGTTGTCGATCTTGAGGCCGAGTAATTTCGCCAAGCTCACCTCGGTTTCGATGCCGATACCGGCCACGACTGCGTCCGCGGAAAAAGTTTTGCCGCTCTCTGTTTGGACACTGAAGCGCGCAGCGGATTTTTCCAGAGTGCGCAGCTTCTCGCCGTTCAATACCTGGACGCCTTTCTCGCGGAAATAACCATTGAGGAATTCAGAAAGTTTGGGCGGATAAATGCGCGCGCCGATGCCGCTATCGGGAAACACTATGGTAACTTTACAGCCGTTGGCGGCCAGCGATGCCGCGATCTCCGAACCGATGAATCCGCCGCCGATAATAATAAATTCAGATTTAGCATCGGCCAGGGCGCGCACCCGCTGATAATCTTCGAGCGTGCGAAAATAAATAACGCCCTCGGGCGCGGACGGCAGGCGCCGCGCGACACCGCCGGTTGCTAGCAATAATTTTTCATAACCATAAACTGCGCCGCGATGGTCGGTGATAGTCTTGGCGGCGACATCGCCGCTGACCGCGTGCGTATCCAGAAAAATATCGGCCTTGGCCTGCGCGGTTTTGCGCCAGATGGAGTCGAGCGGTTTGCCGGCCCATAATTTTTTCGACAGCGGCGGACGATCGTACGGCGGATTTTTTTCGGCACTCAAAACGGCGATAGTGCCGCTGGTATCGCGTTCGCGAATGCCGCGCACCGCCGCGTCCGCCGTCATGCCCCCGCCAACGATCAGGTATTGGTAGTTTTTAGTCGGCATGCTTATTATTCCCTAGTTGTGATGCGGTGGCGTTTAACCTTGAATTTTTAGCTTACGGTTTTGCCATGCATTTAACAATGACGTCAGGACAATTTCATGTCTAGGCGGGACCGAACCAAAAACCGTCATCCTTATTAAGGAACTCTTGCACCGGCATATAGTGAGAGCCATCGCAGGAGAAGGTCAGGCCTATCATGCCGTTGATGACATTGAGCGAGCCGGAACGCAAATAAATATTGGCGTCGGCGTTGCGTAATGTTTTGAAGCGTTCGAAAACGGGTCGAATCAAATTGGGCGGCACCACGGTTTGTTCCGCGTACGGCCGATTCGGATAAGCGAGGCAGATCGAAGGATCGATAATCTCGTTTAATACGTGCACGCGATAACGAAACGGATCGTCCGTGAGCCACAACGTGGCGCGCGAACTGGAAAAATGCAGCTTGCCGTGAAATACTCCGCGCTCGCAAATCAACTCGTCCATGATGGCGATCACGTCGTCGAGGCGCTCGTCCATGGCGCTGTGCGCGCGCGCTTGTTGAAAGATGGTATTACGAATCGCCGGATCGCCCTTGATCTGGCGCCAGCTCGGGGCGGTCGATCCGGTGCGCCGCTCAAGCTGCGGCAGATCGCGCAGATAAAAATCCGCGGCGACGAAGCCGAGCATGGACGCCTCGTTCGCCACGGCTTGCACGGCGGTGACGCAGGAGCGCTGGTCGGGCGGACTAATATAGACATCGGATAGCAGAAACCCTTTATAAGGTATGGCGTTCGACAAATACGGACGGTGCGCCAGATTCTGGCCGTATTTGTTACGGTCGATTGCCTCGCGGCCGACGTTCGAGCTGACCTGTTTGCCGTGGGTGCCGATCGCGTAGATCAACTGGCAAACAGGCATATCCGTCAGGGCCGCGCGCAGAATTTCATCCAGTCGTTGGCGATCGCTCCATGACTTGGCGCACTCCGCCGCCAAGCCGGACATGGGCAATTCCAGGCGCGCCGCGAGCATGGCGCGCTGTGCTTTGATGGTTTCATGCAGCCATGTCATGGCAATTATTTCCCAAAGTAAAATTCTTTGCGTACTTCAAATAAAACTATGTCAATATTTTTAGCTTCACCTCCACGCTTATAATTAAGAAGGAATATAATTCATTACGCGCGCGGCCGACTTTGTATGAGTAGCAATCGCTGTGCCAACCATGCATGCTTGAATTAACGGCCTGATTCCAAAACGAGAATCAAAAAAACGAAGCTTACGAGCGAAGTGTGAAAAGTTTTTTTTGGTGTTTTGCAGTGCAGGCTACAAGAATTTCGCACCGTTGCAGTGCGAAAAAATATATCTTTATTAATTTTTAACTGGTCAATGAAGACGCGATTCCGGTTCGGAATATATGACGAACCGGAATTTTTATCGCGACTTAATTTGGAATATCTCCAAATTTTCCATGCTGCAAATCGACGAAGGCTTGCGCGATCTGTTCCTGCGTATTCATGACAAAAGGTCCATGACCGACGATAGGTTCGTCGATGGGTTGGCCGTTCATGACAAAAATATTTGCGTCGGTAACTGCTTCGATCGTCACCTCATCACCGGCACGCTCGAAAATGACCAGCTCGGTTTCACTCGCATTGTCGGCGGCATTTATTTTGATGCTGCCTTCGGTAAGATAAAACGCGGCCGTATAACCGTCGTGCAAGTTCAAACGCAAACGCTGACCGGCGCGCAATTGCACATCGAGCAGCTGGATCGGGGTAAAGGTTTTCGCCGGCCCGCTCGCGCCGGAAAATTCACCGGCGATCACGCGCACTGTGCCGCCATTCTCGGGCAGCGAAACCACCGGAATGTCGCGCGCCAACAGGGTTTGATAACGCGGCGCGGTCATCTTTAAGTCCGCCGGCAGATTTACCCACAGCTGCAGCATTTCAAACCGTCCACCGCGTTTAGCGTAAGCGTGGCCGTGCATTTCTTTGTGCAGCACTCCGGCGCCGGCGGTCATCCATTGCACGTCGCCGCGACCGATGCTGCCGCGATTGCCGGCGGTGTCTTCGTGATCGACTTCGCCTTCGTAAGCGATGCTCACGGTTTCAAAGCCGCGGTGCGGATGCCAATCGACTCCGCGCGGTTTCGCGCTCGGTTCAAATTGCGCCGGCCCTGCATGATCGAGCAACAAAAAAGGCGTGAGCTCGGTAGTTAAGCCGTGGTAACTGAATATTGAATGCACGGGAAAACCGTCACCAACCCAGTGACCCTCGCCGCGACGATGAATGCTCAGTACCTGTTTCATGTTTGCCTCGTTCTTTTAGTGACTGTCATGCATTTATTGGGAAATGATGTAATTGGGGCAATCCTTGTCTAATCAAGCCTTAAAAATGCCTTGATTTTAGCGTCTTTTTATCGTGAAGTACTTTTGTACGCTAGCGCACGGAGCTAAATATGTTTTCACGTAAATTTGTATAAAAATAAATCGAGATCTTTTGCGGGAGGCTTAGGCGTCAGGCCTAAGAAGTGATATGGCGAACATAATCCGCTTACCCATCACCAGCTGGAAATATGCATGTTCAGCCGCCGAGCAAGAACGCGCGCTATATGCGCTCGAGGGAGGAAACGTTCTGTTGTTTCCGCAGCTGCGCTTTTCGGTACAACAGAACGAAAATCGACTTCTGTCCCCGGCCATCGCCGGCGACGGCAAAAATATTAGTCTTAATCCAGCTAAGGGAACGTTACGCGGAAGCGATGTCGATGAAACGCACCGGACACTACTGCGTAACATGATGCTGCGCTTTGCCCTGTACACAAGAACCTTGTTGCAAAATTTATTACCGCACTATGAAGCCGGCTTGCAACAAGCGCGCACCAGTTACCGGCCGCTTGAGATCGCTGGGCGATCAAGCTCGTGGCGTAAGGACGATACGCGTTTGCACGTGGATAGTTTTCCATCGTCGCCCATTCAGGGTAAGCGTATTCTGCGCGTCTTCACCAACATCAATCCACACGGACAGCCGCGCACGTGGAGACTCGGCGAATCCTTCGATGACATCGCGCGCCGATATTTACCTACGCTACCTCAGCCGATCTGGGGTGCCAACTATGCACTGCAACTGTTTGGCTTAACAAAGAGTCGGCGCAGCGCCTACGATCATTTCATGTTGCAGTTGCACGATCGCATGAAGGCGGACGCGGCTTATCAATCACAAGTTTCTCAAACTGTGCATGACTTCCCGCCTGGCAGCAGCTGGATGGTATTTACCGACCAGGTATCGCACGCCGCCATGTCCGGTCAGTACGCCTTGGAGCAAACCTATTATTTGCCGGTTGATTCCATGTTGGATTCCTCGCAAGCACCGCTGCGCGTACTTGAGCGTCTTCTCGGTCGGACCCTGACGTAACTCCGCGTTTAAATGCGCGCGCCATAGGTTCGTTAGCGTACGGAGCGTGCTTAATTTTTCCCGTATATCTAACACTTAGCGGCGTTAATGTCGGCTGAACGAAATCATTAAAAATAATTCATTCGTCCAGCTTTTTGTCGTCACCACGGGATCACTCTGTCATGAAAATGCTGTGCGCAATTCTTAAAGCTTGGGGCAGAGATAAATTTCAGCACGACAGTGAATCCCCAATCTGCTTGGCGACTGTTCTTGCCATAGCGCTGCTCACTCCCTCTTTTGCTTTCGCTGCTGAACCTGTCACGGATGCAAGCGTATCGAGCAACGCATTTAAAACGGCTCTGCCGCTGTTCAGTGCTGACCATGAACTTTTTTATCTGGCGCAAAATTCCGCCGACACTGAACCGCGCGAGTCGCTCAAATCCGCGGAAATAAAAGCTAACAAAAGCTACACGCTTCCAGCCGGGGAAATCGTCGCGTTCAATGTTTTGCTAAATCGATTCAATTACTACTTCATTGACAAAGAGGTGTACGGCACCACCTATGAATCCTTCCGCAGAAATGTGACCGGCCGTTGGGTGGTCGATACCGATCCGTTCGCCATGAATCAGTTTATGCATCCGTATCAGGGATCGGTTTATTTTGGGCTAGCGCGATCGAGCGGTCTCGATTTCTGGGAGTCTATGAAATATTCTTTCGGCGGCAGCTTGTTTTGGGAGCTAGCCGGCGAATCGGGCCCGCCCTCGATCAACGATTTATTTACCACCGGTTTTGGCGGCGCTTTTCTCGGCGAGCCGCTGTTCCGCATGGCGAATCTGTTGCTCGAAAAAACCAAGAAAGGCGAAGAGCCTGGGTTCTGGCGCGAAGTAGGCGCGGCGGCCATCTCTCCGACGCTTGGCTTCACGCGCAATGTTTTCGGCGATCGCTTTCGCACCGTGTTCGACAGCCATAACCCGGCTGTTTATACCTACCTGCGTTTGGGTTGGAACAAGGTCGATAACGTATTTGACGAGGTCGTGTCACAAACCGTAAAACGCGACGCCGTCACCGCCGATTTCCGCATGGCTTACGGCTTACCCGGCAGAGCCGGCTATACCTACACGCGTCCTTTCGACTATTTCGATTTTGAATTCACCGCCAGCAGCGCCAACGTTTTTGAAAACATCATGACCCATGGTTTGCTGTATGGAAAAGAATACCAAGTGGGCGAAGCTTATCGCGGTGTCTGGGGTCTCTACGGCAGTTACGATTACATTTCGCCGCAAACCTTTCGTGTTTCCAGCACCGCGCTGTCGTTCGGATCGACCGCGCAGTGGTGGTTTTCAAAAAATTTCGTGCTGCAAGGCACGGCCCTCGGCGGTGTAGGTTACGGCGCCGCCGGCACCATCCACGGCAGCGGCGAACGCGATTACCATTACGGCGCCACGCCGCAGACGATGCTGGCGCTGCGCATGTTGTTCGGCGAGCGCGCCAACCTCGACTTAACCGCGCGTTCTTATTATGTCAGCGACGTGCTGTCCACCGAAGATCGCGGATCGGAGCGCATCTTTCGCGGCGAAGCCGCATTCACCGTGCGCGCGCATGGACCGCACGCGGTCACGCTCAAATACAACACCTCGCAACGTAACGCGCAGTATCCCGATCTGCCCAACACTCATCAGAGCGTGAAAACATTAAGTCTGCTTTACACCTATCTGTTTGGCGACGCCAAGTTCGGCGCGGTGGAGTGGTTGGCTCCTCCGGGCGTCGCAGAAAAACAATAGCTCGGATGTTTTCCGAATCTCATAAAATTTTTACTGACGGACTAAGCCATGACGAAAATTAAAATCCAGTCCGTGATATTTTTTTGCAGTTTGACCGTGCCGCCGTCCGCCTTGGCAGAGCTCACCAATAATCCGCTGCTAGGCCCCGGCCTGCGTTCGCGTCCGGCTTATCCCGGCTCGGCCTCGCAAAACATCGAGATAGTTCCAGTCATCCGTTATTTTGGACAGCCTTGGTTCGTGCGTTCCACCCAAGGCGTGCTCGAAGGCGGCGTGCGCATGGAGCTGGTGCCGAGCCTGCATGTCGGCGCGCAGCTTGCCTATGAATCAGGACGCCAGGCAGACGATTCCGATTTTTTAAAAGACCACCATCTTGCCGACATCGATCGCAACGCCTCGGTTGGTCTGCATTTGGAGTGGGATCATTTTTTCGGCCCGATGCCGATCACATTTCTCGCGCGCACGCGCCAGCACATCGATTCCGATATCGGCGCGCAAGCCGATCTGCGCCTGAGCGCGGGGATCTATCAGCACGGCCGCGTGGCCGCGGGCGTATTTACGCAAGCAACCTGGGCGAATGCGAAATCGGCCAACGCTTACTACGGCATCACGCCGCAACAATCCGCGCTCAGCGGATTGCCGACGTACAACGCCGGCAGCGGCTGGATTTATGCAAGTTTTGGATTGCTTTGGTCGCTTGATCTCAGCAAAGATTGGGTCGTGGTCGGCAGCGTGGAATCGCGCCAATTGCACGCCGCCGCCGAGCGCAGCCCACTGGCGGAGCGCGCGTCGAATACCTATACGAGTTTGGGTGTCGCTTATCATTTTTGAAGCACAGATAGAGCCAGCTAGATAAGGAAAATCCCATTCTGCGTTCAAACCGCGCGTTTCGAATTGATTTGCTGATTCGACTTTCCTGTCCGTCGTCTTCTGCTGTATTGTTTACCTTCAAAAGTTAGAAACCCAGACATTGGGTCCATATGTCTGCTTGGCATTGGCTTTAAAAAAATAAAAATGGAAGAACTGTTAATTATAATTTTTCAGTTCGTATTTGAGTTCGTTCTCAATGTGCTCTCGGGAATTCCATTCGATTGGCCGTCAAAAAACCGGAGAACTCCCGAACCCGAAAGTATTTTTTTTGAGTGTTTCTTATGGTTTTGCGGTGGCTGTCTGTTAGCGGGTATATCGTTGCTAATGTTTAAGCACACGCTTATTTCGATATCTGCTCTGCGCATTGTTAATTTAGCGCTCGCGCCGATCGTTTCAGGCATGATTTCAAAATCAATCGCCAAGCGCCGTTCGCTCGATAACAAGTTCATCGTTCCGCGCAATCATTTTTGGTACGCTTTCTGGTTTACACTTGGATTGGTAATTATTCGTTTCACCTACGCGATGCGGGCCTAGAAACTTGTCTGTGATTGATGCAGTCTTAAATACTATGAAACTCTAGGAACCAGAGCCATGAAACCCACTAAGCATCTATCGATGATCCGCAGTTTCCATCTCGCCGACTGGCTGACTTTAGGTAATGCCAGCTGCGGCGTCGGTGCGTTGTTCTCGATGATGACCTATCTGCAAAATCCAAATGTGCTGCATGTTTTTTTCGCCTGCGGCTTAGTGGCGCTGGCGTTTATATTCGATGTCCTCGACGGCCGCATCGCGCGTTGGCGCCAGCAAACTTCGCCGCTGGGACAAGAGCTGGATTCCTTGGCGGATGTAATTTCCTTCGGCGTCGCCCCCGCCGCCATCGCTTACGGCGTCGGCATGGACGGATTGTGGGATCGGATCATTCTGCTTTACTTCGTGGCCTGCGGCGTCAGCCGCCTGGCGCGCTACAACGTGACCGCCGAAACCCTGGCGCAAGGCGGCGACAAGGTAAAATATTTCGAAGGCACGCCGATTCCCAGTTCACTGCTGCTGGTCCTGATCATCGCCATCGCCGCCGCCAACGGCGCGATCGGAGATCGGCTTTGGTTTGGCATGGTTCATATCGGTCCCTGGCAGTTTCACCCGCTCGCCTTGATGTTCGCGGTTTCCGGTTCGTTGATGATCAGTCGGACATTGCGAATTCCGAAGCTTTAATTTGTTTCTTAGTTTGATTTCATGCAGCGGGTGGAATCAGTCCTGGATGTTTTCGAAGACGATTCGCTTATTTTTAGTCGCCTTACGCCGCTCGTTTCGCATGCGGCCACGGCTTGAGCTTGGCTAAAGTCTTGGTCAAAGCGTCCTTGGTCAGCTCGGTGTCGTAATCCGCTTGC
>JACQBD010000170.1 GCA_016194665.1 Gammaproteobacteria bacterium
AGTCCCGACGTGCAAGCGTTCAGCGTCGACGAAGCTTTTATCGACGTCACGCATTGCCAGCGTTTGCACGGCTCGCCGCAACAGAGCGCGCAAATAGTGCGCCAGCGCGTGCACGACATCAGTGGCGGTTTGCCTTTTTCCATCGGCCTCGCCGGCACCAAGGCCAGCGCTAAAGTCGCCTCGGATTTAAAAAAGCCCAATGGTCTGACGATCATTCCACCGTGGCAGGCGCGCGAATATCTAAACGATATTCCCATGCGCAAAATTTGCGGCCTGGGCCCGAACATCGCCGAATTTTTATCGCTTTACGGCGCCCGTACGTGCGGCGACGTGGCGCGTTTGCCCATGACCGTGTTGGCGCGCCGTTTTGGCGTGACCGGAAAATATTTATGGCTCGCATGCCAGGGCAAAGACATGGAGCCGGTTGTTTCTGAGGTCGCGCCGCCGCAATCCATCGGCCACGGCAAAGTGTTGCCGCCGCACACGATCTCGGCACGCGTGATCGAAATTTATTTGCGGCACATGTGCGAAAAGGTGGCGGCACGTCTGCGTTGTTACGACATGCAGGTGGGCCAGCTGTTTGTCGGAATGCGTTTGGAGACGCCCAATAAAAATAGTCCTGCTCGTGAGGTTCCCAATGATATTGGCCAGGCGTTCGTCTTGCCTTACGGGCCGGCGGATGGCCGCCATTTTTTCAAGCTGGCGCAGCAATTACTGCGCGAACAATGGCGCGGCGCCGCGGTGACGCACGTGCAAGTGACGGCGTGGCAATTGCGTTCGGTTTCGGGACAGCTTGAACTTTTTTGCGCCGACGATAGCCGCGCCGTGGATCGATTCGACGCCATCGATCGCATCAATACGCGTTATGGCGAATTCACCGTCACCCCGGCGACGCTGTTGGAACGTTCCACCATGCCCAATGTTATCGCGCCCGCGTGGCGTCCCGACGGACATCGGCAGCACATACCGGATTAATAGGATGAAACCATGTCTCATCCAAAAATTCCTTTAAAAGGCCGCGGCGCCGTATCCAATCACGAAGGACGCTTCGAATCGATGGCGCGCGCCGCTTACGATGACGGTTGGACGCCGGACGAAGAAACGCCGATGCTCAAAACCACGGTGCAAATCGAGCCTTGCCGCAGCATTATCGCGCGCAACGATTCTCCCGACATCGGCTTTTCGCAATCGATTAATCCTTATCGCGGCTGCGAACATGGGTGTGTTTACTGCTACGCGCGTCCGAGTCATTCCTATCTCGGCCTGTCCGCCGGTTTGGATTTCGAAACTCGCCTATTCGCCAAAACCAACGCCGCGGAAAACTTGCGCGTCGAATTATCCAAGCCGGGCTATCAATGCAGCGCCATCGCCTTAGGATCCAACACCGATCCCTATCAACCGGTGGAGCGCGTGTATGGCGTCACACGCCAAATTATTGAAGTACTCGCGGCCTGCGAACATCCGTTGACGATCGTTACCAAATCCTCGTTAGTCGAACGCGATATCGATTTGCTCGCGCCGATGGCGCAGAAAAATCTAGCCAAAGTTTTTGTGTCGATCACCAGCTTGGACCGCAAGCTGGCGCGCACGCTCGAGCCGCGCGCCTGCGCGCCGCAGCGGCGTTTGGAAACCGTGCGTAATCTGGCGGCAGCCGGGATTCCCGTGGGTGTGATGGTGGCGCCGGTCATTCCAATTTTGACCGACAGCCACATGGAAAATATTTTAGAGGCGGCGCGCGCCGCCGGAGCGAAATCCGCCGGTTATGTTTTTTTGCGCCTGCCGCACGAAGTTAAAGATCTGTTTCGCGAATGGCTGGCGACGCACGCGCCGCTCAAGGCCAAGCATGTCATGAGCCTGATACGCGCCAGCCGCGGCGGCCGCGATTACGATTCCAGTTTCGGCGAACGCATGCGCGGCCAAGGCCAGTTCGCGGATCTGATCGAGGATCGTTTCGACAAGGCTTGCCGGCGTCTTGGATTTAATCAAGAACATATTCCTCTCGACCACGGCCGCTTCCATCCGCCCATCAACCATCCGCAGCTCGATTTATTCTAGGAAAGACGCCGATCTTTAGTTTTGGTCGGTTTATCGGTGCGCCCTGCTTGCACAAGCACTCATATGGGCTACGTTACAGAAAGGTTAATAATTTTTCTTACACAGGCGTTATGCAGGCATTAAAAGGGGATTTATGAAAAAATATTTTTTAATCACATGGATGGTAAGTTTTGGTTTTTCCCTGACAATTATGTCTGCTTTTGCTGCAGATGATTTCGGGATAGATGTTAAGGCCGGAAGCTTGGGCCTCGGTGCTGAATTGTCCAAGGCGTTTAGCGACAAACTCAGTTTAAATTTGGGTTTTAATTCTTATAACTATAAAACGACACGCAGCGAAAGCGGTATCGATTACGATTCTAAGTTCGAACTTCAATCGGTTTCATTCTTGGCCAATTATCATCTGTTTAGTGGTTCATTCCGTGTTAGCGCCGGTGCTTTGTATAACAACAACGAATTAAAATTAACCGGTAAGCCCTCTGCCGGTTCAAGCTATAGCATTAATGGTGTGACTTATACGGCGGCACAAGTGGGTGCGTTGACCGGCACGGTCACGTTTAATAAAACCGCGCCTTACGTGGGCGTGGGTTGGGGTAATCGGCCCGGTAGTAAACTGGGGCTGTGCGCGGATGTCGGTCTGCTTTATCAAGGATCGCCCAAGCTGGCATTGTCGGCCACGGGTAACGCCGCGGGTTTAGCCACGAACCTGGAACAAGAACGCAAAAATGCCGAGGCCGACCTCAATAATTTTAAATGGTATCCAGTGTTATCCCTGGGTGTTTATTTCCGCTTTTAAAAAAAAGACATACCGTCAAGTCAAAGCGCGCTGGTACGAAAGGACCAGCGCGCTTTTTATTTTTTAAATTCGTCTATCCGGTATTTACCGATTAGAATTCAACGCCCATGACCGAGCACAAAAAAATACGTTTAGGCATCAGCAGTTGTTTACTGGGCCAGCGCGTGCGTTACGACGGCAACCATAAGCAAAACGATTTTGTCGTCGGCACCCTCGGCCGATTTTTTGAATGGGTGCCGGTGTGCCCCGAAGTCGCCATCGGTTTAGGCGTCCCGCGTCCGCCGATTCGTCTGGTGACTTCGCAGGGAGCTACGCGCGCGCTGGGCGTGAAGGATGCGAGCTTGGATGTAACTCAAAAACTGGCGACTTATGGTAAGCAACAAGCGCGTAAACTAGACGACATCAGCGGTTATATTTTTAAAAGCAAATCACCCAGCTGTGGCATGGAGCGCGTAAAGATTTATAGCCACAGTGGCGCAGCGCGCGCCAACGGCCGGGGTATTTATGCCGATGCATTTTTGACAACGCATCCGCATTTGCCGGCGGAAGAGGAGGGCAGACTTGGCGATGCGCGTTTGCGCGATAATTTCATCGAACGTGTGTTCGTTTATCGCCGCTGGCAAGCGTTAACGATCACGGGACTTAGCGCCGCCAAATTAGTGGAATTTCATACGCAGCACAAACTTACCTTGATGGCGCACGACATCGCAGCTTACCGTGCATTGGGCCAGCTAGTAGCCCGCGCGAGTCGCGCCAATTTAAAAAGTATTTCTCCCGCCTACCTTCAGCAATTCATGCAAGCCTTGCGGCCTCTCGCCACACCCGCGCGACATGCCAACGTGCTAATGCATGTCATGGGCTACTTAAAAAAATATCTGGATGCCGCCAGCAAAGCTGAGCTGCTTGAAGTGATTCATGCCTACCGCCGCGGGCAAACGCCCTTGGCCGCGCCGCTGACATTGCTTAAACATTATTTTCGGCTGTTTCCCGACGAATATATTGCTCGGCAGACTTATCTCTATTCCGATCCCCAGGAATTATTGTTACGCGGTTTATAAATGCCTCCACAGCATAATCTCAAACGCGGCGCATTATTAATGATCGTTTCTGCTTTGCTATTTTCCATGATGGGTGCGCTCATCAAACATCTGTCGCTGCATTTGCCGAATGAGATGACGGTGTTTTTTCGTAGCGCCATGGGTTTGGTGGCGTTGTTGCCTTGGATAGGACGCCGTGGGTTTAACCAACTCAAGACGCAAAAGCTGCGCGGTCATCTTACGCGTGGACTGGCCGGGTTAGCGGCGATGTATTGTTATTTTTACGCCATCGCGCACATGTCTTTGGCGGAAGCCACGCTGCTGAATTATTCCACGCCTTTGTTTGTTCCTTTTATAGCGGTGCTGTGGCTGCATGAAAAAATAGCGCGCAAATTATGGATTGCCATCGGCATCGGTTTTATAGGCATCCTGTTAATCTTAAAACCAGGTCTCGATCTATTTACACCGGTGGCTTTAATCGGCGTTGCCTCTGGGATGTTCGCGGCGCTGGCGATGGTCAGCATTCGCCGTTTGACTCACAGCGAACCGGCGTTACGCATCGTTTTTTACTTCAGTGCCGTATGCACCGTTGTTTCGGCGATACCGCTTTTTTGGCGTTGGCAAATGCCGGAACCCAATCTGTGGGCCCTGCTGTTACTTCTGGGGGCAGTGGCTAGCCTCGCTCAATTACTGCTTACGCGTGCTTATTCGTACGCCCCGGCGGCAGAGGTGGGTCCTTTTAGCTATTCCACCGTGGTGTTCGCCGCTATCGCCGGTTGGATGTGGTGGGACGAATTGCCGGACATGTTGTCGTTTATCGGTGCGGTGTTGGTGTGTTTGGCGGGAATATTAACCATCCGTTTTGCCGGTCGCCGTGTGGCCCCACCCGCAGAGGTACCGCCGCCTGGTTCCTAACCTCGGTAAATATTATTGGCCCACGAGCTTGTCAGTCCTCAAACCTTGAACCAAAATAAATACAGACCCGCAGGAAGCCCGCTGTTATCCATAATGCAAACGGAGATTAAGCATGAATAGCCTGGACCGAGCCGTGGAATTGGTGTTGCGCTGGAAAGCCAACCGGCAAATTGAACGCAATGCTGTGCTGGAAAATCTGCAAGGCACCATCAAAGACTGTCAAACGGCGATTCAGGTCTGGCAAGGCTATCTCGATAAGCCCGGCGCGGCCGGCGATCAGCGCACGATCATCAGCTGGATTGGACCCGAACGGGCTAAACAATTATTTGATATTAATCTCAACGCCAAGCAGAAAATCGAGCACGCTTGCCACATGGCTGGTCCCGATGCCGGTCGTTTCATTATGTTCGACGAAAATATTATTGAACTGGCTTATCGCCAACTCAAGCCCGACGAGACCGGCCCTGACGCCGCCAAAAACGCGATACAGCAATTACAAGCCCGCAGTAATTATCTAGGCGGATTGATCGAGCGTATTCGCAGCACTAAGCCGGCCAGTGGTTCAGTAAAATCTGCTACCAAGAAGACCGCCGTCAAAAAAATTAACAAAGCAAAAAAATCCCCAAAAAAGGCCACCAAGAAAAAAGCTCCCGCCAAGAAATAAGTATCGCTGGAATTTCAAACAAGCCATCCCCATTTACCTCTTCATGTAATCAAGGAGGCTGATGTGACTCAGGCGCAACAT
>JACQBD010000182.1 GCA_016194665.1 Gammaproteobacteria bacterium
GGTGCAAACGCGTATCGTGTCCAAGCCGTCGAGCACGTCGAGCTTGGTCACGCACAAACCGGTGACGCCATTCAATTGATTCGAGCGGCGCATGATCACGGCGTCGAACCAACCGCAGCGGCGCTTGCGCCCCGTGGTCGCGCCAAATTCGTGGCCGCGCGTTCCCAGAAAATCGCCGACCTTGTCGTGCAATTCGGTGGGAAACGGGCCCGCGCCGACGCGCGTGGTGTAGGCCTTGGTGATTCCCAAAACATAATCGAGCCGGCTTGGCCCCACTCCGCTGCCGGTCGCGGCCGCGCCCGAGCAGGTATTGGAAGAAGTGACGAAGGGATAGGTTCCATGATCGATGTCGAGCAAAGCGCCTTGCGCGCCTTCGAACATGACGCGTTTGCCGTCGCGTCCGTATTGATGCAACAGCTCGGGGATATCGGCCACCAAGGGGCGCAATCTTTCCGCCAGGCGCTGGCACTCGTCCAGGGTTTTTTGATAGTCCACGGTGTCGCAGTGAAAATAATTTTTTAGCGCGAAGTTGTGATACTCCATCACGCCTTTAAGCTTGTCGCCGAAATTTTTGCTATCCATCAAGTCGCCGACGCGCAGACCGCGGCGCGAGACTTTGTCTTCGTAGGCCGGGCCGATGCCGCGGCCGGTGGTGCCGATGGCGGCTTTGCCGCGGGCTTTTTCGCGCGCGTGATCGAGCGCCACGTGGTGCGGCAGAATCAGCGGGCAAGATTCGCTCACGTGCAAACGCGGCATCACGTCCACGCCGTTTTTAGTCAGCTCGTCGATTTCTTCAAACAACGCCGCGACCGACAGCACCACGCCGTTGCCGATCAAACACTTCACGCCATCGCGTAACACGCCCGAGGGAATTAAATGCAGCACGGTTTTCTTGCCGTTGATGACCAAGGTATGGCCGGCGTTATGCCCGCCTTGAAAACGCACCACCGCATGCGCGCGATCGGTCAATAAATCGACGATCTTGCCCTTTCCCTCATCGCCCCATTGGGTGCCGATTACGACAACGTTTTTAGCCATGTTGACTCACTTATGAATTTTTTAAATTGTTCGGCGGGTATCGCTACGCTCAACCCACCCTACATTAATTAGAGTGCCTAACAAAAATGAAGACGGACGTCGTAGCGCCAAAAAATAGAGTTCCTTCTCCCTCCGGGAGAAGGATAGGATGAGGGGAATCTTATCAGTAAGTTTAAGATTCCCCTCACCCCCGCCCTCTCCCGTAGGGAGAGGGGGAAGCGTGCGATGTTCATTTAGCGCGATGCTCTCAATTATTTAAGAACTTCAATTTTCCATTTGCCGTCGCGTTTCACCAATTCGCGATCGCAACCAAATTCAGCCGCGGGCGATTTATCGTTGCTCAAGCGTCTTACTACGCGTTGTCCCTCGGCGCGCAGCCGCATTATTTCCGCCCACAATGCATCGTCGTCGCCGTCGGGCGCGAGGATACCGCTCAAGGGCACAGCGGCGGAGGTCGACAGCGACAACCATTGACGCAGATCGGCGCCGAAGCCGGTGGCGGCGCGTTCGCGGCCAAACGCGCGGCCGATGCCATCGTAACGTCCGCCGCGCGCGATCGCGCGCCCGTGTCCCGGCACAAAAGCCGAGAACACGATGCCGGTGTAATAGCGATAGCCAGATAATTCGGCCAGATCGAAATATAAAGTCGGCGCGCCGGGTTGCCGCGCCACGCGCTCGGCGACAGCCTGCAACGCATCCAGCGCGTGCATGACTTTTTCCGGCGCGCCGCGGCATTGTTCGCGCGCGCGCGTTAACACCGCATGATCGCCGCTAAGATCGAGCAAACTCAACAACATCTTCTGCGTCACGGCAGGCGCGCGGCTACTCGCCAACAGCGTCATAACATCGTTACGCGCCTTGCGTTGCAAGGCCTCGAACAGATCGCTCTCTTGCTCCGGGTTGAGTTGCGCCTGTTCGGCTAAACCGCGGAATATGCCGACGTGCCCGAGATCGATATGCGCCTCCGCAATATCCGCCAGCTTCAGCGTCTCGATCATGAGACCTAAGATTTCGGCATCGGCATCGGCGCCGGTGTGGCCAAAAAGTTCCGCGCCCATCTGCAGCGGTTCGCGCGAACCGCCGAACTCATCGGCACGCGTGTGCAGCACCGAACCCATATAGCACAAACGCACCGGCGCATTGCGCTTGAGATAATGCGCGTCGATACGCGCGGCTTGCGGCGTCATGTCGGGACGAATGCCCATCAACCGTCCGGTCAAATGATCGGTGAGTTTGAAAGTTTGGATGTCTAAATCTTGGCCTGCGCCGGTTAACAACGAATCGAGATACTCAATCAACGGCGGCATCACTAACTCATAACCCCAGCTGGCAAACAGATCGAGCAAACGCCGGCGCAGATGCTCCGCGCGCCGCGCTTCGGCGGGCAAGAGTTCTTCTACCCCTTCGGGCAACAGCCAGCGATCTTTGGTGGGCATGATGGTTTATCTAAATATAAAATCTTTAATGCAGGGTGCGCCCCGCGCACCGATCAGTAATTGAATGGCGCGTGGGACGCGCCCTACATCGAATATTCAAAGTTATCCTTAACGATTCACAATATATAACAGCACCACGCCCAGCAACATGCAGGTCAATCCGGCGAAGCGCAGCTGCATGTCGTTGAGCTGATGAATCGCGGCCAAGGCTTTGCGTACGCCATCCGGGCTTAAAAACGGGAACACGCCCTCAATGATCAATAGCAGCGCTATCGCCAGCCCTAAATGATGCAGCATAGCCATGCTCGCGGAAGCTCTAACGGCTGGATTTCTTCATGTATCGAAAGAAATCCGAGCTCGGATCGACGATCATGATGTCTTCTTTTTTTCTGAAGCTTTCTTTATAGGCGCCGAGACTGCGATACAGCGAAAAGAATTCCGGCGCGCGCCCGTAAGCGCCGGCGTATAGGGCCGCGGCTTTGGCGTCGCCTTCGCCGCGCAGGCGTTCGCCTTTGCTGTAGGCTTCGGCCAGCATCACTTCGCGCTGGCGTTCGGAATCGGCGCGAATTTTTTCCGCGGCTTCGGCGCCTTGCGCGCGCAGTTCATTAGCGATGCGCGAGCGTTCCGCTTTCATGCGCTGGAACACCGACTGGCTCACCGCTTCCGGTAAATCCACGCGCTGCAAACGCACGTCCACGACTTCGATACCCAGTTTGCGCGCTTCGCTATCCGCGGCCTTGGTCACCAGCTCCATGATCTTGGCGCGATCGGTGGAGACAACGCTTTGCACCGTGCGCTTGTTCACTTCGTCGCGCAGACCGCTGTTGATCATTTGCTCAAGCCGTTGACGCGCGCCGGCTTCGGTGCCGCCGACGGTTAAATAATATTTTAACGGATCGTGCAGACGCCATTTAACGAAGGAGTCCACCAACACGTATTTCTTTTCTTGCGTGAGAAACGGCGTCGGTTCGGCGTCCATGGTTAAAATCCGGCCGTCGAAATA
>JACQBD010000176.1 GCA_016194665.1 Gammaproteobacteria bacterium
ATGCGCCAACACTTTTTTCGCCTGCTCCTGAATCACGCGCGAGCGCGGGTCGAAGTTTTTGTAAATGCGGTGGCCGAAACCCATGAGCCGGAAGGAATCGTTCTTGTCTTTGGCACGGGCGATGGCTTTGGGAATGTTGGCCACCGAGCCGATCTCCATCAACATCTTGAGCACGGCTTCGTTAGCGCCGCCGTGTGCCGGACCCCAGAGGCTGGCGATGCCGGCGGCGATGCAGGCAAAGGGATTGGCACCGCTCGAGGCTGCGAGCCGCACCGTCGACGTCGAGGCATTCTGCTCGTGATCCGCATGCAAAATAAAAATTACATCCAAGGCGCGCGCCAACACCGGGTCCACCACGTATTCTTGGTTGGGCACGCCGAACATCATTTGTAAAAAGTTGGACGCATGATCGAGGCGATTATCGGGGTAACGTTGCGGGCGGCCGACCGAGTAGGTGTAACTGGCGGCGGCGATCATCGGCATCTTGCCGATCAAACGCACCGCGGCGAGATTGCGATTGGCGGCGTCGCGAATGTCCATGACGTCATGATAGAACGCCGACAGCGCGCCGACCACGCCCACCATCACCGCCATGGGATGCGCGTCGCGCCGGAAGCCGCGGAAAAAAGTCATAATCTGTTCGTGCAACAGATTATGCTGATTGAGCATTTCTTTGAATTCCTTGAGCTGCGCGGCGCTGGCCAATTCGCCGTGCATCAATAGATACGCGACTTCGACGAAGCTGGAATGTTGCGCCAATTCTTCGATCGGATAGCCGCGATACAGCAAGATGCCTTTGTCGCCGTCGACGAAGGTGATCGCGCTTTTGCACGCGGCGGTGGAGCGGAAACCGGGATCGTAGGCGAGCAGTCCGTAGCGCGCATACAGGGTTTGAATGTCCACGGCGCTGGGGCCGAGCGTGCCGTCCAAGACCGGCAAGCTGGTGTCGCTTTGCGCTTCGGAAATTGTTGCGTTGACGTATTTATTGCCCATGTTCTGCATCCGCCTCGTCAGCCGAAAATATAAGGATTAATCATAAACCGCACAGGCTGTCCAGCCTAACATCTCAGGGGCGCGCGTACACCCATTCGAGTATCGCGTCTTGCACGGCCTCGCCCGCGGCTGTGTCGGCGCGCGCATGATTGTGCAAGCACACCACCACCATGCGCCGTCCCTGCCGGTCTTGCACATAGCCGGCGACACTGCGCACGTCGCGCAAACTGCCGGTCTTCATGTGCAATTGTCCCGGCAATTCAGTGCTGTTAAAACGTTTACGCAGCGTGCCGTCCATGGCCGAAATCGGCAACGATGAAACAAACTCCGGCATGTACGGACTGCGCCAACCGGCTAACAATATTTGCCCCAAATGCCGCGCCGAAATCGTTTCCGCGCGCGACAGCCCGGCGCCATTTTCCAGCGCCAATTCCGGAAAATCCAGAGCGCGCTGCGTTAACCATTGGCGCACCACCTGAATGCCTTTGGCGGTCGTCGCCGGCGCTCCGCTGTGTGCGGCGCCGAGCGTCAACAACAACTGCCGCGCCATCACGTTATTGCTGTACTTATTAATGGAGCGAATGATATCCGCCAGTGGCGGCGAGGAAGCGGTATAAAAAAGATTGGCCGCGGCCGGTGTAGTTTGTTCGCGCACGCCGCCCTCGAAACGCCCGCCGAGTTCGGTCCACAAGGTGCGGAACATGCCCAGAATAAACGGCGCCGGCGGCGACACCACGCGAAACAGTTCATTGTCGCCGCAATCGGTATCGTAGGTTCCGCTGAAAATAACTTTCGTCTGGCCTTGCTGCTGCAACAGCTTCATTCCCAGCGCATGCGCCCAGCCGCGGCAGGGATTGTCCGTCAGGGTTATTTTATTTTCGACTTGCAGATTCACCGGCAAGGGATCGACGACGATATGCACGCGTTTGTTTTGCGGCTGCGGAATAAAATGAAAATTGACCGCTTGAAAATTGACTAACAGCGCATTCGGCAACACGTTATAGGCGCGTAACGGCTGGTTATCGAATTCCGCGGCGTCATCGGACTCGCCGGCAAAATAACTTTGATCGAGCACCAAGTCGCCGTGGATGTGCTCCAGCCCTTGCGCGCGCAAGGCGCGCAGCATCAGCCAGAAATTTTCCGCCACCAGATAGGGATCGCCATAGCCTTTAAGATAAAGATCGCCGTCGAGACGGCCGAAAAGAATCGGCGCGCTGGTATAAACTTCGGTTTTCCAGCGATGCGCCGGACTTAAATCTTCCAGCGCTACGAGGGTGGTGAGCAATTTAATCGTCGACGCCGGATGCCGCGGCGCATCCGCGGCCACGCTCAGCAGCGGTTCGGGTTTGCCGATTTCATGCACGTACAAACTCAAACCGCGCGTGGGCATATGCTCGCGCTTCAGCGCCGCGGCGATGGGCTCGGGTATGGTATCCGCCGTCGCCGCGCATACAGCCGCACTGAACCAGCAGCACGCGAGCAATAACAGAATGCTTCCCTTGGCGCTACAATTTCTCATTTAGCTAAGGTCTGAGTAATTCCCAAAACTAGAAATCTCACCGCAAAGGCGCAAAGAGCGCAAAGGGTTTTCTCGATAAAAACCCGTATTTTTCTTTGCGTCCTTGGCGTCTTTGCGGTGAATAAGCATTTAGTCAAGGATTCCCTAAGCCGCTTCTTTTTGATTCCACCACTGGGCGATGATTTCGCCCACGCGCGGATTAACCAGATAACCGTAGGACCGGTGCACGTTCAATCCGCGGTCGTTGCGAAAATAATTAAAGATACCGCGATTAACATCGGTAATCGATTCGACCAATCCTAGTTTCTGCATGGC
This sequence comes from Gammaproteobacteria bacterium, assembly GCA_016194665.1. GTDB lineage: Bacteria > Pseudomonadota > Gammaproteobacteria > Acidiferrobacterales > Sulfurifustaceae > Sulfuricaulis. The sequence continues at coordinate 2,828 of JACQBD010000176.1, forward strand.
TCTAAAATCATCGCATAAAATCGGATCCAGCGCCGTTAGGTCGCCTTGCGCCGCGACATTCACCCAGCGCCGGATATTATGCGGGTAACGCCGCTTGCCTTTGGTGTGCGCGCCCAACAAGCGCTGTTGGGTGTAACGCATGCCCAGCGGACTGCCGAGCGTCAGAAATAAATCGACGCGGCCGGGATTTTTTTCGATGTGGGTCAGCTCCCACAGCGCATCGTAGGCGATCACCGAGCCCAAGCTATGCCCGATAATCAGCACGCGCTTGTTTTGCGCCAGCATTTCGCGCAGCGGCGCTTTCAGCAGCTCACGCACCTGCGCGCCGATGCCGCCGGCATTTGCAAAATAACGCGTGGTCTCTTGTATCGTGTGTTTTACCGCTTGGTCCGGCAACAACGGAATCAAAAAATTGAATAAGTCCGCCAAGCTGTACATAAAGCGCGCCGTACGCCGGCGAAACGATAAGGCCTCGCGGATTTCCTCCGGGGTGGCGCCGGTTCGCTTGAGCAACGCATCGATCCATGGCAGATCTTCATCGAATGACCGATAACTCTGATAATAAATTATATTCCAGGCGATCAGGCTAAAAACATCGGGCGTTTTGGCAATTTCCTGCTGAACAATCGGATCGGCGTGGCCGACGCCGGCCAGCAAGCTGCGCCAAAGCTCGCGCCGATGCTGCTCCGCGAGCGGCTTGGGATTCTTGCCGGGAATATAAATGATGCGCTGGGCGGTATCGGTTGGCACGGCCAAGCATGACAACATGATTTCCCGAATGAGTCAAAATCTTCGGCTAAAAAGCAGCTTTAAAGAAATCCCGGCTTGCGCTCACTGTCGCTAACGCTGAAATAAAAATGCGCACACGTTCGGACAATCAAACTGGGTTCGATAATTTATTTTTAAAACAACTTTCCCTTTAGCCGCTAATCGGTTTAAAATGCCCGCCCAGTTATGATATTTTGTTTTTCCCAGGATTACCTGAACTGAATCCGCAACAAAAAGCGGCTGTACAATACATCAATGGCCCGTTGCTGGTGTTGGCCGGCGCGGGTAGCGGCAAGACTTCCGTCATCACCCGCAAAATCGCCTGGCTTATCCGCGATTACGGCATCGAACCGCGCAGCATCATCGCCGTCACCTTCACGAACAAAGCCGCGCGCGAAATGAAATCGCGCGTCGGCGACTTGCTGCATAAAGATCACAGCAAGGATTTATTAATCTCCACGTTTCACACTTTAGGCCTGAAAATTCTGCGCGATCATCTGGCGGACATCGGTTATCGCCAAGGGTTTTCAATTTATGACGGCGAAGACAGTCAATCGCTGATCGCCAAATTATTGCGCGGCCAGTTCTCCGGCAAGAACAACCCGGCCGAGGCGGTGCGCCAGCAAATATCGCTGTGGAAAAATAATTTGATCGCGCCGGCCGATGCACCGCTGTCCGCCGCAGGCAATAGCACACAGGACATCGCCGCGCGCGTTTACGGCGAATACGAACGACACATGCAGGCTTACAACGCCATGGATTTGGACGATTTGATTCTCAAACCGGTGCGCTTGTTCCAAACCAACGCCGCGATATTGAACGCCTGGCAACAGCGCACGCGTTATTTGCTGGTCGACGAGTACCAAGACACCAATCTGTGCCAATACGAACTGATTAAATTGCTCGCCGGCACGCGCGCCGCCTTTACCATCGTCGGCGACGACGATCAATCGATCTACGCTTGGCGCGGTGCGCATCCGGAAAATTTAAAACACCTGCAGCAAGATTATCCGGCGCTGAAAGTCATCAAGCTGGAACAAAATTATCGATCGAGCGCGCGCATTCTCAAGGCGGCAAATGCGTTGATCGCACACAACCCGCATATCTACGAAAAATCCCTGTGGTGCGAGCGCGATTACGGCGAACCCTTGCGCGTGCTTAAAGCGCGCGGCGAGGAACACGAAGCCGAGCGCATTGTCGCGGAATTGTTGTACCACAAATTTAAAAACACGACGGATTTTCGCGACTACGCTATTTTGTTCCGCGAGAATCATCAATCGCGCATGCTCGAACGCGTGTTGCGCGAACGGCGCATTCCCTATTTTCTAAGCGGTGGCACTTCGTTCTTCGATAAAACCGAAATCAAAGACGTGATGGCTTATCTGCGGCTGCTGTGCAACCCGGGTGACGACAACGCGTTTTTACGCGTTATCAATACACCACGGCGCGAAATCGGCGCAGCCACGCTGGAACAATTGAGTGCGCACGCCGGTGAGCTGGGCATGAGTCTGCTGCAAGCCTCGCTCGATAGCGGCATCGAGAAACGCTTGGCCGCGCGCCAAGTGGCCATGCTGCGCGCATTCACGCATTGGCTGACGGACATGATCGATAAAGCCGCCACCGAAAAGCCGGCGAAACTTTTGTGCGACATGCTCGCCGATTTGCATTACGAAGATTGGCTCAAGGACACCTGCAACGACCAAAAAATCGCGCAACGCCGCATGGAAAACGTGCTCGAGCTGGTGGGCTGGATTCAACGCCTGGCGCGCCAGGAAGAAGAAAAATCCATGCACGACATGGTGGCGCGTTTAACGCTCGCCGGAATTCTGGACAAAAGCAGCGACGACAACAGCGGCGACCAAGTGTCGCTCATGACCCTGCACGCCGCCAAAGGCCTGGAGTTTCCGCACGTTTTTATCGTTGGCATGGAGGAAGGCCTGCTGCCGCATCATCAAAGCCAATCGGATCAAGGCATCGAAGAAGAACGCCGCCTGGCTTATGTCGGCATGACGCGCGCGCAAAAAACCCTGACATTTTCTTTCGTCGATCGGCGCAAACGCGGCGGCGAAATTATCGCCAGCGAGCCCAGCCGATTTTTAAAAGAATTGCCGAGCGCCGACTTGCAATGGGAAGAACCGGAACGCGACGCCGACCCCGAAGCCATGCTCGGGCGCGCCGAAACTCATCTCGCCAACTTGCGTAATATGCTCGGCAAGACCTGAGCTAAGACCGCACTAAACCTAGGCTTATACCTGGAAAAGAAAGCTTTAGTTCGTTATCCTACCGGCTATTCCGCCTGGCACCCTTGCCGGGCACAGCTAAACTCAAATTGCTTCGATTCAATTATCGCTTATGGAAAAAATGAGTACGCAGGGAATAGACTTGGCGCAAGCGCGCGACGTTGCGCACGATTTTTCCGGTCTCAGTCTGACGCCGGCTAATTTTCATGCGTTTTACACCAAGGTGATCAGCCTGCGTTTCCCGATGCAAGTGGCGCACGTGCTTGAGTTGCGCTACCTCATCAATCATACCGTCGATCAATACAAAGAACCGCCGCTCACGCCCGATTACCGCCAATTCCGCGACAGCCTACAAGCCGCGATCGACTCCTTCATCGACAGCCAGCGCCACAGCGAACGCATGCTGAACATCTTAAGCATGCTGCGCGACATTCATTACGTGCACAGCATCGACTCGCGCAACGCCGAAATACGCTTGCGCGAAGCCATGGAAGCCAACCGCATGCAACATTTGAAATCGATTCGCTATGGCTTGTTCTTTATTCTCGCCGCCGTAAGTTTCGTTATCATGTGGCTGACCCTCGGCGAGCCGTCCATTATCATCAAGCTGTTACCCGCGGGTTACAGCTATTTCGCCTTACGTTTTTTTCACAAGCTGCCGGAATTGGATCGCAATCACGAAAAATTAACCCTCGAATTGAACGAAGTCCTGCGCCGCCGCGTGCGCTCGATCAATTGGAAAACCTTGATCCACAAACTCGCGCTGGTACTCGGCTTCAAACGCGTACCGGGCGTCGAGGTGTTTCATATTGAAAATGAATTCGAGAATCGCGAGACTTCCGTTTATCACTGAACTGTCGCATCCGCAAAAATAATACTTCATGTAGGGTGGGTTAGCGCATAGCGCGTAATCCACCGATCAATCAAAATCACATCCGGCGCAATTCGCTATGCTCATTGCGCCCGACACAGGCTGGAAATTTAATGCCGTTCACGCCGTTCCACATGGGGCCAGGACTTTTCATCAAAGCCGTGCTTCAAAGTAGTTTTAGTCTCATGGTTTTTGGCTGGACTCAAATCATCATGGACATCCAACCATTGATAGTGAGCCTCACCGGCAAAGGTCACTTACACGGTTTTACGCATACGTATTTAGGCGCAACGCTGATTGCCGTATTTTCCGCGGTAACCGGAAAATACCTCTCGCAGTTCGCGCTGGCGCTGCTGCTCGCGCGCGACCGGCAAGCGGTGCATATTCGATGGTGGATAGCCATCTTGAGCGGATTTATCGGTTCTTACAGTCATGTATTTTTGGACAGTCTCATTCATTCAGATTTGGCGCCTTACTTCCCGTTTTCGCCCGTCAATCATTTTTTAGGCATTATTTCCGTTGCGGATTTGTATAAGCTTTGTGTTTATAGCGGCATATTGGGCGCGGTTTTGTATTTTGGGGTGAGCTATCTAATCGTTAGGCGCAACAAACACATCTACTAAAGGTTGTCATTCCCGCGAAAGCGGGAATCCAGGTTTTAAATAGAATCGCGCGCTTCACGCGCGATACTCAAAAGCTAATTGCGGGCGGCTCCGCCCCTGCACCCTGGGTTACCTTTCTTTGCTCGTGCAAAGAAAGGTAACCGAAAGAAAGCACGCCCCGAAGCCCACGCCGGCTAACGCCGGTCCCCTGCGTTCCTCGCCCCACCGGGCGCTCGCCAACTCGCCGATCGCGAACAACGCGATTCGGGCTCGAACAGGGGCTCGCTTAAAAGCTCCCGGCGAGGCTGCGGTACTCGGCGCGCGCTACGGGGACCCGAAAACTTTA
>JACQBD010000172.1 GCA_016194665.1 Gammaproteobacteria bacterium
GATGCTGCTGTTCTACGGCGTGCTGTATGCCTATCTGGAATATTTTCGCTGAAGCGAGAATTTTAAGCGGCGTTATTAGAAGCGTTATGACGTTTCTTTTGGCGTTGATCCAACCACCACGCGATCAAGGGCAGGGTCAAGGTTGTTCCCGGCAGCGCCACCGTCGCCAAATAAATACTCAAGCGTGAAAGCCGGCGCAACTGCGCGCGCAATTCTTTGTATTCGTTCTTGGTCCATTTCTGACCGTTACGCGGTTTCATCAACAGCGCCAACAGTCCGGGTACTTGCGAAATTTCTTCTCGAATCCGACGTTTCTCGCGTTGATGAAGCAAGCGTACTTCTTTAAGAAAGCGTCGCATGGCCGACATCGCACCGCCGGTGGGCGGTGGCATAGACGTTATTTCCAGCGTTGTCGTTGAACCTACTAGTGATTCCATTCGTTTACCGTTCGCCAGTTCTTGAGTCGATATCGGACGCATGTGTGGATTTTGCATATTCCATGCCATACCCTATAAAACAAGCCTAAAACACGCCTCTTAATCTCTCCAAAAAATTTACAATTTATCGTTACTGAAGCATAGGAAGATGTAAGTGTCAGGCTGCGCGGCAGGCAGTCGATGTAACACCGTGTAAATCTCGTGATGATTTTTTATTGCTGCGAATGTTCTAAATCGCAAGCAAATAAACGTTTATTAGAAAATTCTAATAGAGACATTTTAGTTAACGTTGACTTAATTAAATGAATCGATATGCTGACTAGTCATGACTGAAAACAAAAAGTCATCCCACCGTTTTTAAAAAAATAATAATTTCACAGTAAAGAATATGTACGAGCAAGGGAAGTGCCGCTCGCTACGTAAAGTCATATTTAAAATTTGATTGCTAAGTCGACAGCACGGAAGCCTTAAAAAAAACAAGGCAGCCCTAAATATCATTGTTTCATCTTAAACTGGAGGAACATGTATGCAATGGCAGCTCTGTATCAGACTTATTGTAATTTCTTTAATAGGATGTTTGACATTACCGACGCAAGCCGCGACGCGAACTTATACCCTCTACATCACCGCTGGATCGTTAACGGTGAACGGCAATGGCGGCGCTACTTTATCCGCTTGGGGTTATACGCAAGTAGCCGGCACACCGACATTTCCCGGCCCCACGCTAACCGCCAACGAGGGCGATAGCGTCACTATCACGGTGATTAACAATCACAACATAAATCATAATTTTAAAATTCAAGGCGTCACGACGGATACTACCGCCATTGCCCCCGGCGCTAACCGCGTTTACAGTTTTACCGCGAGTACCGCGGGCACTTATCTTTATTACGATACCCTCAACAACAATATCAATCGTGAGATGGGACTCTACGGCATGTTATGGGTAGGTCCCGCGGATGGCAGCGCCAAGGCGTGGACCAACGGACCCGCTTACAGCTTCCAACGTTTATGGGTCGTGGGCGATATGGATAAACCGCGTTGGAACGATGTCGCCGGCAGTGGCGGCAGTGTTAGTACCTCAGTGTATAAGCCCAACTATTTTATCTTCAACGGTAAGGGCGGCTTCGATGCGATGAACGATACCGCGACCACCATCGATGGCGGCGTCGGCCAAACCGCGCTGGTGCGTATTATTAATGGCGGGCAATTTTCTTATTCGCTGCATTTCCATGGCAATCACATCCAAGTGTTAACGCTAAATGGCGTGCGTCAAACTTCGCCGTACAAGCAATTGGATGTCATCAATATCCCGCCGTTGGGAACGGCGGACGTGTTATATCCGCTCAATCAGCTCGGCGAATACGTGATGCACGTGCACACCGCGCAGATGGAAACCGCCAATGGCGTTTACCTCAATGGCACGGTCACCATGATTCATATGCACTAATCCGTTACGGAGAAATATTATGAATACTTCAAGCATAATTAGAAGCGCAGTGGTCAGCTTACTGACGTTGATAACGATGACAGTTTTCAGCGTTGCCAACGCCGCCACGATTAATCTAACCAAATGTGTCGCCAGCATGAATAAAACCATGAGTGATGGCGCCAGCGTTAACTTTTGGGTGTTTGGCAGCGGCGGCATGTCCTGTTCCGGCGGGACGCTGCCGGCGGCGGCGATTGAAGTGGGCGTGGGCGACACGCTGAATCTCACGCTCAGCGTCATGATGGCGCCGATGGAACCCACGCCTTATAACGGCCACACGATACATCTGCATGGCGCCGATGTGTCGACTTCCGAAGATGGCGTGCCCGATACCGGCGCCTCGGTGATGGGCGATACGTACACATGGACGCCGACCGCGGCGATGGCCGGCAGCTACATGTATCACTGTCATGTGCATACCGTAAAACATTTGGAGATGGGCATGTACGGACCCATCATTATTCGGCCAAAGGATGCGTCGGGGAATTTCCTGAATCAAATTACCAGCAATACGGCCACGGCGTTTGATTACGTACAGAACTACGTGTTCAGCACCGTGGATCCGGCGTATCACACAGCCACTGGCGATTCGACGGTGTTCGCCGATTACAATCCGAAATATTTTTTGATCAGCGGTAATGAAGGCAAAACTACTTCGGCGCCGGCGGTCACACTCGCCGCTGCCGTGAACAAGAAAGTAGCGTTACGCTTGATCGGCATCCATTCGGTTAACAGCACGTTCCAGATCAAAGATAGCAGCGGCGCGGCAAAATCCTTCACGGTGTACGTGCAGGACGGTCGTGCCTGGCCCACGGCGCAAAGCATGACCAGCTTGGATATTTCTCCCGGTCAGCGCTTCGATGTTATTTTCACCACGCCCTCGACCAGCGGAACCTGGTATCCGCAAATCACCTACAAGAAATTGCGCGACAATGCGGCGTATGCCACCGCTTACGGTAAGGTGACGTTTTAATTTTTAATTGAAGATGTGTTGCAAAGGCCGCTGGTGACAGCGGCCTTTTTATTTTCTAAGAATGTGCGGCGATATTTTTTTGGAACGTTGGCAGATCCTTGATGGGCGCCTGGCAAGCATGACCGCTGCACACATAAGCCGTTACTTCGCCAAGCGCCGGGCGCTCAGCCAAAATGCCGGGTAGATTTTTTGCGTCCGCGGGGATAGCCAATACCAGCCTGTGCGGATGGTAGGACTGTAGCGTCTCCGTTAGCCACGGTTGCATGGCTGTGAGCTCTCCGCGCAAGACGATGGTTTGCGGCGGTTGCAAATGCTCTTCCAGCGCCAGCAACAAGGCGCCGTGCGTCGCGGGTTGTTGACGGATGTTAGTATGCAAAGCCTCCAAGGTCCGTTCAGCCGCGTGCAAATAGTTAAGATTGCCGGATAAGTGACCGAGGCGCGCCAGCACCAGCGCGGCCACGCCATTACCCGCCGGTATCGCTTCATCCGCGATCGGTTTCGGCCGGTAAACTAATTTTTCATGATCGTCGCTGGTGAAATAAAAACCGCCGTGATTTTCATCCTCGAAATGTTCCAGCACTGCATCCGCCAGCGTCAGGGCAAAATCGAAATCTGCGCGGCGCCAGCGCGCTTGCAATAGTTCGAGCGCCCCGGCGATCAGAAAAACGTAATCGTCCAAATACGCAGGCAAATGCGATTTGCCGTCTTTGTGTGTGGCCAGCAAACGGCCATCGCGCCAAAGATGCTTATGAATAAAATCTAAGGCGCGTTCGGCCGAGGCGATAAAATCGTTTCGGTTTAACACGCGGCCGGCATGCGCCATGGCCTGAATCATCAGGCCATTCCACGAGGTAAGAATTTTTTCATCACGGCCGGGACGCGCACGCGTCTCGCGTGCGCTCAGTAATTTTTGGCGCGCCGATTCAAGTAGCGCGATCACTTCGGACTCGGGGCGCTGCCAACGCAAGGCCAGCGTCGCGTAATCCGTACGCACATTGAGATGCCACTGACCTTCGAAGTTCGGCTCGGCGTGCAAACCAAAACGTTTTTCCACCAGGTCCGCTTCTTGCGGCGTCAGCAGTTGGTGAATTTCCGCCGCTGTCCAAACATAAAATTTTCCTTCATGCCCTTCGGAATCGGCGTCGAGCGCCGAATAATAACCACCCTGCGGCGCTTGCATCTCGCGCATCGTCCATTGCGCGGTGTCGATGGCGGTGCGGCGGAACAGCGCGACATCGGTGGCGCGCCAAGCGTCGGCATACAGCGTGAGCAGCTGCGCGTTGTCGTAAAGCATTTTTTCAAAATGCGGAATCTCCCAGCGCTCATCGACCGAGTAGCGATAAAAGCCGCCGCCGATTTGATCGAACAAACCGCCGTGCGCCATGGCCGTGAGCGTATGTTGCACGATAGGCAAGGCTTGCTGGTTTTCGGCGCTGGCTTCAGGTTGCTGCGTTCCGCGATGCAGGCAAAGTTCGAGCGAGGTCGGATGCGGAAATTTCGGCGCTTGTCCAAAACCGCCGAGACGCGCGTCGTATTGGCGGCTCAGCTCGGCGATGGCTTGATCGATAATGCTCGCATCGAGATGCTGGCCGGGGACCGGCGCATCGGGTTGCAGACGTTGAAAAATATTGCGCAGCGAGTCGTTCTGTTCCTGAATAGCGTCACGCCGCTTGCTGTAGACCTCGGCCACGTGTTGCAACAGGTCGGTAAAACCCGGCATGCCGTACTTCGGCGTTTTAGGAAAATACGTGCCGCCAAAAAACGGCATTTGATCCTCGGGCGTGAGAAACATATTCAGCGGCCAACCGCCGGCGCGTTGCGCCAGCACTTGATGCGCGGTCTGGTAAATCTTGTCGAGATCCGGCCGTTCTTCGCGATCGACCTTGATGCACACGAACAATTGATTCATCACGCGCGCCACTTCCTCGTCCTCGAAGGATTCGTGCTCCATCACGTGGCACCAGTGGCACGCGGAATAGCCGATGGATAACAAAATCGGTTTGTTCTCGCGCCGGGCTTTTTCCAACGCTTCGCTATTCCACGGATACCAATCCACCGGATTGTGCGCGTGCTGCTGCAAATACGGGCTGGTTTCGTGGATGAGCCGATTAGTGTGTAGAATCTGGTTCAATTTTTTATCCTGACGAATTTGGTCAACTATAGCGCTCGATGATTTCGGATTCCAGCCTGCGCTCGGTTCGACAGGGTTTTTCTGAAATAATCCGCCCACTTTAATGACGCACGATTAAACGGCCCCATGGATGCCTCCCGCGATACCCCGTCCGCGAACCTGCCGAATAAATCTTGGCGGCGCGATATTTTTTTATTGACGCTGGCGCTCAGTATTTTTTTCGGCTGGGCGCTGGGTCAGCGTGCCTTGTGGCATCCGGATGAAGGGCGCTACGTCGAAATTCCGCGCGAGATGGTGCAGTCGGGCGATTATGTCACGCCGCGTTTAAACGGCGTGAAATATTTCGAGAAGCCGGTGTTGTTCTATTGGCTGCAAGCCGGGGCAATAAAAGTTTTCGGATTGAAAGAATGGTCAATGCGTTTATGGTCGGCGATATTCGCCATCATCGGTTGTCTCGCAACCTATGCCGCCGGCCGCCAACTTTACGACCGGCGCACCGGTCTGCTCGCCTGCGCGGTGCTCGCGACCACGCCGCTGTATTACATCTTGGGGCGCACCATCACGCTCGACATGACGGTGTCGGTGTTGCTGACGCTGGCTTTGTTCGCGTTTCTGCTGGGCACGCGCCGCGCGCCCGGCGCCGCGCGGCGAAATTATTTTTGGGCGTTTTATATTTTGGCGGCGCTCGCCACTTTAACCAAAGGACTCATCGGCATCGTCATTCCGGCGCTGGTGATCGGCGCGTGGATAGTGATTCTCAACGAGTGGCGCTTGCTTAAATCGATTTACCTGCCGTCGGGATTAATTTTATTTTTACTCGTGGCCGCGCCGTGGCATATTTTGGCGGCGCGCGCCAACCCTGAGTTCGCGCAATTTTATTTTATCCATGAACATTTTCAGCGCTACTTAAGCAAGGTGCATGATCGTTATCAGCCGCCGTGGTTTTTTGTGCCGGTGTTGCTCGCGGGATTTTTTCCGTGGACGGCGTATTTAGTGCAAGCCTTCAGTAAAGCTTGGCCGCTCTCCTGGCGCGCCTGCGGCGAAAATCGCGAAACCTTATTTTTACTTCTGTGGGCGGTGCTGCCGTTTATTTTTTTCTCGCTCTCCGACTCCAAGCTCATTCCTTATATCGTTCCGATTCTTCCGCCGCTGGCGTTGTTGACGGCGCGTTATTTGAATTTGCATTTCGATCTTGCTTCATCGCGATCGATCCGGGCGGGCACCTGGCTGTTGCTGGCATTGGCTGTAATGTTGGCGCTGGCTTTAATTTGGCTGCCGGAAAACGCGCCGGATCGTCCGCGCGTGGCCGAATACAGTCAGGTGTTTGGTCGTTATACCTGGCTCATTTTAGGCAGCTTGATGGCCTGCGCGATTATTCCTTTCGGCCTGAGTTTTCTGCGCCGGCCGGCCTGGACGCTGGGCGCCATGGCCATCAGCGCGCTGATTTTTCTGCGGGTCATCGATCACGGCTTTAGCTTTCTGGACGACAAACGTTCGGTGAAGAGCTTGGCGCTGACGATTAAATCACGCCTGCAAGCCGGCGATGAAGTGATGACCTATCAGGAATATTACCAAGACTTGCCGGTCTATCTTGAGCGCCGTATTACTATCGTCAATTGGTTGGGCGAGCTGCGCTTCGGCAGCGAAGTCGAAGATACGCATGCATGGCTGATCGACGAAGCGACTTTCTGGCAGCGCTGGCAGAATTCACATCGCGTTTACCTGCTGACCGGCCGCGACAACTATGACAAACTGCGCGCTCAAGGTCGCGGCCAATTGCATCTGCTGGCCCAGACCGGATCGAATGTGTTGTTGACCAACAGGACCGACCAGCCGTGAACTATTTTTCCTTAATCATGTTGGGCGTAATGCTAAATGCAGGCGCGCAATTACTGTTGAAAGAAGGCATGCGCCGCATCGGTTTTTTTGAATTCGCCTGGACCAACGTGGTGCCCGTGGGTTTGCAAGTCGCCGCCAATCCCTTCGTGCTCGCCGGCATTTTTACTTACGTCGTCAGCGTCGGCGTGTGGTTGCTGGTGCTGTCGCGCGTGGAAGTGAGTTTTGCTTATCCCTTGTTAAGCGTCGGCTACATCGTCAACGCCGTAGCCGGTTATTATTTGTTTCAAGAAAATCTTTCGCTCACCCGCATTACCGGTATTTTGATTATCATTGCCGGTGTTTATTTAGTCACGCGCAGTTAGGAACGTCTTAATGAGCGACGAATTTTTACCTTTCTCGCGGCCTTCCATCAGCCGCGCCGCGATCGATGAAGTAGTGGCTTGCCTGGTATCCGGCTGGATCACCACCGGCCCGCGCGTAAAAAAATTTGAAGACGAACTCAAGCGTTATTTTAACGCGCCGCATGCGCTGGCTTTGTCATCCGCGACCGCGGGACTGCATTTAGCTTTGGCGGCATTGGAAATGAAACCGGGCGATGAAGTGATTACCACGCCGATGACGTTTGCCGCCACGCTCAACACCATCGTGCTCACCGGCGGCAAGCCGGTGCTGGTGGATGTCGAAGCGGATACCTATAACTTGGACGTGAGCCAGCTGAGCAAGGCAATCAACAAACGCACGCGTGCGATTTTGCCGGTGCATTTTGCCGGCCTGCCGGTCGATCTCGATCCTTTGTATGCACTCGCTGCGCAACACGGCCTGCGCGTGATCGAAGACGCGGCGCACGCCATCGGCACCGAATATAAAGGCAAACGCATCGGTAGCTTCGGCGATGTGCAAATATTTAGTTTTCACCCAAATAAAAACATCACCACCGGCGAAGGTGGCTGCGTGGTCACGCGCGACGATAAGCTCGCCGAGAAAATTGCGCTGCTGCGCTTTCACGGAATGGATCGCGAAGCCTGGAACCGTTTTGGCAAAACCGGCTCACAGCATTACGAGATCATTACGCCCGGTTATAAATACAACATGATGGACATTCAGGCGGCGCTCGGTTTGCATCAATTACCGGCACTCGATGGGTTCATCAAACGCCGCACCGAGTTAGCGCTGCGCTATCAAAAATTGCTGGCGGGTTGGCCGCAATGGACGATGCAAGGAACGCCGCAATATGCACATCGGCACGCCTGGCATTTGTTTGCGCCGCTAATTAATCCTGAAGCCGCCGGCATGGACCGCGACGCTTTTATGCAAGGCATGAAAGAGCGCAACATCGGCACCGGTCTGCATTATCGCGCGGTGCATTTGTATCCTTATTATCGTGAACACTACGGCTTTAAGCGCGGCGATTTCCCGCATGCTGAAGCCATCTCCGACCGGATCGTTAGCTTGCCGCTGTTTCCGGACATGCGCGATACGGACCAAGACCGCGTTATCGCTGCCATGAGCGATTTATTCAAGAGGAAATAGCGTGACCAAGCCTTACGTCAGCGTCGTGATTCCGGTTTACAACGAGCAAGAAAATCTGCCGGCTTTATTTTCGCGTTTGACCGCGGTGCTCGACAAACTCGGCAAGCCGTTTGAAATTTTATTCACCAACGACGGTAGCCGCGACCACTCGCTGGTATTGTTGCAGGATTTTTACCGCCAGCGTCCGAAGCAAGTGTGCGTCATCGATTTCAACGGCAACTTCGGCCAGCACATGGCAATCATGGCCGCCTTCGAACGCGCGCGCGGCGAAGTCATCGTCACCTTGGACGCCGATTTGCAAAACCCGCCCGAGGAAATTCCTAAGTTGCTGGCGGCGATCGAAAACGGCCATGACGTGGTCGGCGGTTATCGCAAGGATCGGCAAGACTCCTGGTTCCGCCGCTACGCGTCGCGCTTGCTGAATGTGATTCGCGAACGCACCACGCGCATCCGCATGCGCGACCAAGGCTGCATGCTGCGCGCTTATCGGCATAATATCGTCGAGCACATTACCGCCAGCGGCGAGACCTGTACTTTCATTCCGGCGCTGGCCACGAGTTTTGCCGCGCATCCGGCCGAGGTCGAAGTCGAGCACGCGGAACGCGCCGCCGGCACGTCTAAATACAGTTTGTACAAATTGATCCGGCTTAATTTCGATTTGATGACCGGTTTTTCGATGATGCCCTTGCAGCTGTTTACACTGTTCGGCATCCTCACTTCCGCCGGCAGTTTGCTATTCGTGATCTATTTATTTATCCGCCGCTTGATCGTCGGCCCGGAAGCCGAAGGCGTGTTCACCTTGTTTGCGATTCTTTATTTTCTCGTCGGCGTCGGCATCATGGGCTTGGGCGTGATCGGCGAATACGTCGGCCGCATTTATCAAGAAGTGCGCCGCCGCCCGCGTTTTATCGTGCGCGAAATCTACGAGCCGCTGGATGACTGAGCCCGGTATCGTTGTATTCGCGTATCACGACGTCGGTTACGCCTGCCTCGATGCCTTGATTCAACGCGGTTGCCGCGTGCTCGCGGTGTTTACCCATCAAGATACGCCCGGTGAAAACATTTGGTTTAAATCAGTGGCGGACTTGGCCGCGCGCCACGGCATTCCCGTGCACACACCCGCATCGGTGAATACAGCGGAATGGATCGCGCGCCTGCGCGCGCTAAAACCGGCTATTATCTTTTCATTTTATTATCGGCAGATGATCAGCCAGGAAATCCTGGATATCGCGCTCTTAGGCGCGTTTAATATGCACGGTTCTTTGCTGCCGAAATATCGCGGACGCGTGCCGATCAATTGGGCGGTGCTGCGCGGCGAAACCGAAACCGGCGCGACTTTGCACTATATGGTCAAGCGCGCCGACGCCGGCGATATCGTCGACCAAGAGGCCGTAGCCATCGGCCCGCGCGAAACTGCGCAGGATGTGTTTATCAAAGTCACGGCGGCGGCGAGTAAAGTATTACAACGAAATCTGGAGGCGATTCTGCAAGGCCGCGCCCCGCGCCGCGCGCAAGATGAAGCGCAGGCCAGTTATTTCGGCGGACGCAAGCCGCAAGACGGACGCATCGACTGGCGCCAGGACGCGCGCCAAATATTTAATTTCGTGCGCGCGCTGACGCATCCGTATCCCGGTGCTTTTACCGACGTGGCCGGGAAGCAATTATTTATTTGGTGGGTCGAGCCGCGAACGGAAAATATTGGTGCGCCCGGACAAGTGGTTGGCACCTCGCCGTTGCGCATCGCCGCCGGACAAGGATCGATCGAAATCACCAAGTGGCAATGGCAGGGCGGTCTCGAACACAGCAACGACGCCCACGGCCTAAGTTTGAATCAGATGATGGGTGAAACCGGACCGCGCACGGTGCCGGTTTAAACACACAGATTTATTTTTATAAAACGGAGTCAGCATGAGCCTTAAAGTTTTGATCCTCGGCGTCAACGGTTTCATCGGCAACAGTCTCACCGAGCGCATTTTGCGCGACACCGATTGGGAGGTGTACGGCATGGACATGGGCCAGGACAAGCTCGGCGACTGTCTCGGCAATCAGCGTTTCCATTACGTCGAAGGCGACATCACCATTAATAAAGAATGGATCGAATATCACATCAAGAAGTGCGACGTGGTGCTGCCGCTGGTGGCTATCGCCACGCCGGCGACGTACGTGCTGGATCCATTGCGCGTGTTCGAGCTCGACTTTGAAGCCAATCTTGAAATCGTGCGCCAATGCGTGCGTTACAAAAAGCGCGTGCTGTTTCCGTCGACTTCCGAAGTGTATGGCATGAGCACGGACAGCGAGTTCGACGAAGAAAACACCAGCTTAGTGCTCGGTCCGATCCACAAGCAGCGCTGGATATATTCTTGCTCCAAGCAATTGCTCGATCGCGTGATCTTCGCGTACGGCATGAAGGACGGTTTGAAGTTCACCTTGTTTCGTCCGTTCAACTGGATTGGCCCCAAGCTCGACAACATCTTGGAACCGAAGGAAGGCAGCTCGCGCGTGTTGACGCAATTCATCGGCAATATTTTGCGCGGTAGGGACATTCAGTTGGTCGATGGCGGCGCGCAGCGGCGCAGTTTCACTTACATCGAC
>JACQBD010000173.1 GCA_016194665.1 Gammaproteobacteria bacterium
GGCGTCATTACGCATGCAAAAAATTTGGGATGATCCGCTGGATATCGTCGTCAGTCGCGAACATCCGTTGGCACAAGAAGCGCATCCGTCCGCGCAAATGTTGCTCGATTACCCAGCGATTTTGCCCGGCCCCGGAACTTATACGCGTGAAATTATCTTAAAAGCATTAGGCCCTCTGCGTGAACGAATTCAGGTCGGCATGTCCACTAATTACCTCGAAGTATTGAAAATGCTCGCCGCCATCGGCCTCGGGTGGACGGCTTTGCCACGGACTATGATTGACGAAGGGCTAAAAGTGGTCCAGATTAAAAAGAGGGAAATACAAAGAGAACTGGGTATCGTGACGCACGAGAAGCGCACCTTATCCAACGCCGGTCAGGCGATGATAAACATCATTCGAGAAACAGCCACATGAACTTTAAAGAATTATTGGCGCAGCTGGAAGAACACCTAGGCTATCACCAGTTTCCGGTGAACCCGGCGGCGACCAACATCAAAGATATTTTTGAAAGCGCGCCCTTGCATCACGACTTGATCACGCGCTTGATTCGCGCCGTGTATGTATCGAACTCTTGCCATCGTTTGACCGATATCGTGCGCAAAGAAAAAACTCTTCAGGCTCTCACCGTGGTGCGCCAGGAAATATTACGCTCCGCGAAAACCGACGTTGATGTTTATCGCTTAGTCGATGACTTGGGCAACGCGTTAAATGGAATTTTCACGGAAGAAAAAAATCTCGATAAACCGGCGACCGCGAATCAGAAACCCCGGCAGACCGCGGAAATCATTCAGCTCTCGGCTTACCGCCGCCAAAAAACTTCTCAAGTTTTCGGCCTGATTAAAAAATAAGCCACGAGAAACGCCATGGTCGCGCTGCCCGCGGCAATGTTAAAAGTCATCGTCGGCCCCAATGCGGTCCACACCTGTCCGCTGTAAAAACTTCCCACCGCACCGCCGATACCAAAACTGAAACTGCCGTAAATCGCCTGACCACGGTACTGATGTTTGCCAGTGAAAAAACGATGCACCAGTTGCATCGCCGTGGCATGGAAACTTCCAAACGTCGCCGCATGCAGCACTTGAGCCAAAATTAGTACGGAAAGATTCTCCGGATAATGTCCGATCAGCAACCAACGAAACGCCGCGAGCAAAAAACTCGCCATCAACACCGTGCGTAACGCGATATGTTGCAGCAAACGCTGCATCAATAAAAAAATCCCGATCTCACACAACACCGCAAACGCCCAAAGCGCACCGATTACTGTTTTGGAGTAGCCGTAGCCTTCGAGATAAATGGAATAGAAGGTGTAGTACGGCCCGTGACTAATCTGCATCAACAGACAAGCCAGCAGAAACGCGAACACCTCGGGACGCAGCAGCGCTTGACGAAACGGCCCCGCATGTCCAATCGTGCCTTTCATCTCCGACTCGGGCAGCGTCAAACTAAACAGCCAGATGCCCAACATCATAGTCAGTAAGGCCGGCAGCGCCCACCAAGGCCCGCGCATATCGATGACCGGACCCAATGCCGTCACCGCAATGATGAAACCGATCGATCCCCACAAACGCACACGTCCATAAACACCCGGTAGTGCCGCCGTGTGCCGCATCACAAACACTTCGAGCAGCGGCAACGACGCGTGCCAGAAAAAACTAAACAGCAACATTACTAATGCCAACCACCAGAAGGTTGTGCCGAGAAATGCACCGGCAAATGCAATCACCGTCAAGAACGACGCCACCCGCACCACACTCATACGACTGTCACGATGATCCGCAATCCAAGCCCACACCAGCGGCGCGACGATGCGCGAGAACATTAAAATCGCGATGAGGTTGCCGATATCGACGGGCGTGAAGCCGATGGATTGGAGATACAAACCCCAATATGGCACCAGCACGCCGAGCGTGGCGAAATAGAAAAAATAAAAACCGGAGAGGCGCCAGTAGGGCATGAAATTAGCGATAGCCTGGCTCTATGAAAAGGTTAGGGGTAAAAAAAATTGCTTCTCATGTAGATTGGGTTAAGCCGCGTAAGCGGCGAACCCAACAAAATTATATTGTTCGGTGGGTATCGCTTCGCTCCACCCACCCTACATTTGAATTTGAATTTGCTTTTAATCCGTGCTGATTTTCAGCGTCGCTTGCAATGACTACTAATGACTGCCGCGCAACAATCCGGCCACGCTTAAGTCTTCATCGATCTCCGGCCAATGGATGCCTTCACCGTCGCCCAAAAGCTCATAGTTATTTAATTGCTTTTTCGTGGCACTCGCCAAACGGGGAAACCATACCAGCGGGACAATCACTTTTCGCCCGTCCACCAATGACACAACCAGGTCGTCGTCCGTGACCTCGACATTCTGCGCCAAGGGATGTATTTCAATTGGTAATGTGCTCATTCCAAGCCTCCAGAAATACGTTCCTGTTGTCTTCGACATGCTTCTGTATCGTTCGCAACTCATGCGACGCGAACCTTTTTGAGCCCGCCAACGCAACCGGATTCAACCAAAACTTAGCAAGAAACCGCTCGCGCTGCACGTGGATATGCGGCAGCTCTCCCTCCCTAGCCGCGCGGCTTCCGCGACGCTGGATGCAGTGGAGTATCAGAGGATGCTTCAATATTAAGGTAGCGGTCAATCGACATCTGCTGCATCGGTACACTAGCAAGACTGTGAATCATATGTTTTACAAAACGCAGTAAGCCATTGTCAGTGTAGTGCTTCAGCGTTGGGCCATTTTCCGCATATGCAATCTGATATGCAAACCATTCCTTCGCCAATACAACTACCCCATGAACATGGGCCTCTGGAACTTTCACAAGCGCTTTCTTCAAGGCGCTAACGAAACTACTATGTCTTTTCCAGGTGGCATCGTAAGCAAAAAGAAAAGCCCTGGGCGCGAGCTTATGCATCACTTCGATTTGCTCGACGACTGCTTGGTCGGGTTTGTCCTCTGCTACTGCCTTTTCTCCGTAAACAACATAGAACTTTTCCTTGGCTAAATGACGAATACGCGCAATGCTCTGTAAAATCGGAACCAGATCGTTCGGCGTTAGCAATCCTTTTACCTCCACAGTCCCATAAATCATTTCAATTGGAAAAACGTATGCGGCCAGTTCGCGATGTAATGGGGAGTTGTGAATCTCGTCGTAAATAACCGTGTCCATTTGGCGACTAGGAGGTGCCGCTGGGTTTGAGCATACGAGAAAACCGGTACCAATGCTAAAGCGACGCGGCAATACTTTAGAAAGAAAAGCACGGAAGCGTTCTTCGTCATTACGACCTCGTTCGCCTGCGTGAGGAAGTGTTGCAGTCAAGATTCCGGATTCGAGCTCAAAAATATGCTTGAGCGCGTTATAGTAAGCCAGCGTACCGGGACTTCCTGTTCTTCGCTTCATTTTCTTGTGGCTGCGAATTGTGCCTTCTTGTTGCTAGAACTGAGGCGCATAAAATTTTCAGACGCTACCCGGCACCACCGGCGTAGAACTTTTCACATCAAGATTCTGCGCCCGATGCCGCAATGCATGATCCATCAATACAATTGCCAACATCGCTTCAGCAATAGGCGTAGCGCGAATGCCAACACAAGGATCATGACGTCCAGTGGTGGCGACTTCCACGGCTTGGCCTTCGATGTTGATGCTGCGTCCGGGTAAACGGATGCTGGAGGTTGGCTTCAGCACCATGCTGACGACAATATCTTGGCCGGTGGAAATACCGCCGAGGATGCCGCCGGCGTTGTTGGAGAGAAAACCTTGCGGGGTGATTTCGTCGCGGTGTTCGGTGCCTTTTTGTTCGATGGCGTGAAAACCGGCGCCGATCTCGACGCCTTTGACGGCGTTGATGCTCATCATGGCGTAGGCGATGTCGGCGTCGAGGCGGTCGAACACCGGTTCGCCCAGGCCCACGGGCATATGCTCGGCGATGACATTAATGCGTGCGCCGATGGAGTTGCCCTCTTTGCGTAAGGCATCCATGTAATTTTCCAGCTCGATCACCTTGGATGCATCGGGGCAGAAAAAATCGTTGCGCTCGACTTCGTTCCAATCTTTGAGTTCGAGCTTGATCGGTCCGAGCTGCGCCAGATAACCGCGGATGTTGACGCCGTAACGTTCGTGCAAATATTTTTTGGCGATGGCGCCAGCGGCCACGCGCATCGATGTTTCGCGCGCCGATGAACGTCCGCCGCCGCGGTAATCGCGTACGCCGTATTTTTGCTGATAGGTGTAATCGGCGTGGCCGGGGCGGAATCGATTGAGGATTTTGGAATAATCCTGCGGGCGTTGGTCGGTGTTTTGGATCAACAGGCCGATGGGCGTGCCGGTGGTTTTGCCTTCGAACACGCCGGAGAGAATTTTTACTTCGTCCGACTCGCGTCGTTGCGTCGTGTGTCGCGATTGGCCGGGTTTGCGCCGGTCCAAGTCCGGTTGTAAATCGGCCTCGGAAAGCGCCATGCCCGGCGGGCAGCCATCGACGATGGCGACATAGGCCGCGCCGTGGGATTCGCCCGCGGTGGTGACGGTGAACAGTTTGCCGATGGTATTGCCTGACATGCCCGCATGTTACCGGCAAACCAACAGTGGGAACAACTAGAAAGACTCAAGATAACCCCTTCCGCCGGGAGAGAGCTAGAGCCTGCCTCCGATGAAAATAGAGAGAGTCCTTTAAAAATTGAACATTTTTCTTCGCAAAGAATATGCAGAAATATTAATTCATGTTTACTTCCCCTCATTCCCCGATTTCGCGGGGACAAGCTGTAACAGTTTGCTAAAAAAGTCCGAAAAAAATTCACGCCCGTCATTCCGGCGCAAGCCGGAATCCAGGATATTATGAGTTCCCCCGATTTTAATAATCTGGACCCCGGCTTTCGCCGGGGTGACAAAGTATTTTTTAACAAGCCGCTAACCCGCTCCCGCAGGGCAAGGGAATTTTAGATAGCGGCTAGGGTTGAGAGCGAGATTTTGTCAGTATCCAAGCGATGCCGATACCCGCCATGAAGGAATCTTTCTTTTTCACTAAAGGACTGTCTTCGAACACGGCGCCACGCAAATTATCATAGCGCGCGAAAGCGCCGACCCAATATTTGGGGAACCGCCGTCCCGCTGTCAGCGTCAGGCGGCTGCCGCTGTAACCGGCGCGCGCGTTGTAAGCCGGGCGCGCGGCGGTGGCGAAGGCCGGCGCCACTTCATAATAGTAATCGTGATAATCCTCGGTGGCGTAGAGCGGGCCGACGGCAACGCCGACATCCCATTGCGCAGCGCTTTTGAGCGTATCGTAATTCAGACTCGGCGAAAATATCCAGCCGATGCGTTGAACATGAGATAGATTAGTGGCCGCCGCTGCGCGCAACGGTAACCGCAAAGACCAATGACGATCTTGCACCGGATCGCGCGCTAAAAAAATTTGCAGCGACGGCCCCGCTTCCACGGTAGGATCGAGATTCGGCATGTCGACACGCGCATCGTTGTTGCCGCTTTTCGCGGGTGGCCCGGCGTTGACGCTGATATCGAGCTTCACCCTGTCGGAGCTGAACACATCGCCATGCGCACCGGTGCGATCGATTTTGAAAATCTCTCCGCGATATTGAATATACGGGAGTGGTAACAGATATTGGCGCCGCTGCGTCGAGCCACGGTAATCGGCGATGCTCAGCGCCGCGACACCCAGACCGAGTTCCCAACGCGGCGCTTCCTCGGCATGGGCAGCGATACTTATTAAAAACGACGCGATAACGGCGAGAAAAGAAATTTGGCGCATTCGCATTCCTATTATATTCTTGTGCTCATGGTATTCGGGCGTCCTTCCTGACACCATCTATGCTCAGCGCATATTTTTTGCGGCCAGCCTGTCGTCAGTCTAGAACTGGCATGTTTCCCTATCTTAAATATTTTCTTATCGGCTTTTGCGCTTTAGCGTTTGGCGGCGACGTCGCGTTGGCGGCGAATAACGCCAACGCTGCGCTTAAGTCCGTTACCGCACCCAAATTCACAAAAGGACTGCTCTGGAAAATTGAGACCTCCAATATTAAACCGAGTTTCCTTTTCGGCACTATTCATACCGACGACACACGCGTCATCGCACTGCCGGAACCGGTCGCCAAAGCCTTGGACAACTCGAATCTTTTTGCCATGGAAGCGCTCATCGACGGAGATGCTTTAGTACAAATGGCCGAAGCCATGTACTTTAACGATGGCAAAACCTTGCAACAAGTTATCGGCAAAGCGCTTTACGATGAGGTGCTACAAATCTTGGCCAAGCATGGCCTACCAACCGCGGGTGTGGAAAAACAAAAACCTTGGGCGGTCATAATGATGTTATCGATGCCGCCACCCAAGACCGGTCTTTTTTTCGACCTGGTTTTGGAAAACTTGGCGACGCAACAGAATAAACCGATCACCGGCCTTGAGACCATTTCCGAGCAGATAGCGGTTTTCAACGAGCTGCCGCTGGAAGAGCAAACTTTGCTGCTGCAAGAAACGCTACGCAGTTATAAAGATTTCGATCAAGCTATCGAAGAGCTCATCCAGGCTTATCTGGCGCGCGATCTGAAAAGATTGGGTGAAATCACCGAAAAACACGAACCCGGCGACGATCGCCTGTACCAAAAAATCATGGATCGGTTGTTGGTCAC
This sequence comes from Gammaproteobacteria bacterium, assembly GCA_016194665.1. Lineage (GTDB taxonomy): Bacteria > Pseudomonadota > Gammaproteobacteria > Acidiferrobacterales > Sulfurifustaceae > Sulfuricaulis. The sequence continues at coordinate 6,634 of JACQBD010000173.1, forward strand.
ACGCAATACCCGCATGCTGACACGCATGACATCCTTGCTTAAACAAGGCAACGCTTTCATCGCCGTGGGCGCGGCGCATTTGCCTGGCGACACCGGGCTGTTGAATCTGCTGGAGAAAGCCGGGTATCGTGTCACGCCTGTCTACTAGAATAGGTAGGGTGGGCAATGCTCACCGGCAAACAATCAAAAGTAATTAAAAAATAAATAAAGGAGAGTCACATCCCTTCGCGAAAACCAAAAAAGCGCCCGCGCAAAAAAAATTCCAGCCGGCGGCTTCCGCCTATATCGTGGACGCGCTGGTCGAATGAACGTTTGCTCGATACGCCGCTGTGCGATTTCGGGTTGACGTTGAACGGCAGCAAGCTGCTCAAGGAAATGGAAGGCTTGTATCGCGAACTTGAAAGCCGCGGGCTGAATTTCCGACCGCACGGTTGGCTTTCGGATTGCTGGTTTTGTCCCGACGGTGTTCCCGGATTTGCGATTCCATTTTATTTGGTGCATCCGCGGCTGATGCGTTTGGAAAAAGCGCACATGCTCGAAATCGACGGCAATAGCACCGAAGCGCGCGCCAAACTGTTACGCCACGAAACCGCGCACGCGCTCGCCAACGCTTACCGTTTGCATCTTAAACAAAGTTGGCGCCGGCGTTTCGGGCGCGCCAGCAAAGCTTATCCTGAAAGTTATTTGCCGCGGCCTTACAGTCGTAACTACGTGCTGCATCTCGATCATTGGTATGCGCAAAGCCATCCGGCGGAAGATTGGGCCGAAACTTTTTCCGTGTGGTTGGATCCGAACTCACGCTGGCGCGAAAATTACCGCGACTGGCCGGCGATCAAGAAATTAAATTACGTCGATGAGCTAATGAAAGAAATCGCCGGCACCACCCCGCCGGTGCGCAGTAAAAAACAAGTGGACTCGATCAGCACGCTGCGCATTACGCTGCGCGAATACTACGCGGAAAAACAAACACGCTTGCAGTTAGATCTGCCGCGCTTCCACGAACAACAACTGCGGCAAATTTTTCCCGCGGCCGGCGGCAATAAGAATGAAACCGCGGCGCACTTTATCCGGCGCTTGCGGCGCGAAGCGATTAATACCGTGGCGCGCTGGACTTCGGAATCGCGTTACCGGATTCACCTCACCATTGAAGACATGATTCGGCATTGCGAGGAAATGAACTTGCACGCCGCACACGACCGCGAGCAAACCAAAATCGCGCTGATCGCTTCGCTGGTCATGCTCTACATGGGCTCGCTGCGCAGCGGCACCTCGCGTTTGGCCATATGAATAAACGCCGCATCATGCTGCTGGTGCATTACTCGCTGGTGCCGCCCGACGACCTGCGCGATCGCAACGATCCGCGCATAGCAAAATATCGCACCGAGTTCGACGTCAAGACCGCGCTGCTGAATCTGGGCCACGAAGTGCAAGTGGTCGGTGTCTATGACGATCTGGCGCCGATTCGTAAAACCGTCGAGGACTGGAAACCGCACATTGCGTTTAATCTGCTGGAAGATTTCGCCGGCAACAGCGCGCTGGATTATTACGTGGTGAGTTTCTTCGAAATGCTGCGCTTGCCTTACACCGGTTGCAGCCCGCGCGGTCTTTTATTGGCGCGCGACAAAGCGCTCACCAAAATGATTCTGACTTTCCATCGTATCAGCACGCCGCACTTCACGGTTTTTCCGCACGCCAAAAAAATCGGCCGCTTGCGCAAATTTAAATTTCCCTTGATCGTGAAATCCTTAATGGAAGAAGGCTCGGTCGGCATCGCCCAAGCTTCGTATGTCGAAAATGAAACGCAGCTGCGCGAACGCGTCGCGCTGATTCACGAAAAATTACAAGGCGACGCGATTGCCGAGGAATACATCGACGGTCGTGAATTGTATGTAACGATCTTGGGCAACAATAAACTGGAGGTACTGCCCATACGTGAACTAGCGTTCGGCAGCGTCGAGCCCGGCATGCCACGCATGGCCACTTATAAAGTGAAATGGGACGACAAATATCGCGAGCGTTGGGGCATTGAATATCAGTTCGCGCGCAACCTACCCAACGGCATGGCGGAAAAGATTAGTCATTTATGTAAACGCGTTTATCACCTGCTCGACATGAACGGCTATGGGCGCATCGATTTGCGCCTGACGCCGGAGGGGCAAATCTACGTGCTCGAAGCCAATCCCAATCCCGGCATTGCTTCGGATGAGGATTGCACCCTTTCGGCCATCAAATCCGGCTTAAGCTACGAAGAGTTTATTCAGCGGATTCTGCAACTTAGCCTTACCTCGCGTTCTATCGACGATTAGATATCCCGCGCTTTTCAGCTCGTTTTCTTATTTTTGGTCCAATTCTTGCTCCTTCTTGAATTAGGAACCTTATACCCTCATTAGTTGACTAAATCGGTAAGGTATTGGCACAAAGGATATTGCCACTTTATTAAGCTGACCTGTGACCCACGACGGAACACGGGTTTTTTGAATTCGATATTGGAGGCAAACAATGGCTGAACTCATTCATGGTTTTTCATCCGATGGCGTGGTCACCATCAACCGGGTTATCTTGAAGCCCGAATATAGCGTCGACGATCTGCAAGAACGGGTCGCCATGCTATGCGAAAACGTAAAAACTTATCATTCGGATACCGGCTTTGTCGGCGGTTTCGTGGCGCTGAACACCGGCTCGATTTCCAACGAGGGTTCGAGCATCGGCCAGGCGGTGGCGAGCCCGCTGAAAAACAAGGAAGCATTGATCGTCACGTTCTGGCGTTCGTTCGAAGAGCACGAGCAATCGCATCGCAGCAAAACCTTCCAGCC
>JACQBD010000183.1 GCA_016194665.1 Gammaproteobacteria bacterium
GACCAAGCGCGGCGTGACTTTGGTGACGCCGGAAATGCTCGGCCAAGAGTTGCACCATGCCCGATGACGCGCGTCTCAAAATCGTATTTTGCTGGCACATGCATCAGCCGCAATATCGCGATCTGATCAGCGGCGAATATTATTTACCTTGGACTTATCTGCACGCGATTAAAGATTACGTCGACATGGCGGCGCATCTCGAGGAAGTCCCCGGCGCGCGCGCCGTGGTCAACTTCGCGCCCTTGCTGCTCGAACAAATCGAAGACTACACGCGCCAAGTTAAAACTTTTCTTGCGGACGAAACGCCGATTCGCGATGCGCTGTTGTCGGCTTTGGCGAATATCGCTTTGCCGTCCACGTCCGCGCAACGCCAAGCGCTGATTTTAGCTTGCATGCGCGCCAACGAAGCGCGCATGATTAAACGTTTCCCGATGTTTCATCGTTTGGTGGATTTAGCCACGTGGCTGATGACGCAACCGGAAGCGGTGCAATATATCAACGATGGATTTGTCACCGACTTGGTCACTTGGTATCACTTGGCTTGGCTCGGTGAAACGGTGCAGCGCAACGACGCGCGCGTGCAACGTTTGATCGCCAAGGCCGCCGGTTTCAGCTTAGCCGATCGGCGCGAGTTGCTCGCGGTGATCGGCGAATTGCTGTCGAACGTGATTCCGCGCTACGCCGCGCTCGCCAAGCGCGGACAAGTAGAGTTATCCGTCACGCCTTATGCGCATCCGATTTCGCCGCTGTTGCTGGATTTCCAATGCGCGCACGACGCTGTACCCGACGCGCCGTTACCGAAATTGGCGCAATATCCCGGCGGCGAAGCGCGCGCGCGTTGGCACGCGCGCGCAGCGATCGAAACATTTCAACGCCATTTTGGTTTTGCGCCCAAAGGCTGCTGGCCATCCGAAGGCGCGGTGAGCAGCGCGTCGCTTAAAATATTAACCGAGGCGGGATTTAATTGGGCGGCGAGCGGCGAGGGCGTGTTGCGCAATAGCCTGGTGCATGCCGGCCACGCCGATCACGGCATGAAAGAAGCCTGGCTGTACGGTTACTATTCGGTCGACAACACCGGCATGAATTGTTTTTTCCGCGATGACAGTCTTTCGGATTTAATCGGTTTCACCTACGCCACTTGGCACGCCGACGACGCGGTCAATAATCTAGTGCATCACTTGGAAAACATCGCGCAGTGTTGCCGCAATCATCCAGAGCATGTCGTTTCCATTATCATGGACGGCGAAAATGCTTGGGAACATTATCCGAACAACGGTTATCATTTTTTAAGCGCGCTGTATCGCCGCTTAGCGGACCATCCGCAATTGGAGCTCACTACTTTTTCCGATTGCATCAAGACACTGCCGGGGAAACCACTGCACAAATTAATGGCCGGTTCCTGGGTGTACGGCAACTTATCCACTTGGATCGGTGAACAGGATAAAAACCGCGGCTGGGAAATGCTCGGCGACGCCAAGCAAGCCTTCGACACCGCCGTACCGCGCTTGAGCGGCGCGCAGCTCGCCGCCGCGCAACAGCAACTAGCGGTTTGCGAAGGTTCCGATTGGTTCTGGTGGTTCGGCGGCTACAATCCCGAGACCACCGTCGCTGATTTCGAAAAACTTTTTCGCCGACACCTGAGCAATCTTTATAAACTGATCGGCGTGCCTGCGCCGGATTATCTGTCGCAGGTATTCACGCACGGTAGCGGCGCGCCGCAACACGGCGGCGTCATGCGCCCCGGCCAAGTGACGGCCGAAGGATGAGCTCCACGGCGCTGACGAAACGACGCGCCGGTGTGTTGCTGCACCCGACTTCCTTGCCGAACGCTATCGGCAACGGCGACTTCGGCGCCGACGCCGAACGCTTTGTCGATTTTCTGGCGCACGCGGGATTTAGCGTGTGGCAAATGTTGCCGCTGGGTCCGACGCATCGCGACGGCTCGCCTTATCATTCCTTGTCGTTACACGCCGGCGACCTAATGCTGATCAATCTCGATCGCTTGGTGGAGTGGGGCTGGTTGTCGCCACAGCCGGCCGGCGATATTCAAAACATCGTTGCTTATCGTCTCGAGCGTTTAGCGCAAGCGCATCGATTTTTTATCGCACAAGCGTCAGCGGAAGATCAGCGCGCGTTTGAAGCCTTCGTCAACGCTGAAACTCAGTGGCTGGACGATTACGCCTTGTATCGCGTTTTACGCAAGCAATTTGCCGGTCAAGCGTGGTTTCAATGGCCGGCGCCACTGCGCGATCGCGATACCGACGCGCTGGCGGAAGTGCGCATGCGTCTGATCGATGAGATTTCGCAAATTTATTTCGAGCAATTTGTATTCGCGCGCCAATGGCAATCGTTGCGCGACTACGCCAGCAGCCACGGTGTGCTGTTGTTCGGCGACATGCCGATCTTTGTGGCGCACGACAGCGCCGATGTGTGGACGCACCGCAAATATTTCATGCTCGACGGCGCCGGCCAACCGACCGTGGTCGCGGGCGTGCCGCCGGATTATTTTTCCGCCGACGGCCAACGCTGGGGTAATCCGTTATACGAATGGAAACGTTTGAAAGTCGATGGCTTCAGCTGGTGGATCGAACGCTTGACCACCGAATTCAAACGCTTCGATCTGCTGCGCATCGATCATTTCCGCGGCTTCGAAGCCTGCTGGGAAATTCCCGCCGCTGAAAAAACCGCCGTCAAAGGACGCTGGGTGAAAGTGCCCGGCGCGGCGTTGTTCGAAACCTTACGCGTGCACTTCGGCGTCTTGCCGTTGGTGGCGGAAGATCTCGGCCTGATCACGCCCGAGGTCAACGCGCTGCGCGATAAATTCGGATTGCCGGGAATGAAAATTCTTCAATTCGCTTTCGACAGCGGCGCGGATAATCCTTATCTTCCGCACAATCATTCCGTGGCCAGCGTGGTGTACACCGGCACGCACGATAACGATACCAGCGTATCGTGGTTCGAAGACTTGCCCGCCGAACGCCAATTGTACGCCGTGGAATATCTCGGCTATCCGCACGAGCCGATGCCCTGGCCTTTAATTCGCGCCGCGCTGTCGTCGGTTTCGCAACTAGCAATTATTCCGATGCAAGATTTACTCAGCCTCGGACGCGGCCATCGTATGAACACGCCCGGCACGACAGCGGGCAATTGGCGTTGGCAATTTAATTGGGAACAGCTGCCGCCGGATTTGACTGAGCGGTTGCGGAGGTTGACTGGGCTTTATGGGCGGGAAGCGGGGAGCGGTGCATGAGGATCGTTCTTGCTTACGAGACTTCCGCCACTAAGTGGTCAGCGCTTAAGTTGTTTACAGCGCTATGGATTGAGTAGGCAAATTAACTTGTCATGTCCTGCAAACTTTGGTGGAAGTATTTTTTTGATTTTTGAAATTTTAGTTATGTAAAAAATAAAAAGGACCATTCTAGATGGGGCTATCGAACTATACGTTAGAGCAAATGGGATTTGAATTGATCCCTCATAATGTACATATCGAAGCGTACTTTAAATCTATAAATGTATATGAGATTCGAGGAATTACCTTTGACAATAATTCGCATTTTGTTCCAGGGGAATTAAAAAGTGTCGCGAAGAATGTCTCGTTTTCGATTGGAGATGGAGTGAACGCTGTCTGTGAGGCTCTTATAGGCGACAAGTTTTCTGAGGATGAAGAAAAATGGAGATTAGAAACAAAATCTACGCCCCCATATTTGATCGTATTAACGAGCTTAACTGAGTTCGCGATCTGTAGACACGGATACTGGAAACATGAGAATAACGAAATAATTACGCATAATTGCTTTACTGAAGCCAAGAAATCACTCCAGAAGTTAGAGCACACAAAAACCTCAGCGCTCGTAACATCATTAAGCGCAGCATTTTCATCAGTTGATCGCCCTGTATTTTTCTTGCCTCTATCAAGAGAGGTTTTTGCTGAAACCAATCATGGAAAAAGATTACGAGATTTTCGGTTTTCTTTTTCAGCCGAAGGTTATGTGTCCAGCTCAGTAACCTCCGAAACAGTATCGATCAAATTTGAATCGGCTCTAAAAATTTTTGAGAAGCTCCATCCAAAAGTTGGATATTTCTTTGATCAAGCAATCAGGGAAAAAGATAACTTAAAAAGGTTTATTTATTATTTCTTGGTAATTGAGATATATACGCATAGCATATTTAACAAAATGGAAGATAGTTTTAAGGTTTCAGATATGCGTAACCTACCAGATAGGATCGAAAAATCTGTAACAGAGCTTTTGATTAGCCAGCTTCTGGTTGATCAGGTGGAGTCAAAAAATCTTTTACAGCGCTTTATTTGGTGTGCCATCATCAGATGGAACGAAATTGATGATTCCGATATAGATGTGTTCAAGTTGCTAAAGAATACACGCAACAGTATTTATCATGGAGAAGAGGTCATTGAAACTTCGCTCCCAATCCACCAAGCCCAGTCATTAGCGTTGAAATTGTTACGTTCGTAGGGGGGGCTCACGAGATTAGCCCGTAGGTTGAGGTGAACGAAATGGAGGTGACCTGACCAAGTTTACGGTAGTAATTGAACCGCTTCTATCCTGAGTCTACAATTATCAAATGATCGATTGGTCTTCTTGCACAGCCGTTGAGCGCGACCCGGAACGCGTTAGCGGCGCGTGGGTGTTTCGCGGTACTCGTATTCCTGTAACCGCTTTGTTTCAGAATCTTGAAGACGGGGCCCAAGTCTCGGACTTTATCGCTTGGTTTCCGGGCGTTACGCTCATGCAAGTGCGTGCTGTGCTTGAGCATGCGGCCCGCTCTCTCGAAGCGGCGTAAGTGCGAATTCTTTTCGACCAGGGCACGCCGGTTCCTCTTCGTAAGCACCTCACGGTCCATCAGGTCGTCACGACCTTTGAGCTTGGTTGGAATAATCTAAAAAATGGTGAACTGCTGCAAAAGGCCGAGGAGAACGGTTTTTCCGTTCTTGTCACAACTGATCAGAATCTCCAATATCAGCAGAACCTCGTGGGTCGCCAGATAGCGATCGTCGTGCTGACCACAACCAGTTGGCCACGCATCGAGCGCGCGGTTGATAGCGTGGCAAAAGCTATCGATGCTGCTGAGCCATGTAGTTATGTTGAAATTCCTATTCCATAAATGATTGGACGCGTCAACTCGTAGGTTGGGTAAATGAAAAACCCCAACAACAAAACCAGAGTCAGATTGACTCCGGTTTGCGGGGTTCAGACCTATGAGAAACGAAGAAAAGAAAAACGTGATGCAGCTATTTTGCTGCGCACAACGATGCCGAAGGAATGGTTTCCATTGTCCATCCCGAAGTCGCGGGTGGCGAAGTAAATGTTCAGACTCCTGGAGAGCATCAATGTACGACCAAAAATTTTGGAACGAACGTTACGCCAGGGATGAATATTTATATGGAACCAATCCGAATTCATTCCTCGTCGAACACGCGGAATTGCTTACAAGCCCCGTGCTTTCCCTGTCAGAGGGCGAAGGTCGGAATGCCGTGTATCTCGCCTTACGCGGATTGAAAGTACACGCCGTGGATATCTCCGAGGTGGGACTGGCCAAAGCACAAGCTTTAGCGAAATTAAAAGGCGTAGAAATCCAAACAGAAGTGGCTGACCTTTCAAATTATAAACCGAAAAAAAATTACCACGGCTCGGTTATTTCGATTTCTGCTCATCTTCCTAGCGCCATTAGAAATAAGCTGTACCCGCTCATCGAACAATGCTTGAAGTTAGATGGCATCCTACTTTTGGAAGCCTATTCAGAAAACCAATTAGCTCGAAACACAGGCGGCCCCAAAGACGCTGATATGCTCATGACCGTTGACAAATTAAAACGGGAGTTTCCAAACCTCGAGCCCATTCTTATGCGCGAACTTGAGCGAGAAGTTCGCGAAGGCGAGGGTCATGTGGGCATGGCTTCGGTGGTGCAATTCATAGCACGAAAAAAATCAATGTAGGTTGGGGTGAATGAAATGAACCCCAACAAAATCTGAATCGAGATTTAGGGTAAAGTTATAAGACAAAAGAAAAAACTGCGTGAGGGTTTGCGGGACTCAGTGGATGGAAATACCGGACATGGAATTTAAAATTAACGTCGCAGAGTTTTTAAAGATCGATGACATCGAGCTGTCAGAACTTCTCACCCAAGTTTATGTCGCGGGCGGATTCACAGAACCGGACGAGGCAGTTACGCTTTTTGAGCCATCCGCTGTTAGGAAACGTGGAATGCTCATCGGTGCTCGTGAAAAACAAGATTTGAGATTGGCCGGCATGGTTATTGTTGTGCCGCCAGATTCTCCGGCGCGACGTTTAGCGCAAAACAATGAGGCGGAGATGCATCTATTGGGAGTAAAACCGGAGTATCGAGGACAGGGTCTTGGTCGAATGCTTGTCGAATCGGCGATCGATAGGGCAAAACAAAACGGCTACGCAAAGATCATTTTGTGGACGCAGATTTCCATGAAATCAGCCCAGAAGTTATATGAGGCAACGGGGTTCATTCACGTGGATGACATAAAAAGAAATGGTCGTGACTTCAAAGTCTATGAGATGGCGCTTTGTGCCTAACAGCGCTATCAATGCTGACAGTGTTCATCGTTGATGATGACGCAGCGATCCGACGCCGGTTTATGATCTGAGGACGTGGAATAATCGCGAATGATGACGATGCCGCGCTTTGTCGATCGCCAGGTACCGGTGAAAGACGAAATTTTTCTGGACCACGTGGCTTACTTTGTCGCTGATCTGGATATGGCTGGCGTCCAATTTCAGCGGCTTGGCTTTGCTTGCTCCGATGTGAATTTGCAGACAAACCTAGACGACGACGGGATCGCTCGGCCGTCTGGAACGTCAAACCGACTTATTCGCCTTCGCAGAGGATTCCTTGAAATTCTCGCGGCGACTCATGCCACTCCGCTGGCGGCGCAACTGCAGGCAGCGCGCTCGCGTTATGAAGGAGTCCATCTGCTTGCGTTCTCGCATGCCGATCTGGAATCGCAGCGTATGCGCCTCATCGCGAATGGCTTCGAAATGCAATCGATGGCTCATGTGCGGCGCAAAGAACCCGGCTCGGCAAAACAGGTTGCCTGGTCCGTTCTTCGGCCGGAAGCTTACGTTATGCGAGAAGGGCGCATTCAATTCGCTTATCCGCACACTCCTGAACTTTCTTGGCCTCCAGGGAGCACTGAACATGCCAACGGAGCCGAAAACTTAACGGGCGTAATATTGTGTGTGGCCGACATGCACGAAGCGATAAAGCGATATGAACTTTACTTAGGAAGAGAAGCTAAAAATAGATGTATCGAGCTCGACCGCGGTTATATTGCGTTCATGACGCCGGCCGAACAACTTGAAGCAGGACCTCAGTTGGAAATTCCAGATGTCCCCTATGTGTGCGCCGTAACCATCAGCACAAAGGATTTAAATCAAACGAGAAGTGCTCTTCGGTTGAACGGCGTAACGCCACTCTTCGATTCAAGTTCTATATTGTGGATCGGGCCCGCGGACGCGATGGGCTGCTATCTCGGCATTCACGAACGATTATATGTACCATTTTAAGAATTGCGACATGGATGCACCAGTCAACCATCCATCTTGAAAAGATGTTGTATAACCATGCTAGTACCACTCACAATTCGGAAAGCTTGCTGTGCGGATGCTTCGCACATTAGCGAACTCATTTGCAAGGTGGCACATAATTTCAATGCGAACTCCTGTGGCGAAGTAGCTCCATGGTTTCTTGCTTCCGTTACCTCATCCGCAATAGCGGACCACATCGCCGACGCCAAATTCAATTACCTGGTGGGGTTTGTGGGCCAGACTCTTGCTGGGGTTATCGCGTTACGCGACACAACGCACGTTCATCATCTTTTTGTTGCACATGAATTCCATCGCCAAGGTGTAGCGGCCAGACTCTGGGAGCAAGCAAAAACCGATGCAATCGCTTTGGGAAACAAAAAAAGTTTCTCGGTGCGGTCAAGCGAGTATGCAGTGCCGGTTTATGAACGCTTTGGTTTTCATGTGGTCGGAGCTCGTGCGGAAAAAGATGGCGTTATATTCGTGCCAATGAAATTGGAGCTTTCACGTATTGGGGAGTGATAAATCCACTCCAACAAAATTTAATTTATAGGTTTGAGGCGAGAAATATCAAGACGCTGCAAAAATGCTGCTCACCCAATTTACATTTGCTTGTATTGGTCCTTGGAAATAAATAAACTGGTGACATATGCGTAATCCATCGCTCACCCGAACCGGTAAAAGCGCGCTGGTGTTTTGGCTCATCCTCGCCTTGCTGTTCACCCAAGGCATGCGCGTGTGTTTGCATGCGCACGATGCGATTGCGCCCGCGCCCGATCATGCGCATGCCTCGTCGATGCACTTGGAAAGCACCTTGAGCGCCGCGGCCGATCACGAAGAATCGGCGTTCGATACGGATGTTTCCTTGTCCGCGCTTTTAAAGGCGTTTTATTCGAGCCTAGCGTTTGCCGTGGTGCTGGCGTTTGGTTTCTTTACGCCTATTTTGTTGCAGCTGGTACGGCATCGTCCGTCGGCTGAGATTTGGTTTCCCGCTTCCGCGCTCTACAGTCTCACTCCGCCGTTGCGCGCTCCGCCGCGCTGACACTCCGCGTTTGTTGGCAATGTAATCGACACCGGCTAGTTCCGGTTTCAAGTTTATTTGCATGAGCGTTAAGCCGTGTTTGCGTTTGCGAAATGCGGCAAGGAGTGTCGGATGGTGGCTGAATATTTTCTGCCGGCGTTGAGCCGGTTATTCATCGGTTTGTTGTTCACGGCGTGGTGCGCGGGCGCGTCGGCGCAAGTGTGGACGCTGGAGTCGAGCATCGCGCGCGCGGTCGAGGTCGCGCCCGAGTTGCGCGCGGCCGAGGCCGAGGTTGCGGCGCGCGCGGGTGAGTTGACGCACGCGGGCGCCTGGCCCAATCCCACGGTCGGTCTGCGCGCCGATGAAAAACTCGGCATCGAGGACGGTCGCGGCGGTCAACAGTTCAATCAAGTATCCGTCACTCAAGCGCTGCCTTTGCGACGGCTCGGCCATCAGCGCCGCGCCGCCGAGCTGAACCTGGAGAGTACGCGCGCGCAACAGTGCTACCAGCGCTTGCAGATCGAGACCCGCACCGCGCGCGCGTTTCATGCGCTGCAATTGGCGGCCGAACGCCAGCGTCTGGCGCAGCAACGCCTCGAGTTTGCCGAAGGTCTGCGCCGCGGCGGCGATCGCCTGGTGCGTTATCTCTCGCCGCTGGAGCGCACGCGTCTGGATATTTTGCGCGAGACCGCGCATCAAGACGTGGCGCATGCCGAAGGTAAGTGGAGCGAAGCGCTGGCGGAGTTCCGCGCCTTGCTGGCGTTGGCGCCGCAGGCACAAATTGAAACTGCGTCGCTCACACCGGCCGCAGCACCCAACGCGCTGACCGCCTTGCATCAAGGCTTGACGGCGCATCCGGCGCTGCAAGCGACGCAACAAGCACGCGACGCCAGCCGCGCGAACGTGGACGTCGCGCGTGCGCAGCGCAGCGCCGATCCCACCGTGAGTTTTTTTCGCGAACGCGATTA
>JACQBD010000179.1 GCA_016194665.1 Gammaproteobacteria bacterium
AGCGCCGAGTTCTTGAAGTTTACTTTTGGCCTCGTCGCGGGTCATGGTGTTGAGACTACCGGTGAGGACGAAGGTTTTGCCGGTGAGGGCGGAGGATTTTTTTACGCGCGTGGGTTTGGGCCAATGGATGCCGGCTTTGAGTAGATCGCGGATGACGTTGCGGTTGTGTTTTTCGTGGAAGAATTCGTAGATGTCTTCGGCCATGGTCGGGCCGATGCCGTGGATTTCTTCGAGTTGTTCGCGGCTGGCGGCCATCAGTGCGTCGAGTTCGCCGAAGTGGTCAGCGAGTAATTGGGCGGTGGCTTCGCCTACTTGCGGAATGCCGAGCGCGTGCAGAAAACGCGCAAGACTGGTGTCTTTGCTTTTTTCGATTTCATCGACAACGTTCTGTGCCGACTTCTCGGCCATGCGCTCGAGCGCGGCGAGATCGTTGTGCTTTAGCTTGTAAATATCGGCGGGTGTTTTGATCATATCTTTTTCAACCAGTTGCGCGACCAACTTATCGCCGAGCTTCTGGATATCCATGGCGTGCCGCGAGGCGAAGTGCAAAATCGCGCCCATGCGTTGCGCCGAGCACACCAAACCGCCCATGCATCGGTGCGCGGCCTCTTCTTCCTCGCGAATGACTTGCGAGCCGCACACGGGACACTTGTCCGGGATATGCCATTTGCGCGTACGGTTGGGGCGTTTTTCCTTGATGACGCCCACGACTTCGGGAATCACGTCACGTCACCGGCGCGACGCACGATCACGGTATCGCCGATGCGCACATCCTTGCGTTCAAGCTCGTCTTGATTATGCAGCGTGGCGTTGCTGACGACGACACCGCCGACCTGCACGGGTTTTAATTTGGCGATGGGAGTAATCACGCCGGTACGACCGACGGAGGGAAAAATATCTTCGACGATAGTCGTTTCTTCTTGCGCCGGCAGCTTATGCGCCACCGCCCAACGCGGCGCGCGTGCGGTGAATCCCAATTGATCGCGCGCTCTTAAGTCGTCGACCTTATATACCACGCCATCAATCTCGAAGGGCAAATCGTCGCGCTTGGCGAGAATTTTTTGATAGTACTTTAAACATTCGTCGATGTTTTGCGCCGCGTGGAAAAATTCCGTGGAACGAAAGCCCCATTCTTTAAGCTGCTGCACGATTTCCGAATAACGCTGGCCGATGGACTCAGAAATTTCGCCCAAGCCCCAAGGAAAAAAACTTAAAGGACGGGCAGCAGTGATGCGCGGATCGAGCTGGCGCAAACTGCCGGCGGCGGCGTTGCGCGGATTGGCAAACACCTTGGCTTCTTGCCTCAATTGTTCGGCATTTAGGCGTTCGAAATCTTTTTTCGGAATAACAATCTCGCCACGTATTTCCACCCGCTGGGGCCAAGATTTGCCCTGCAAATGCAGCGGCACCGTCTTAATAGTACGCACATTGGCAGTAACATCTTCACCGGTGGTGCCGTCGCCGCGCGTGCCGGCTTGCACCAGCACGCCGTTTTCATAACGCAGACTCACCGACGTGCCGTCGAATTTAGGTTCGGCGGTGTAGGCGACAACGCCGGTGGCTTCGAGAAGTTTGCGCACGCGCTGATCCCACTCCGCCACTTCTTCGTCCGAGAAGGCGTTGTCTATCGAGGTCATGGGGATTTTGTGGCGCACTTCGCCGAACTTCGCCAAGGGCGCGGCGCCGACGCGCTGTGTCGGTGAATCCGGAGTGATGAGATCGGGATATTGCGCTTCGATTTCTTGCAGCTCGCGCAGCAGCTTGTCGTACTGCGCGTCGGAAATCAGCGGACTATCGAGAACGTAATAGCGGTGATTGTGCTGGTTGATTTCCCGGCGCAGCGCTTCGGCTCGCTGCCGCCGCGCTGGCTTGTCGCTCATGGCAATGCCGATTCGTTGAATAATTTAAGCGCGGTGTCGCTGCCGGGAAGAATACCGAAGGCGCGCATCTTTTCTTCGATGTCTTCTATTTGATGTTGAATCACCGTGATGCCTTTATCGGTTAGCGGTCGATGATTCTGATCTTGCAAGCATCCACCCAAGTTATCGCTGAGCTGCTTCGCAGCCGCGACCATTTTTTCGAAGGCCAGCGCCGGATGATAAGTGCAAGGCACGCAGGTAAATAAACTAAGTCCCTTGGTCTCAAACTTTTCCCAGTTGGCGGCATCGAACGCACTGTAATCGCCGAGATTAGCCATGCTGAACATATGCCCGCTGCCGGGGCTCGCGGTATTTTGCGCATGGAAAATATTCATCGCGCCCAGTTGCAACCCGGCCTGGCGCGCGGCTTCTTGAATCGCGGGTCCGGCGAACGCGGCATCGTTACTCGGCACCACATGAATGCCGGCGATCACATCGTAGGTGTCGCAGAATTTTTGTACTTCGCGCGCGCGTTCGAATCCTTGCTCGAAAGTCAGCGGCAATTTGGTCGGGCGTTGCAAAGCGTCGGCCAATTGCAAGCCCAGCTGAAAAAAAGTATTTAGTTCCGAATCGTCAATCGGCCCTTGCGCGTCGACGAGTTGGATCGCCAATTTAAGGTCGCCGTATTCGGCTTGGCTCGAATCAATCTGCAAATCCATCCAATGCGAGGTTTGATAATGTTGGCCGTAAAGACGCCGCGCTTTGTTTAGCTTGTACTCATGCTGTTTATATATGCCGAGCGCCTCATGACGCGTGACCGGTCCGGGGCCGGGCAAGTCGATGACGAAATCTATTTTGTCATCGGGCAGATATTGGCGCTCGGTTTCGGCGCGGCGCTGGCCGCGGCGCGACAAATCGCCGGCCAAATTCAACGGCAGGGCGGCGACTTCTTCCAGCTGCTGGATTTCCTTGCGCAACACTTCTTGGCGCAGCTTCACGCGCGGCGCGACGTCGGCATCCGAGCGCAATATTTTTTCGCTGCCTTCGGCGCGCGTGGCGTTTAAAACGCTGGGGCGTGAAAAATTTTCAGCTGGCGGGGAATTATCGAAAGTGACATCGCGCCGCGCCGGCGGGCGCCGCACCCGCGACAAATCGTAAGCCGTCAGGGCGACGACCGCGACCACCACAATGCCGATGAAAAGCAGGGCATACTGCAGGTCCATTACTGCGCGACCATCTCCATGGCCTGATCGACATCCACCGCCACCAAGCGCGAGACGCCCGGTTCGGACATGGTCACACCAATCAAAATATCGGCCATCTCCATGCTGATTTTATTGTGCGTGATGTAAACCAGCTGGGTTTTCTGCGACAAGGTTTTCAAAGTTTCGGAATAACGAATCACGTTGGCGTCGTCGAGCGGCGCATCCACCTCGTCCAACAGGCAGAACGGCGCGGGATTGAGCTGAAAAATCGAGAACACCAAGGCCACCGCGGTTAAGGCTTTTTCGCCGCCGGACAGTAAATGAATCGTGCTGTTGCGCTTGCCCGGCGGGCGCGCCATGACGCCGACGCCGGTTTCGAGCAAGTCGTTGTCGGTCATTTCCAAATGCGCGCTGCCGCCGCCGAATAATTGCGGGAAGAAAGCTTGGAAGTATTCGTTGACTTGATCGAAGGTCTCTTTGAAACGCGTGCGGGTTTCGCGATCGATTTTGCGGATCGCTTCTTCCAAGGTCGCCAGCGCCTGCGATAAATCGTCGTTTTGCTTGTCGAGATAATTCTTGCGCGTGCTGGCTTCTTCGAACTCTTCGATCGCAACCAGATTGATCGGACCCAAACGTTCGATGCGCCCTGCGATTTGTTCCAAGCGCGCGGCCCATTCAGGCTCGGTCGCTTCGGGCGGTAATTCCTGGCGCACCGGCTCGATTTCAAAACCGGTTTCGTGTAATTGATCGGCAAAGGTATCGCGCCGCACCGACATTTCCTGGCGCGCTACGCGCTCGCCTTCATGCTGTTCGCGCAATCCGCCGACCTGCTTTTCCTCGTGCCCCCGCGCTTGTTCTTGCTCGCGCAAATGCATTTCCAAGTCGGTCACCGTCTGGCGCGCGGCATTTAATCGCTGTTCGACGCCCAGCCGTTTTTGCAATAATTCGTCGAGCTGCAAGCGGTGCGCCGGCGTCGGATCTTGTTCTTCCGACAACAGCAAGCTGAGTTGCTCGCGCCGTGTAATAAGCTGTTGCAATTGTCCTTGCAAGCGCGTGTGACTGGTGTGCGTGGCGTCCAACGACGTTTGCAGCGTTTCGCGTTCGATTTCCAAACGATGCATGCGATCGCGTGCGTCGGTTTCTTGCGCGCGCGCTTGCTCCACCGCGTCTTGCAAACTCTGGCGTTTTTGCTGCAAGGAGGCGCGCTGTTGCTCGTGGTGATTGCCCGTCGCTTGCGCTTGTCCCAACAGCTCGCGTGCTGAATTGATATCGGTGCTGTCGCGATTCAGCTGTTCATTGACTTCATTACGTTCGAGCTCGATTTGCGCGCGGCGCGAATCCAATTGCGTCAGACGCGCTTGCTTGTGCCCCAATTGTTCGCGCAGTTGCGCGCGCTCGCGATTTTTTTCGTTGAGATCGCGACTGAGTTCTTCGCGCCGATCTTCCGAATCCTGTAGTTGTGTATCCAGCTCACTAAGCTCGGATTGCAGATTGGCAAAACGTTTCTGTAATTGCGCAAGCTCGGTTTGATGGGTTTCGATTTCGCGTTCACGCAACAACCAACCGGCGCGCGCGCCCTTCTCGCTGCCCAGACTCAACCAGTTGCGCCCTACCCAGGCGCCGTCGCGCGTCACGATCGATTCGCGCGCCGCAAGTTGATCGCGTTGCGTCAAAGCGTCTTCGAGCGTGTCGGCGACGTAAATACCTTCGAGCAAGGGCGCCAGATCGATGTCGGCGTTTATCTTGTCGAGCAAAGAGGCGAACTTCGACGCCGCGCGCGTCGCGGAAGTATTGAGTTCTATAAAAGTCACTTGCGATTGCTGCAGCTGCGCCGCCGCGGCCGCCAGTTGATTCATTTGCGCCACGCCAACCGCGCCCAAATGCACGCCCAATACGCGCTCGACGGCCTTTTCCCAGCCGGTTTCGACCTTCAGCAAAGCGGCTAAACGCGGGGCTTTTTCCAAACCTTGGCCGCGCAACCAGTCGCTAAGAGTGCTATCGCTGGCGCCGCGCGCGGCGTCTTGCAATTCGCCCAAGGAGGCCATGCGCGCTTCCAGGCTTTGTTTTTTACCGCGCACGTCGGCCAATTCTTCATCCAGCTCATCGCGGCGATTGCGCGCTTCGCGCACGCGAGTTTCGATTTCGCCGATGGAACGTTCTTGCGTCTCGCAATTTTGATCGAGCTCGGTGACCTGTGTGGCCAAGGCGCTGGCTGGTTCATTTTCCAGCTCCGCGGCGATGGTCGCGGCTTCTTGTTCCAGGCGTGCTTGCCGCTGGCTCAATTGTTCGATGTGCTGTTCGAGCTGATGGATGCGCGCGGTTTGCACGTCGCGCACTTTGACTTGCTCGGCGGCTAGCTCGCTAAAGGATTGCCATTCGTTTTGCCAATCCTGCATCGCCTGCTCGGCGTGCGTGCGTTGTTCGAGCGCGCTGTCGCGCGTGCGGCCATGCTCTTGCAGCTGCGGCATTAATTCGGCGATGCGGCGTTGCAGTTCTTGCAGGCGCGCGGCGTCGGCTTGCAGGTGTTCGCTGGCTTCGCCCCAAGCGCGGTTGATTTGTTCTTGCTCGCGCAATTGATTCTCGCGGGTTTCGCGCGCGTGTTGAATAGCTTGCTCCAAGCGCGAAATATCCGCGCCGATGGAATAGAACTCGGCTTGCACGGCGTTGAATTGATCCACCGCTTCGGTTTGCTGCGCGCGGATTTTTTCGATCTCGGCTTCGATCGCGCGTTGCGTTGCCAGCGCCGCGTCCAAGGCGGTTTGTTGTTGCGCCAACAGCATGTCTTGCTGCTGCACGCGTGCGTCCAGTTCCAGCCAGCGCAGCACTAATAATTGCGCGCGGGTTAAACGTTCTTCTTGCTTGAGTTCTTTGTACTTGGCGGCGGCTTTGGATTGTTTTTGCAACTTCGACAGTTGGGTTTCCAATTCTTTGCGAATATCGTCGACGCGCGTGAGATTTTCGCGCGTGTGCTTGATGCGGTTTTCGGTTTCGCGGCGGCGTTCTTTGTAGCGCGATATGCCCGCGGCTTCTTCGATGAAACCGCGCAACTCTTCGGGCTTGGCTTCGATGATGCGCGTGACCATGCCTTGCTCGATGATGGAGTAGGCGCGCGGGCCGAGACCGGTGCCGAGAAAAAGATCGGTGATGTCTTTGCGCCGGCACTTGGTGCGGTTCAAATAATAATCCGATTGGCCGTCGCGCCCGGCTTCGCGGCGGATGGAAATTTCGCCGTAGCTGGCGTATTCGCCGCCGGCGCTGCCGTCTTGATTGTCGAACACCAATTCCACCGAGGCCACCGCCACCGGCTTGCGCGAGTTGGAGCCGTTAAAGATCACGTCGGCCATGGAATCGCCGCGCAGGTTTTTGGCGGACATCTCGCCCATCACCCAGCGCACCGCGTCGATAATGTTGGATTTGCCGCAGCCGTTGGGGCCGACAATGCCGATCAAGTTGCCGTTGATGGGGATGGTGATCGGTTCGACAAACGATTTAAAGCCGGAAAGTTTTATAGTTTTCAGTCGCATGGGGTGCTCGCGTGGCCTTTTCGACGACGTAAAGTAAGCTACAATTCTACAAGGATTCCTAACATAACGGCCAGAAAATGCCTACGCAACCTAATAAAAATTTAGACACTTTCCTGAATCCGCATCCGGACCGGGATTATATCATTGAGATCGAATGTCCGGAGTTTACTTGCTTGTGCCCCAAAACCGGCCAGCCGGACTTCGCCACCCTGAGTCTGGAATACGTCGCCGACCGCCTGTGCGTGGAGCTCAAGTCGCTGAAGCTCTATATATGGTCGTATCGCAATGAAGGCCACTTCCACGAGGATGTGACGAACCGCATTTTGAACGACCTGGTGGCGGTGCTGCACCCGCGCTATTTGCGTTTGCGCGCAAAATTCCACGTGCGCGGCGGACTCTACACCACGGTCGAGGTCGAGCACCGTGAACCCGGTTGGCATTCGCCGCCGCCACCGCCGGCCGGTCTGCCGCGCGAAAAACAAAGTTTGCCCGATAAGCACGCCATGTCGATGACGGCAGCCCCGGCCAAAGCCACGCGCGTGCAAGCCACATTAAATCCGACCATAGCGCCGCCACCAGCAGCAGCGGCGACGCCAACCCCAACGCCACCTACGCCGCCCGCTCAGGTTGAAGCGCCAGCCGCATCAACCAGCGATCGTTTTCGGATGTTGCGCCGCACGCGGCGTACGGATCCACAAACCACGGACGCGCCGGCGATTACCGAAGTCGCAGAACCGCCGAAACCGCCGAAGCCGAAAGTACGCGTGGATGGATTATTCATCGGCATCGATCTCGGCACCACCGGTTGCCGCGTCATCGCTATCAATGCCGCCGGCGCGGTGCAAGCCGAAACCAGCGGACCGATTCCAGCGCCGTTAAAAAACGATAATCAAATTACCCAAGACCCGACGCTGTGGTGGAAGGCGGTCAGTAACTGTTTGCAAAATCTATTGCAAAAAATCGATCCGGCGCGGGTGCAAGCCATCGCCGTCGATGGCACCTCCGGCACCTTACTATTAAGTGACGGCAAAGGTAATCCAGTGACGCCGGCGATCATGTACAACGATCAACGCGCGCTGGAACAAGCAACGCGAATCGCTTCGCTCGCCGGCCCGTTATCGGGAGCCCACGGCGCCACCAGCAGTTTAGCGAAACTTTTATGGTTGCATGACCGCAAGATCGACAAGCGCGCGGTACACGCTTTGCATCAAGCCGATTGGATCAGCGGCCGCCTCACCGATAATTTCGGTCACAGCGATTACAACAATTGTCTCAAACTCGGTTTCGACGCCGACAAAATGGCTTGGCCGAAGTGGATCAATAAACTCGGCATCGGCGTATCGCTGTTTCCGGAAGTACACATGCCGGGCGAGATGCTCGGCACCGTCAGCGCCGAGATCGCCAAAACTTTCGGCATTCCCGACGATACCCAAGTGCTCACCGGCACCACCGACGGCGTTGCATCCTTCCTCGCCGCCGGCGCCACCGAGCCCGGACATGGCGTGACCGTGCTCGGCACGACATTAGTATTGAAACTGCTTTCCGAAAAACCGGTGTTCTCGCGCGAACACGGTATCTATAGTCATCGACTGGGCAAACATTGGCTCGCCGGCGGCGCTTCCAACAGCGGCGGTGCGGTGTTGTTGCAATATTTTAAAGTCGAACAGATGCAAGAAATGACGCCGCTGCTCGACGCCGAACATTTCACCGGCCTCGATTATTATCCGCTGCCGGACATGGGCGAACGTTTTCCAATCAACAATCCGGAATTAGCGCCGCGCTTGGAGCCATTACCCGGCAATAGCGTGACGTTTTTTCAAGGCATGCTCGAAGGCATCGGCCGCATCGAAGCCCAGGGCTATGAACTGCTAGAAAAATTAGGCGCGCCCGCGTTAGCCGCGGTTTACACCACCGGCGGTGGCACTAAAAATCCCGTGTGGGGACGCATAAGAGAGCGCATTTTGCGGGTAAAGATGGAAAAAGCGCGCTCGGAACACGCGGCTTACGGCGCAGCGTTGATCGCGGCGGGAATTGTGGCGAAAACTTTTCAATAGCAGGTTGCGATTATTAAAACCTAGGGTGCGTCTCACACACCGATCGAGCACATGGCGCGTGAGAGGCACCCTACATTAAGAGATGTCCACCGCCTCTTCTAATGCGCCGGATTCGCCTTGGTTATCGCTCCAAAAAACTTTTAATTTATCGCCTTGCTTCGCGTTTTTAATTCGAAAGCCCAGCAACGGGTCCTCGGAAATACCGGTGCCGACATCCATAACCGCGACGACTTTATTATTGAGTTCCAACGTCACTTTCTGTATGAAGTGCGGTGGAATTTTTTGCTTGGTGTTTTTATCCGTGCGCAGGCCGGTTTCCATCGGGTGGGTGATCAGCACTTGCACTTCGACCGCGCCTTCCTGCATACGCGTGCGCATTTTCATTTTGCGTTCAGCCATGAATCGTTACCTCATGTGAATTTAAAATTAATAGTTCGAATTTTAAAATCTTCTTACGGATACCGTCACGCTCTTTTATAGACGCGTTTTAACCGCGATTTGTTCCTTGGCGCCTAACATAAAAAAATATAGCCACGGCGTAAACCACAAATTCACCAACAAGGAAAACAAAGCCCCTAAGCTGAAAGTAAGGATAAGCGGATGCAAAACGTTCAATACGCCATCCATGAATAACAGCGGCAGCATACCCAAAACCGACATTAGCGTCATAACTAGCAAGGGACGCAATGCATATTTTATTGTCTGGGAAATTTTTATCGCCGACAAATTTAATTGCGCGCGTTGCACCTCCAGGGGCGCAAGCAGTGAGATCGCCTGAATCGCGGCGATTCCCAGCAGCAACGCCAGGCCTAAGGATATTGGCATCGATAAGGGTATGTTAAAAATTAGCAACACGGCGGCCGCGCCCATCGCCGTTATTAAGACTGTAAAGCCAAGCAAGACAGCAAAACGCCACGAACCTTGGATGAAAATTTGCATCAGCCATATTAAAAGCAACCCCAATCCGAGTGCGACGATATTTTTACTGGGCTCATCGCCGGTACTCGCGGCGTCGTCGCTGGAAACAAAATAATCTTGGGGAAGCGCATATCCCGTCAGCGCCGCCAGAACATCGGCGCGTACTTGCTGCGGCGACGCCGTCGCGGTCGCCGTGGCTGTCAATTCAATCATCGGCAGTCCATTCACGCGTCGAATCTCCGCCGGCCCCACTCGGCGCTCCAGCTGAGCGACGTCGCGCAAATAAATTGCCGGTTGATCTTCCGATTCGCCGCGCAATAAAATTCGCTGCAAGACGCTAGCGCCGTTTGTCTCCGACGACGGCAAACGCAGACGTATGTCATAACGCTTTTCGGCGTCGCGAATATGACCGAGCGAGATGCCGGTGCGCGCGATCGCCAGATCGCGGCTGACTTCGGTGACATCGATGCCTAATTCCCGTGCGCGCGCTTCATCCATCTGCACGCTTAAATCGTCCTGTATTGTCTGCGCGGAATGACGGATATTGCGCAGACTGTTGGTAGCGCTTACGCGTTGCGCCAAATCATCGGCGATGGAAGATAAACGCGCCGCATCCGGACCGTTGACGCGCAAAATAATGCCTGCGCCCTTTTGGCCATCCGGCAAGGGCATGGCGACGGGTTTTTTTAGGAAAACAATCGCGGTTATCGCGCCCACGAAAATTAACAGTAAAACCAATCCGACACGCGGCCGGCGCAGGCTAACGCGCATTAAACGTCCATAGGCTTGGCGCCCGCGCGCCAACACCTGACTAACCGCCGCGTGCCACGCGCCTTGATTGCGCCGGCGAATATCGAACAAGGGCGCAATCAGCAAAGTCCAAGCCACGGCCAGCATCCACAGACTCAGCGACATCAAAATAAAATCGCGGAATAAAATATTTATGGGGTTGACGAATAGGAACGGCACCACCGCCGCGGGCAGGCAAACGGCGACAGCGATTATCGAGCTGCGCACGCTGAGCCTGCGCGCCGCAAACTCACGGCTATTTTCAAATATCGTTAGACTGCCGATGCCTAAAAAACCCGACATGAGCACCAAAGTTCCTAAACTCATGGCATCGAGCGACAAACGCGCCACGGCCATCAAAATAAAAATCGAAAATATCGAGCTGAGCGTGACCACGCCTAAAATCAATACACGTCGGCGACTGCCCAGCAAGACATACGCCGTCACCAGCACTAACGCCATACCGCTAAAAAATCGCTTGGCGATTTGCTTGAGCGACTGGCGCGCTTGGTCGGAGCGCTTGGAAAGAAATTGCACCTCAATGCCTTCCGGAATTAAGCGATTGGCGCGCATCCATTCGATATGGCTTTGCACACGTTCCGCTACTTGCGCGCGTGCCACGCCAGCTTGCTTTTGCACGTTAATCCGCACCACGCCCTTATCTTCTCTTTGCGGCGCGTCGCTGCGCGATTCTTCTTTTAAAGTCACTTTGGCGATTTCCGCTAAGCTCAGACTTTCGCCGCTGGGCAAGACCACCGGCATGGCGGCCACGGCCGCGACATTGCCGAGCGGCATCAGCTCGCGACGGCGCGGTATTTTTTTAGGCATGACGCTGACTTGCACGCCCGCGTCGCGGCCTTTTTGAATCGCTTGGATAATATCGCCGAAGCCCAAACCCAAACCGGCGAGCCGACGCTGATCCGGCAGCACCACGATTTCGCGCACGTCTCCGCCTTTTAATTCCACGGTGGCGACCCCGGGCAGCTCTTGCAGCCGGCGCGCCAATTCGCCTTCGGCCCAATCGCGCAAGGCTAAGGGATCGTATTGCGTCGATGTCACGGCTAAACGCGCCGCCATCGCGGCGTCGTCGATACGTGTCAGCGACGGCGCGCCTATGGTGGGCGGCAAGCGCAACTTGGTTGGATCCAAACGTTCGGCTATGTCGCGTTGCAGCTGTTCGATTTTGCGCGTATGTCGCGGCAACACATCCAAAGTCGACATGCCGGAACTTGAAATCGATTCCACGGCGGCGATCTCCGGTACATCGGTCAGCGCCGCGGCGATCACTTGGGTTATTTTTTCATCCACGATCGCGGCCGTGAGACCGGGCGCGGCCACTTGCACGCGCAGACGCGAAGCATTCAAGGATAAAAGAAAATCGATAGGCAGACGTTCGAGGGAAAAAAATCCCAGAAACATCGTCAACGCAACCAAAAAAATAATTGAACGGCGGCGGCCGGCGGAGGGACGTGCAACGGCTTTAGGCATGCGCCGCGGTTTCCTTAGCCTTGCTTACGCGCGAGCGGCAACAAGGGCTCCAGTTCTTGCAAAGCGCGCTGATACACTTCGCGCTTGAAAGGGATGATGGACTCGGCCGCGCTCCAGTATTCGATCCAGCGCCACGAGTCGAACTCGGGGCGATCGCATAAATCCAAGCGCACGTCTTGATCGCAGCCGAGCAGGCGCAACAAAAACCAGATTTGTTTTTGGCCGCGGAAAATACTATGCGGATTACGCCGGTGATAATCGTCGGGGATATCGTAACGCAGCCAATCGCGCGTGCGCCCGAGAATTTCAACGTGGTTCGGCTGCAAACCGATTTCTTCGCGCAGTTCGCGAAACATGGCCTGCTCGATCGGCTCGTTGGGACGGATACCGCCTTGCGGAAATTGCCAACCGTCTTGACCGCAACGCCGCGCCCAAAATACTTGCGCCTGGGCGTTACACAAGATAATGCCTACGTTGGGACGATAGCCCTGTTCGTCTATCATTGACTTGCCGCCATAATCACACGCACCAGAACAATGTGGCTGATTCTTCCACGAAGCGCACATAACGGCAATGTGTTGAGCCTGGCTTTAACATCCTATATAAGGTGCGCGTCATTGGAGGCGGCGGAATAGAAACAGGCTGTTTTTTAAGATAGCCTCGGCTAAAAACCGCGCGCTTGCGCTAACCAGGAATTTAATAAAAATGAGTCTTGCCATTTTCGATCTCGACAACACCCTGCTGCGCGGCGACAGCGATCACGCCTGGGGGCGTTTTTTAATCGAGAACCATATTGTCGATGGCGTCGAATACGAACGTGAAAACGAGCGTTACTACGCGCAGTATCAAGCCGGCACACTCGATATCATGGAATTTCTGGCGTTTGCGCTGCGGCCCTTGGCGCAGCACGATCGCGCCACGCTCGACGCCTGGCACCGCGAATATATGCAAAGCAAAATTATGCCAATGATCACCGCTGCAGCGCGGGCGCTGGTCGATGAGCACCGGCAGCGCGGCGATACCTTGCTCATCATCACCGCCACCAACCGCTTCATCGCCGCACCGATCGCGCAAGTCTTCGATGTGCCGCACTTGCTGGCCACGGAGCCGGAAGAAATGCACGGGCGTTTTACCGGCAAAGTCGCGGGCACGCCGTGTTACCGCGAAGGCAAGGTTACGCGCCTAGAAACCTGGATGCAGCAGCACGATCAAAATTTAAAAGGCAGCTGGTTTTACAGCGATTCGCACAACGATTTGCCGTTGCTTTCCTTGGTCGCTCACGCGGTCGCGGTTAATCCGGACGATACGCTGCAACACGAAGCCAAGAAACGCGGTTGGCAGATTTTAACTTTGTCTTAAGTACCCTGCGTTCTCGCGCGCTTTTGATTAATATTGATGTAGGTTGGGTTGAAGGCGCTGGCGCCGAAACCCAACAGCGGCGTCGATACGTTGGGCTTCGCTGCGCTCAGCCCAACCTACATTTAATACGTAGGGTGCGCCCTACGCACCGATTGACAATGGCGCGTGGAATGCGCCCTACTTATTTAAATTATGAATGTGAACCACAGAGGGCACAGAAGACGCGGAGAACAGAAAAAAAGAATTAATAAAATTCTCTGCGATCTCTGTGCCCTCTGTGGTTGAGAATAATTATAGATATTCATACATGAATCGTCGTCTCATTATTGCTTCCTTACTGGTATTAGCGGCACCGCTCAGTCTCGGTTTCGCGCTGGCGCACGGCAGCTTAAACATCGGCGTCGCGGAACTGTGGCAGGTAATGCGCGGTGGGCACGATGGCATGGCTGCGCAAGTGGTTTTGGAATTGCGTATGCCGCGCGCGTTGTCGGCGTTTGCCGTCGGCGGTTTGCTGGCGCTTTCGGGGGCGTTATTGCAAGTGCTGTTGCGCAATCCGCTGGCCGATCCTTACGTGCTGGGAATTTCCGGCGGCGCCGCGGTCGCGGCTTTGCTGTCGATCTTGTTTGGCTTGGCCACGGCGTGGATCCATGCCAATGCTTTCTTCGGCGCGATGCTGTCGATGTTCATCGTCTTTGGCATCAGCCGTCTTAATTCATCGTGGACTCAAAATCGTTTATTGTTAACCGGCGTAGTAGTAGCCGCCGGCTGGGGCGCGGTGATTAGTCTGGTGCTGACCGCCGCGCCTGCGGCGCAAATCCAAGGCATGCTGTTCTGGTTGATCGGCGACTTAAGTTATGCGACGCGGCCGGGCATGGCGCTCGTTGCGCTGTTGTTGGGCCTGGTCGCTTCTTTATGGTTTGCGCGTCCGCTGAATCTTTTTATGCGCGGCGAAAATGTCGCGGCCGCCTTGGGCGAAAATCCGGCGCGTTTGCGGTTCATCGTCTATTCATTGGCATCGCTACTCACCGCCATGGCGGTCACGCTGGCCGGCAGCATCGGTTTCGTGGGTTTGGTGGTACCACATATATTAAGATTGGCCGGCGGCTCGGATCATCGCTTTTTACTGCCTTGCAGCGTGTTGCTCGGCGGCGGCTTTCTGACTATCGCCGATACCTTGGCACGCAGTTGGCTGGCGCCGGTGCAATTGCCGGTGGGGGTATTGACCGCGTTACTCGGCGTACCGGTATTTCTTTATCTGCTGGCGCGCACCCGCTGATGCTGCGCACGCACGGTTTATCTCTCAAAATCGCCGGACGCACACTGTGCGCTCAACTCGATGTCGGTTTCGACGCCGGTCAAAATTGGGTCATCCTTGGCGCCAATGGCAGCGGCAAAACCACTTTGTTACACGCTTTAGCCGGTTTACGCACGCCGGATCAGGGTGAAGTGACGCTCGCTGGCCATAATATCCAAACCCTCGGCTATCGCCAGCGAGCGCAAAAAATCGGCGTGCTGTTCCAAGATTTCGACGCGACGTTCCCGGCCACGGTGTTTGAAACGGTGTTAAGCGGGCGTTATCCGCATCTGCAGCGCTGGCAATGGGAAACCGACGCCGATCAGCGCGCCGTGGAACAAGCGCTGGCGACGGTGGCGTTGTCAGACTTTGCACAGCGCCCGCTCACCACCCTCTCCGGTGGCGAGCGCCGCCGGGTGGAAATCGCCGCTTTACTGGCGCAAGATGCGCCGATCTGCTTGATGGACGAGCCGACCAATCATCTCGACTTACGCTATCAAGCCCAAATCATGCAGCAATTGGTGCAACGCAGCGCTCGTGCCGGTCATTTTAATATTTTTGTACTGCACGACATCAATTTGGCGGCGCGTTTTGGCAGCCACGTCATTTTATTGTTCGATAACGGCGAAGTCCTGCACGGGCCCTTGCCGCAGTTGTTTGAACGCAGTCTGCTTGAACGTCTCTACCATTGTCCGCTGCGCGAAATTCGCGTTGCCGACACCTGTTGGTATTTGCCTATTTAAACTCGTCGCGCTGGTGGATTAAAAAAACACCGGCCGTTATACTTTCCCGCCACCAGCCACCGGTGCATGCAAGATGAGGCGACCGATTGATATCAGCCTGGGATAAAAACATCCTCTTAAGACATTTATCATCCATTCACATTTTGCTGCCAGCTTGTTGTCCGAGGCGCAGATGATTCGTCGGTGGTTTTTGCCACACACGCTACGGGCACGGATCGCCACCACATTCTCAATTTTATTGCTGTTCGCGGCTATCGTCGTAACAGTGGTTTTCGCGCGCCAAGCGGCACGCACGCATTTCGCGGCGCAACAGCAGTTGGCGCAAAATCTCTTGGGTTTCGTCGAGCCTGCCATCCGCGGATTGGTGGCTAATTACGACATCGCCGGACTCGACAGCTATCTGCGCAAGATTACCGCCGACACCACCATTGCCTTCATCCGCATTACCGATGAAAGCGGCACCTTGCTGTTCGAACATCAAGGCAACGTCGAACCCATGAGCGCGTTATCGCGCATTCTCATCAGCGCCGACGATGTCATCAAACCTTTCGGCGCCGATATCGTCGTCAACGGCGTTAAGGTGGGCCGCTTCGAAGGCGCGCTGTCTTACGGGCCGCTTAATCGCAGCATCCATCAAGTCGTTACCGTCGGCGTTTTATTTACCGGCGTCACGTTATTGATTGCGTTTCTATTGGAATATTTTTTACTGCGGCGCTTCACCGCGCCGTTGCAGCCACTGATGGAATGGGCGCGCGAATTTGGTCACGGCAATTGGCATCCGCGCGCGAAGCTGATCGATTCCGGCAGCAGCGAAATTCAACAACTCAACCAGGCGTTTTCCGACGGCTCGGCGGCGATGCGACATTACGTGCAAAGTCTGGAGGAAACCCGCGAACTGCTGGAATACAACGAAACGCGTTTGCGCAAGTTAGTCAACAACATGCACGAGATTCTGTTCGAGCTCGATGCCCAAGGCCGAATTATTTTTCTCAATCCCGCGTGGCAAACCTTAACCGGTTTCAGCATCGACGACTCGCTTGGCGCGCTTTTCAGCGACTTTCTCATAGACGAAGACGCGATTCGCGATTTTGCGCCGCAGCTGTTAAATCGTCTGCATGAAAAAAACCGCGAGATCTCCTTGCGCGGCGAAGACAACAAACGCTTGTGGATGAGCCTGGACGCCGACGCGCAAAAAGACAGCGCGGGAAATTTCACCGGCGTGATCGGCACCTTGGGCGATATCACCAAAAGCGTCGAACTCAACCATCTGCTCAGCAAATATCAGGACGAGCTTTATCATTTATCGGTCACCGATCCTTTGACCGGCCTGTATAACCGGCGTCATTTCGACAGCCAGCTGGAAGTGATCCTGGCCGATCATTTGCCGAAAAACATGCCGGTGTGTTTGTTGCTCATCGATCTCGACGGCTTTAAGTTCATCAACGACACTTACGGCCACCCTTTCGGCGACGAAGTGCTGCGCACCACCGCGCAATTGTTAAAGCAACAAGTGCGGCGCAACGATTACATCGCGCGCTTGGCCGGCGACGAATTCGCCATGGTGCTTAAGAACACCGACTTGGAAAACGCCACGCGCATCGCGCGCAAGCTGCACGACAGCATCAGCGAAACCCGCATTCCCTTGCCCGTCGGTCACATGCAATTGCAATCCTCCATGGGCGTGGCCGAAGCGCCCACGCACGGCGCGGACGCGCAAGATTTAGTCAGCGCCTCCGACGTCGCGCTGTATCACAGCAAGCGCCGCGGGCGCAATCGTATCGAAGTATTGTCGCCCGACATCAGCAAAGCCGTGATGTCTATCTTCAGCCAGGGCTTTCAGTTGCGTAACGCGCTCGAGCAGGGCCATATTCATCCGGCTTATCAGCCTATTTGCAATATGCAAAGCGGCAAACCGATGGCCTACGAAGTGCTGGCGCGCATGCGCATCAACGGTTTGATTATCCAAGCCAAGGATTTTATTACCGTCGCCGAAGAGCTGGGTCTGACGCGCGACGTCGACCTGCACATCATTCGTCAAGCGCTGACGCAAACGCCGCTGGAATTTGCCTTATTCCTGAACGTCGATATCTCTTCATTCAACGATAAAAGTTTTGTCCAAGAACTCGGCCTGTTGCTGAAGCCCGCCTGCGACAACGGGCGCTCCATCACTATCGAGATCACCGAACGCGAGGCCATCCCGGTCAGCGATACGCTGCATCAAGACATCCAACGGCTGCGCACTTTCGGTTGTCAGCTGGCGCTGGACGACTTTGGCAGCGGTTATTCCACCTATAACTTTCTTAACCAATTCCGCCCTGATTACCTCAAAATCGAGGGTTCCTTCGTACGCGGCATGCTGGATAACGAATCGGACCGCAAGATCGTCGCGCATATTCATGAGCTGGCGACTTCGTTCGGCATGAAAACCATCGCCGAAAGCGTGGAAAACGCCGCCACCGAACGCGCGCTGCAAGAGATCGGCATCTGTAATGCGCAAGGATTATTTTATGGCGCGCCGCGGTTAGCATCTTAAAATCGAGCTTGGCCAATGGCGCTAAGGATAGTAGTATTGATGTCAATAAAAGATATGAATCTTTATATTCAATAATGACGATGGAAAATTTCTGCAGATCAATAAAAATAGGCAACACGCTGCTAGACGCAGTCTAATTTTCCATTCATGTTTCACCCCACAGCTTATAAAAGGAAGCTTAACTCTATGAAAAAGTACTCGATTCTACTTGCCGCACTGTTAGCCCTGACGGCGGTTAGCGCCTGTGAGAAAAAAACCACCACCCCGCCACCGGCAGCGGCTCCCGCTGCACCGATGGCGCCGGCTCCCGATGCAGCGAAACCGGCTGAACCCGCTGCTCCGGCCGCACCGGCTGCTCCCGCGGCTCCTGAAAAGAAATAAGACCGACAGTTTTTTATCTGTTGGTGTAGTAAAAAAAGCCGGCCTATGGCCGGCTTTTTATTTGCAAAAAATATTTTGGTTTCGAATTTTGAAAATGGGCAATAAAAAAAATTTAAGTGCAGGAACGGACATCGTCCGCCAGCCAGTTAAGAATAAATAAACGACTCTTAAAATTTTATAAAAACATTGACAGCATTCCAACCGCTCCCTATATTG
Source organism: Gammaproteobacteria bacterium (assembly GCA_016194665.1). Taxonomy (GTDB): domain Bacteria; phylum Pseudomonadota; class Gammaproteobacteria; order Acidiferrobacterales; family Sulfurifustaceae; genus Sulfuricaulis. The sequence continues at coordinate 18,364 of JACQBD010000179.1, forward strand.
CCTGCGAGTTTTAAACTCATCTGCTTTAGGTGTTTCGCGGAACTTTCGTTCCCGAAATTAAACGGGAAGCCGGTGTGTCTTGGACAGAGCATCGCCAAGACGATTCCGACGCTGCCCCCGCAACGGTAAGCGAGTCTTTTGATTTTTGAAAAAGTCCTTGCAGGACTTTTTCGGGCAAATCAACTGCCACTGTCGAATCATTCAAGCTGCATTGAATGAGGAAATGGGAAGGCGATTTGCTAGACACTCGCGAGCCCGGAGACCGGCCTAATGCATACCCATGTGGTGTTGCGGAGGGCAACGCGGGCGGCGTGTAGTTACTCCGCTTTTTTTATATTTCCTCCGCACATCGTTAACTATTCATCCGCGCGGGTGCGCGCGGTTTGCGGAGAAATATAATGAGAAATTTGTATTGTGCTGCAGTTGCCGTTATTGGGGTTGGTAACTTTTTTATCGCTCTCTCTGCCCATGCCGAAGAATCTTCAGAGAACGCCGTCGTCGTCACGGCCACCAGGACCGCGCAAACCGTGGACGAAACCTTAGCCTCGGTCACAGTTATTACGCGCGCAGATATACAACGCAGTCAGGCGACGAGTGTCAGCGAAATACTTACCGGATTGGCCGGTATCGATAGCGCGGTGAACGGCGGTTACGGAAAAACCACCAGCCTGTTCATGCGTGGCACTAACTCGGATCACATCTTGGTCATGGTCGACGGCGTTAAAATCGGTTCAGCCACTTTGGGCACGACCGCCTTCGAGTTTCTTCCTCTGTCGCAAATAGAACGCATCGAAGTAGTGCGCGGTCCGCGTTCCAGTTTGTACGGTTCCGAGGCCATTGGCGGTGTGATTCAAATTTTCACCCGTCGCGGCCAGGATAAATCCGGCGCGAGTTTCGAGGCCGGCGCGGGTTCTTACAACACGCGCTCGGTTTCCGCGGGAATGTCATCCATTCAAAACGATACCGGGCTTAGCATGACCGCGGCGCGCTTTAAAACCGCGGGCTTCAATGCGTGCAAGGGCTCTCTCACGGACGCTTGTTTCACCATCGAGCCCGATAAAGACGGCTATACGAACGATTCGGTCAGCGCGCGTCTTGATCATCGTTTCGGCAATAACGCTACGCTCGATCTGCATGCCTTGCGCGCGCAAGGACGCACCGATTATGACGGCACGCTTCAGAATACCGCCAAATTTATTCAACAAGCGGTGGGTGTCGACGCAGGTTTCTCGCCGCTCGATAATTGGCGCGCCAAATTAAGCAGCGGCCAAAGCCAAGACAATACCGACAACTTCAAGGACCGAACATTTTCTTCTCAGTTCGACACGCAACGCAATGTAGCTGCGTGGCAAAATGACATCAGCTGGGGAAAAAACAGTTTGTTTACGCTAGGGGTCGACCGTCAAGAAGATCGTGTAACCAGCAACCCCACCACTTATGCACGCGACCGACGCCGGAATAAAAGTGTCTTCAGTCAATTCCAAAACCGACTCGAGAAAAATGACTTTCTGGTATCAGCACGCCGCGACGACAACGATGCCTTTGGAAAATACAGCACCGGTAATGCCGCTTGGGGTTATGCCTTGTCTCCCTCTCGACGCCTAACGGCGAGCTATGGCACCGGTTTCAAAGCCCCGACCCTCAACGATCTTTACTACACCGATGTGTACGGTAACCACGGAAATCCTAATTTACTTCCTGAAAAATCGAAAAGCATTGAAACCGGTTTGCAGGGCAAACAAAACTGGGGCGATTGGGACGTGCGCGTGTATCAAACCAGCATCGACAATCTTATCGTTTGGGTTACCGATTCCACTACTTTCATTTCCACCACGCAAAATATCGACAAGGCGCGAATTCGTGGATTGGAAATACGCGCGTCCGCCACTTGGTTAGACTGGAAATCGCAAGCCAACGTCACCATCACCGATCCGCGCGATATCGGCAGCAACCATATTTTGGCGCATCGTTCGCAACAAATGCTGAAATTGGACACGGATCGCGCCTTCGGCAAGATGCATTTCGGCGCCAGCTGGTTCGCGCAAAGCCAACGTTACGAATACGATTATTTGGGCAATACTTCCGCCAAAATGGGCGCTTATGGACTATTGAACCTACGCGCACAATATGACCTATCGAAAGACTGGCTGCTGCGCGCGCATTTCGACAACGCGCTCGATAAACAATACGAAACCGTTCACAACTATAACATCCAAGGCCGAAGTATTTTCGTGTCGCTGAATTATCAAGCGCGATAAGCCATGCACAACAGCACACTCAATACGTCGATGCCTATTTCTTTGCGCGCGTTTGCGCTCATCTCGCTCATCTTCCATGGCATCGTTCTAGCCAGCTGGCAGACCGCGCCTTGGATAATGGGGCAAACGAAGGACGTCCTTTCGGTCACGCTCATTTCCGAACACAGCAACCCGGCATTGACTACAGCTCGATCGGCAGTACAGCCGACAGGCGCAAACGATCGTCCCGCTAATGCCGCTAATCAACTCGATCGAAGCAAAGCGCTGCCCGCAGCCACAACACAAACAAGCGGCCGCTCAATTAACGATGCAATTAACTTTTCCAAAGTCACACCACGAAGCAGCGTTCAAGAAGCACAAAATTCAGAATTATCTTTAGAGCGAACAAACGCTAAAGAAAATGAACTGGAACAAACTAAAGCCCAAATTAGAGCGCGTCTGAAAACCGATCTCGCGCGTTTTTTCGATTATCCCTACGCCGCCCGATTGCGCGGTTGGGAAGGAACTGTGCTGCTGGCTTTTAACATCGAAGCGAACGGACGTTTGGAGAGGATCCATGTCGCACGCAGCTCGGGTTACGCGGTTTTAGACAACTCGGCGTTAAGTGCGCTGCGCAAAGTGGAGCACCTCGTGGAAATCAATGCCTGGCTTCAGAGCCGCGAGATTAATATGCAGATTCCTATCACTTATAAACTAAACTGCGCTGACCCATTAACTTGCAGTGAAAATCCTTAGCTATTGAATATGGCTTGGGCAATAACGCATTCGTCGAACATGCTGCGTAAGTGGCTGACATGAGCGCAACACTCATGATTCAAGGCACGACGTCTGACGCCGGGAAAAGTACGCTGGTCACAGGGCTATGCCGCGTGCTCGCGCGACGCGGTATACGCGTAGCGCCATTCAAACCGCAAAACATGGCGCTGAACAGCGCCGTGACCGTGGACGGCGGTGAGATCGGACGCGCCCAAGCGGTGCAAGCGCAGGCTTGCGGTTTAGAACCGCACACTGACATGAATCCAATACTGCTCAAACCTAATACCGATATTGGCGCACAAGTCATCATTCATGGCCACGCTATTTCTTCGATGGACGCGCGCGCCTATCACGATTACAAAACAACCGCGTTTAAGGCAGTGATGGATTCTTACACACGCTTAAGTAATCAGTACCACGTCATCGTTGTCGAAGGCGCGGGCAGCCCGGCGGAAATCAATCTGCGCGACAAAGACATCGCCAACATGGGTTTCGCCGAAGCGGTGGATTGTCCGGTGCTGCTTATCGCCGACATCGATCGTGGCGGCGTGTTCGCGCATTTAATCGGGACGTTGGAGCTGTTGTCCGAATCCGAGCAGGCGCGCGTGGCCGGATTTGTCATTAACCGCTTTCGCGGCGATGTCGGTTTGTTGATGCCGGGAATAAGACGCGCTGCCGCGCGCGCCATCCGTAGCCACGCAAAGCAATGCACTGCGCATTATCGCGCCCGCCTTGCCGCGCATCAGCAATCACACCGACTTCGATCCGCTGCGGCTGCATCCGCAGGTAAATTTTCAATATATCGGGCCCGACCGAGACATTCCCGCTGCCGATCTCATCATTCTTCCAGGCAGCAAAAGCGTGCGCGCCGATCTCGCGTGGTTGCGCGCCAACGGATGGGAACAAGCGCTGCAACGCCATCTGCGCTACGGCGGTAAGGTCATCGGTATTTGCGGCGGTTTTCAGATGTTGGGACAGCATATCCACGACCCGTTCGGTTTGGAAGGCGGCGCCGGTAGCGCGCCAGGATTGCAACTGCTGGAGATCGTCACTACGCTAGAGCCGGAAAAACAACTTCGGCGCGTGGACGGCGTACTCACTTTGGAAAATGCACCCGTAACCGGTTATGAGATTCATCACGGCATAACCCATGGTCCGGGATTAGAACGGCCGTTGATTAAGCTATCTGATCGTTGCGACGGTGCGATATCCAAGGATGGAAAAATTCTCGGCAGCTATTTCCACGGCTTATTCGATTCCACGACAGCCTGCCAAGCTCTGTTACGATGGGCGGGTTTGCGAGCGGTACAACATTTTGACTACGCGCAACAGCGAGAGCAGGGCATCGATTTCGTCGCTAACGCCGTGGAACAGCATCTCGATATACAACGCATCAATGCACTGCTTGGTTTGACACCGGCAAAAGAACTTCAAGTGCAAGAAAACAAGCAGCTTCTTATTGAGAACTAAACATGGGACACCGTCTTTCTAAAATCTACACTCGCACCGGCGACAAAGGCACAACTGGTCTGGGCGACGGTACGCGCGTGAACAAAGACAGTCCGCGCGTCGAAGCTTACGGCACCATGGATGAACTCAACAGTGTCATCGGACTGTTATTGACTGAAACTCTGCCGGATAAGTTGCACGCGGTGCTCACGGACATTCAACACGATCTGTTCGATTTGGGCGGAGAACTGTGTATTCCAGGACGAAGCATAGTCACCGAAGCCCGAGTGACTCAGCTTGAAAATATTCTGGACGATCTCAACGCCGACCTCTCGCCACTCAAAGAATTTATTCTCCCCGGCGGCAGCCGCGCGGCGGCGATTTGCCACGTGGCGCGCACGGTGTGTCGGCGCGCGGAACGACGTGCGATTACCTTGACCAAAACCGAAACAGTGCCGGAAGTAACGGTCAAGTACATCAATCGTCTGTCCGATCTTTTATTTGTCATGGCGCGATTTCTTAATAAACACGCCGGTCAGAGCGATGTACTGTGGCAGCCGGGAAAGAATTACTAAGCCTATCTTAAAATTACCTGACAATATATTTGTAGGGTGGGCATTGCCCACCCTACATTCATTTGAGATAGATTCTAATGTTTTTGGAAAAGCACGCGGCGGCTTCGTGCTTTCTCTAGATCCTGACAAACTTGTTCCGCTCCATCGAGAATACGTGGACCGTTACGCTCCATTAAATCCGGTGGAATAAAAAATAAATTGTTGCCTTTGGTCGCGGATAACGAAGGATATCGGCGCCAATCTTCGAGCCATTCCGGCGAATGCTGATTCATACCGCCGGCGATAATCACCTCAGGATCTGCCTTAAGCACCGCCTCAATATCGATCATCGATGCTAACGACGTCAGTTCAGCGAAGACATTGCGGCCACCGCACAACTGGATCATGCGACTGACTAAATGTTGGCCGTTCAATGTCATCAGCGGCTGATTCCATATTTCATAAAACACGCTCACCGTCGGGCGGTTGGCATAACGGCGCTGCAGACGTGTATAACGCTGACGAAAAGCTGCGGCGGCCTGTTGCGCGCTGCGTGAAGTACCGGCCAGTTTTCCCAAGCGCTCAAGATTGCGCGGCACGTCTTCGAACACGCGCGGTTCGCCTAAATAAATAGTCAACCCGAGATTGCGCAAGCGCTCCACTTGCACCGTGGGATTGCCGCTTTGCCAGGCAACGATTAGATCCGGTTTTAACGCCACGATGCGCTCGGCATCGAAACTATCGTAATTACCGACGCGCGGAATTTGCAATGCGGCTTGGGGGTAATCGCTGTAATTCACCGTGCCGATCAGCGCCGAGCCGGCACCGGCGGCATACAAAATTTCCGTGAGATAAGGCGCCAAACTAATAATGCGCTTCGCGGGCTTTTGAAGTTTGACGACCTGACCGGAGTCATCGACGACGTCGATGCCCCAAGCCGATAACGAAATAAACAAAAAAATGCTTAGAGCGCCTAACAAAATGAAATTCACCCCCAGGACGCCAGCATTCGGGTTCCTTCTCCCTACGGGAGAAGGATAGGATGAGGGGGATATTTTCACGGCGAATTTAAGATCCCCCTCACCCCCGCCCTTTCCCGGAGGGAGAGGGGGTTTCGTGCCCAAGGCGATGATGTTCATTTTGTTGCAGCTCTTAGGGTCAGCAAACCAAGAAAGTATTTCTTACGCGACCAATTCATCTCGGCTGAGCGCATCGTTAACCCCATACTAATACAATGGCCGCCAAAACCGCGGCTTCGACTAATTCACAAGCAGCGCCGAGCGTGTCGCCGGTGACGCCGCCCAGACGTTTTATCATCATTAACCGCAAAATCAGCAGTAAACTAAATCCCATTGCCAGCGCCGCCAACCCTATTCCGCCTAGCGCAATAACGATCGCGGTAACAAGAATTAAAATGATAGTAGCTGCGAGTCGCGATAGATGCGCAGCATGATCAGCGCCTAGTCCGCCTAACCGTACATACGGCGTGCTCAAAAATAAAAATACGATCGCCATGCGCCCGAGTACTGGTGCAATAATCAAACCTTGCCAAATATTTTCGCGAATCAAAACCGACAGCGTCGCAAACTTAAGCAATAAAATTAAAACTATCGCCGTAACGCCCGCTGGACCGCTGGCGGCGTCCTTCATGATGCGTAATGCTTTTTCACGCTCGCCGTGCGATCCGGCCCAGGCATCGGCGCTGTCCGCCAGTCCATCGAGATGCAAGCCGCCGGTGATTAACACCCATGCCAGTAAAATGATCGCGGCTTGCAGACTGGCGTCAGCGGTAACCAACGAGATATGCATGCCGGACAGAAGCGCGCCGATAAGCAAACCAACCACAGGATAATACAGCACCGAACGTCCACGTTCTTGGGCGCTGATATTTGTCAAACGCAAAACCGGTATGCGCGTGAGAAACTGCAAAGCTACCCAGAAACTACGCACGCGCTGACAACTGAGCGGCGTGAAAAACCAATCGTGGTAAAATTCCACCGTCATGATGATCCACACGCAGTCGCGTTAAGCTTGCATTGGGCACATCGATGCGAAACAGCCGATTGAGCGGCATGTCCAATGCATGGCTGACAAGTAAGCGTATGACGCCGGCGTGGGCGACGACAAGCACGCGCCGTCCTTGATGGCGTTTTAAAGTTTCATTAAAAGCGCTAACGACACGAGCGTGAAATTCAACCAGTGATTCGCCGCCCGGCGGCGCCGACTTCGTCGGATCTTGCCAAAAACGCATGAGCAATGAAGCGTCTTGCGCCAACAACTCAGTCGCAGTTTTTCCTTCCCATTCTCCGAAACCGAGTTCCCTATAACGTTTTTCAATTTCAAGCGGAATTGCATGACGCGCGGCAAGTTCTTGCGCGAAGGCAGCACAACGAGACAACGGTGATGTGACAATCACATCCCAGGCACAATAGTCGCCGACCGCCTGGCGCATTTGTTGCCAGCCTTTTTCGCTGAGTGGGTCGTCGATCTGACCGCGATATTTTTTCCCGCCGACGGGTTCGCCGTGGCGCAGTAGATCGAACAAGGTGGATACAGCGTTCGTCGTCACAAAGCCTCGGATACGCCGGCCTCGGCGAATGTCGCCATTTGATTGTGCAAGGCACACGCCAAGCGCATAAGCGGTAACGCCGCGGCAGCGCCGCTGCCTTCGCCTAAGCGCATGCCGAGTTGCAACAAGGGTCGCGCCGCGATTTTTTCCATGACTAAGCGATGTCCCGGTTCGGCTGAATGGTGGCCATAAAAAAACCAAACCGACGCTTTGGTTTGTACCTGTAGCGCACACAGCGCGGCGACGCTGGCGATATAACCATCCACCAACACGGGCATGGCCAGCTGCGCACAACGCAGGTAAGCACCGGTCAAGGCGGCAATTTCAAAACCGCCGAAGCAACGCAGAATATCCAAAGAATCATCTGCTGAAAATCGCTGGCTCGCGAGCGCTTGATCGATAACACGTGCTTTGTGCTGAATACCGGCGTTGTCCAAACCGGTGCCCGGTCCCGATAAACGCGAAGCCGCTGCGTTCAACAAGGCGCAAGCCACGGCGGTGGCGGAAGTGGTGTTGGCAATGCCCATTTCACCGCCGATAAAAATATCGGCGTGCTGACCATGCGCGCGCTCGACGGATTCTGCTCCCGCTTGTAACGCCGCTGCCAGCTGCGCTTCGCTCATCGCGCGTGCATGAAAAAAATTAGCCGTCCCGGCGGCGATACGGTTATCGATTACGCCCGGCAACGGTCCGGGATTTCCTACTGTACCGACGTTGACTACTTCCAGTGTGGCATTCAGTGCACGCGCCAATACACTGATGGCCGCTCCGCCGCGCGCAAAATTGCGTAACATTTCAACTGTTACTGCTTGTGGGAACGCCGACACGCCCTCCTCGGCCACGCCATGATCGGCGGCAAACACGGTAATATGTGCGCGTTCGATATGCGGTCGATCACAGCGCTGCAATCCACACAAACGAATCGCGATGGTTTCCAGCTCGCCTAAAGAACCAGGCGGTTTCGTCAACTGCGCCTGGCGTTTTCGAGCTGCCTGCGCATAACTCTCATCGACTGCCTGGACTGGCTCAAGCCACCACGAAGCGTTCACGTAGATTTTCCTTTAATCGACAATGGCAAACCCGCCACCATAAAAGTCACGGTGTCGCACATGCGCGCTAAATCTTGATGCAATCTGCCGATCTCATCGCAAAAACGACGCGATAATTCACCGACGGGCACGATGCCCATGCCGACTTCGTTACTAACCAAAATGATCCGCCCGGCTAAATGTGGCAGGGTCGTCAGCAAGGCTTGGCGTTCGCGTATTAATATAGTGTCGGCCAACGGGCCTTGGCCATTTTCATTTGCGTGCAAAAGATTGGATAGCCACAAACTTAAACAATCGATCAACAGGCAGCGTTCGGGAGCGGCATGCGCCTTAAGCGTGGTGGCCAGCAAAATGGGTTCTTCTATTAATTGCCAATGAATCGGACGCCGCTCGCGATGCAAACGAATGCGTTCGGCCATTTCATCATCCTTGGCTTGGGCGGTGACAATACAGATAACATCTTGGTCACTTTCTTGCGCTTGTTTTTCGGCAAACTGGCTTTTGCCCGAACGCGCACCGCCCAGTATTAGATGCTTCATTACGCCTCGCGATTTAAAACAAACGGGCAACCAACGGCAGACGAAAAATCAAGCGGTAATAAAACCTATTAGATGTGCACCAGTCATGAGAGCGCCGATCACAAACCACAACAACATCACGCGCCAAATCAACGCCACAACACGGCGCACATGCCCGGCATCGGGCGCCACGGTCAGCTCCGGCGATCTCTCGTCGTATTCGCCTTCTTCGGGAACCGCTTCGCAAAACTGCATGTGCATGGCGCCGAAACCAGAGGCCAACAGCGGACCGCTATTAATATCGGACCAGACACCGACGCGCTTGCGCCAGCAGTGTAACGCATCTTCAAAGCTACCCATGAGTGCATACGACAGTGCGGTAATGCGCGCGGGGATCCAGCCGAGTAAGTCATCGAAACGCGCCGCGGCCCAACCGAACTCGGCAAAACGTTCGTAACGATGGCCCCACAGAGAATCGAGTATGCTGCTCAAACGTTGCATCACAGCGCCGAAGGGCCCGAAGATAATGAACCAAAAAATAGGCGACACAATAAGTGAATTACCTTGCTTGAGCACGCCCTCGACGGCGGCGCGCGCAATCATCGTGTCATTTTTTTCCGGGACGCCTTTGCCCGTAAGCTCGCGCAATTTTTCATTTGCTTCTTCCAGCTCGCCGGCTTCCAATGAATCAGAAATACCATTCGCTGTTTTGCTAAGGCGATGCACGTCTAAACACAGATAAAGCACGACCACGTCAAATAAAAAACGGAATATTCCGCCGAGTTCTCCGAGGATATAGTGGATCAAGGATACGCCGAGAGTAATAGGAAGAATTGCCAATATCACCGCGCCAACACCATGAATGCGCTTACCGCCATTGAATCTTTCCTCGATTGACTCTGCCCAATCACGATACCAAGCGAAAGGTTTGAAGCCTTGGCGATCGGGCAACAGATGGTCAAGCACTACAGCAAATAAAACGGCAAACAATATTTTACTCATGGCTCAGAATTTTCTTTTTAAATTTCTATAAATGTAACGGTCACTGCCGGTATAACGCAAGACTAGTAACAAGCCTTGAGATAACGCTGCCAGTTAAAAAAGGGGCCTGGATCTGATTTACGGCCCGGCGCTATGTCACTGTGTCCATAAATCCGTGATGGGGTAATCGCAGGATAAGTCTTACAGACAGCATGCGTTAAATTTACCAGCGATTCATATTGGAGATCCGTGAAGGGAACATTATCGGCGCCTTCAAGCTCGATGCCGATAGAAAAATCATTGATGCGGGTACGGCCTTCACAATACGATTGCCCGGCATGCCAGGCGCGCTGGTGAAGCGGCACGAATTGAACCAATTCTCCATCGCGACGAATTAAAACGTGGGCGGAAACTTTAAGGTCTTTTATCTCCGTATAATAGGGATTAGCATGAATGTTAAGCTTATTACAAAAGAATTGCTCAATATCCGATCCATCAAACTGACCAGGCGGCAGACTAATTGAATGGATCACCAATAAATCAATCGGCGATCCTTCGGGACGTGCATCAAAATTAGGAGAGGACACAAACCGCGCCTCACGAACAATTCCACTCGATAAATCAATTCGAATAAGATGAGACAGGTTGCTGGCGGCTCGGGAGGATTTCATGGGGAAATTGTAGCTAATAATCCCCGCTTAATGGTGCCGGTGACCGGAATCGAACCGATGACCTACTGATTACGAATCAGTTGCTCTACCAACTGAGCTACACCGGCCTCGCCCAACGCTCCAAAAGTGCGGGGCCGGAAGTATAATATAAGCTGTTCTAACTAGTGAACCAATACTTGAAACTTACTTATTGGGACGCAAGCGGACAATCACATCCACCCCTTCTAACTTAGCGCCCGCTGGCAGAGGTGGCAAACCGGTTACATGAATCTGATCAGCACTGATATCGGTAAGCTCACCTGTAGCAACATCAAAAAAATGGTGATGAGGTGTTGTGTTGGGATCGTAAAAAACCCGAGTAGGATCAGCAATCACTTCCCTTACTACGCCTTTATCTGCCAATAACCCCAACGTATTGTAAACCGTGGCTTTAGAAACCCGTTGATTGTCGGCATTGATGAGACGAAAAACTTCATCGGCTGAAAGATGGGCACA
>JACQBD010000174.1 GCA_016194665.1 Gammaproteobacteria bacterium
ATGATGGCGCCGCCGCAGCAGTATATGGCCGCACCGATGCCCGTTCCGCCAACGGTAGTTGATGTACCGGCAGAACCCGCGGTTCCGGATGGCCACGTGCTGAAGTCCCCCATGGTCGGCTCTTTTTACCGTGCATCCGCCCCCGGCGCCAAGCCGTTCGCCGAAGTGGGCCAATCGGTCAGCGCCGGCGATACCGTGTGTATCATCGAAGCGATGAAACTGCTTAACGAAATCGAATCCGATAAAAGCGGCGTGATCAAAGCCATACTGGTAGAAAACGGCCAACCGGTCGAATACGGCGAGCCGCTAATGGTTATCGGATAAGACCAGCAGCGTGTTCGGAAAAATCCTTATCGCCAATCGCGGCGAAATCGCCCTCAGAATCCAACGCGCCTGCCGCGAGCTGGGCATCAAAACGGTCGCGGTGCATTCCGAAGTCGATGCTGAGGCGAAATACGTCAAACTCGCCGACGAATCGGTATGCATCGGGCCGGCGCCATCGGCGCAAAGCTACCTCAACGTACCCGCTATCATCAGCGCCGCGGAAGTCACCGACGCCCAAGCGATTCATCCGGGCTATGGTTTTCTCTCCGAGAACGCCGATTTCGCCGAACGCGTAGAACAAAGCGGTTTTATTTTTATCGGTCCCAAGGCGGAAACGATTCGTCTGATGGGCGATAAAATTTCCGCGATTCGCGCCATGAAAAAAGCCGGCATTCCTTGCGTGCCCGGTTCCGACGGTCCGCTCGGAATTAACGAAAAAGACATTCTTAAACTGGCCTCGCAAATTGGCTATCCGGTGCTGATCAAGGCCACCGCCGGCGGTGGCGGCAAAGGCATGCGCGTAGTGCATACCGAAGCGGCCTTGCTCAACGCCGTGGTATTGACCAAGTCCGAAGCGCGCGCGGCCTTCGGCAATGACACGGTTTATATTGAAAAATATCTCGGCAATCCGCGCCACATCGAATTTCAGGTGTTGGCGGATACCCACGGCAATGCCATCCACTTAGGCGAACGCGATTGCTCCATGCAACGCCGGCATCAAAAAGTCATCGAAGAATCGCCGGCCCCCGGCTTACCGGAAAAATTGCGCCACAAGATCGGCGAACGCTGCGCCGAAGCCTGCCGCAAAATCGGCTATCGCGGCGCGGGCACCTTTGAATTTTTATATCAAGACGGCGAATTTTATTTCATCGAAATGAATACGCGTGTGCAAGTGGAACACCCGATCACCGAAATGGTGACGGGCGTGGACATTGTGCGCGAACAACTGCGCATTGCCGCGGGCGAGAAGTTGCCCTATCGTCAAAAAGATATCACGTGGCGCGGGCACGCGATCGAATGCCGCATCAACGCCGAAGATCCGAAAAATTTCATTCCTTCGCCCGGGCGCATTACCGCGTGGCATCCGCCCGGCGGACCGGGCATCCGCGTGGATTCGCACGTGTACAGCAATTACTTCGTGCCGCCGTATTACGACTCGATGATCGGCAAACTCATCGCCTATGGCGACACGCGCGAGATCGCATTGGCACGCATGCGTATCGCGCTGTCGGAAATGGTGGTCGACGGCATCAAAACCAACATCCCGCTGCACCAAGACATCATGAACGACAACGCCTTCATCCGCGGCGGCGTCAACATTCATTATCTGGAAAAAAAACTCGGACTGTAGCTTTAACTTAGGCGTAGCACGCGTCTATTTTAATACCGTAAACTGGTTGGCGCGTGCTACGCGCCCTACTTTTTATATGGTCCAAACGCATCCATGCCCTGGCTTAAACTTAAACTGTTCACCGATCACGCGCACGCCGACCAACTGGCGGAATCTTTTGAAGAATGGGGCGCTATCTCGGTGACGCTGCAAGACGCCGGCGACGAGCCCGTGTTCGATACCTACTGGGACCAAACGCCCTTATGGTCGCAGGTGCAAATCATCGGTTTGTTTCCGCAACACACCGATACCGACAGCATCCTGGCGAGCGTGCGTGAACGTTTTAATTTGGCGCAACCACCGGCGCACGAAATAGATTTGCTCGGCGACGAGGATTGGGCGCATTCATGGATGGCGCACTACAAACCGCTGCAAGTAGGACACAATCTGTGGGTGGTGCCCAGTTGGTGCAGCGCGCCGCAACCCGATGCCGTGAATATCATTCTCGATCCGGGCTTGGCTTTCGGCACCGGCGATCATCCGACCACGTCTTTGTGTCTGGAGTGGCTGGCGCAACAACACCTCGCCGGCAAAATTATTCTGGATTACGGTTGCGGTTCGGGCATTCTTGCCATCGCCGCGCTCAAGCTGGGCGCACGTGAAGTGCATGCCGTAGACATCGATCCACAGGCCTTACAGGTCACGCAGCAGAATGCGATACATAACGGCCTACATAGCGGCTTGCATGTGTCGCTTCCAACGTTACTGCCGCCAAATTTTCAGGCGGATATTGTGTTGGCGAATATTTTGATGGGCACGCTCATTGAATTGGCGCCGGAAATTCAAAAGCGCGTGAACGCCGCTGGCTGGCTGGTGCTGTCGGGAATGCTGGCCGGTCAAGAAATTGAAGTCCGCGCGCATTATGAACCGCCGTTTGCGCTGACGCTTAAAGAGCGGCAAAAGTGGGTGCTGTTGGCGGGACACAGGAGCGTCGATCTCGGCTAAGATCTAGGGAAGCTCTGAAAGTCCCTAAAACATTTCTCACCGCGAAGACACAAAGAGCGCAAAGTTTTTTTCGATAAATATTCATGTTTTCTTTGCGACCTTTGCGTCTTTGCGATGAACATAACTTCACGAACGCAGTAAGGCTACATGTCTTATGACAAGACGAACGCAGTAGGGCTACATTAATGTACACCCAATGCCCCGCCTGTCTGACAACGTTTAAAATTACCACGGCGCAATTGAAAGCGCACGACGGTATGGTGCGCTGCGGCATTTGCACGGCGGTTTTTCATGCCGAACAACGGCTGCTGCAAATTCCCGCTAACACCTCGCCGCCAGCTTCCGTGGAGGTCGACGCACAAACGACTTCCAAAAAAACAAAACGCGGCCGCGGTGCAAAAAATAAAAACGCCGCGCTCAAGCGACGCGCGCAAAACACCCGGCCCGCCGAAGCCACGCCGCTCGACATTCCTGTCGTTTCCACCGAAGAAATATTTGTCCAAGCGCCGCGTAGGCATTGGGCGGCGACTTCCTGGTCGCTGGGAATTTTATCGTTCATGCTGTTATTCATCGGCCAATTGTTTTTTTTCTACCACGATGAACTGGGCAGAATTCCCGCCTGGCGTCCGCTAATGCTGCAGTTTTGCCAGCTCGCCCGCTGTGAATTATTGCCGCTGCAAGATGTCGGCCAGATCGAACTGCTACAAACCAGTATCGCGCCGCACCCCAAATATGAGAATGCCTTGCGCATTCGCACGACCTTGGTTAACCGCGCTGGCTTCGCGCAGACTTACCCCAACGTCGAAGTCAGCCTGACGAATAACGCCGGCAATGTGATCGCGCGGCGCAGTTTTTTGCCGGCGCAATACTTGGAAACACCGACGATGGCATTACTCACCCCGAATGTCGTGGCGAATTCAGTGATCGATGTCACCAATCCAGACGGTAAAGCCGTGGGATATGAAATCCGACCGGTGACGCCCTGACGCCGACATCGCCCAAGATTGGTGCTTTAAAATTTTATTTGCACCGCATTGATATCATTGATAAGGGCAAGGTTTTCTATCACAGCTTTTCATTTTGTAAAGCCAATCCAAAGAATAAAAAAACTCCGCCGTCCATCGCATCCCTCTTCCCTGCGCTTGGAGTTTTTGGTTAAGATTGCTGCCCTTTCGCGTTAGCTAAAAATACAGGTAGAGAATCCGATCATGAGAATCGGGCCTTATCAACTAAAAAATAATTTGTTCCTGGCTCCCATGGCCGGCGTGACCGACAGACCGTTTCGCAGTCTGTGCCGACGCCTGGGCGCCGGCATGGCCGCATCCGAAATGGTGTCGTCCAATTCCTTGCTGTGGGGCAGCGAGAAAACCAAACGCCGCGCGGATCATACCGGCGAGGAAGACCCGCGCGCGGTGCAAATCGTCGGCAGCGATCCGGCGATGATGGCGCAAGCGGCGCAGTACAACGCCGATCACGGCGCGCAAATCATCGACATCAACATGGGCTGTCCGGCGAAAAAGATTTGCAACGTCTACGCCGGCTCGGCGCTGATGCAAAACGAAAAACTAGTCAGCGAGATTCTTACAGCGGTCGTTAATAGCGTTTCGATTCCGGTGACACTCAAGATTCGCACCGGTTGGGATCGTGCCAATAAAAATGGCGTGGCCATCGCGCGCTTGGCCGAAAGCTGCGGTGTGCAAGCGCTGGCGATTCACGGGCGCACGCGCGCCGATGCATTTCAAGGCGATGCCGAATACGAAACCATCGCCGCCATTAAAGCTGCGGTCACAATTCCCGTCATCGCCAACGGCGACATCACCACGCCGGAAAAAGCCGCGCGCGTGCTGCACGCGACCGGCGTCGATGGTTTGATGATCGGCCGCGCGGCGCAGGGAAACCCGTGGATTTTTCGGGAAATTGCTCACTTCCTCGCCAGCGGCGAGAAAATGGCGCCGCCGCCGGTGCAAGAAGTGCGTGACACCTTGCTGGCGCATCTGGAAAATCTGTACGCGTTTTACGGCGAATACAGCGGCGTGCGCATGGCGCGTAAACATATCTCGTGGTACAGCAAAGGCCTGCGCGACGGCGCGGCATTTCGGCATCGCGTGAATCAACTGGAATCCTGCGCCGAACAAGTCGCAACAGTACGTGAATTCTTTGACGCGCAGGATGCACTGATACCGCGGACGCTGGGATGCGCCGCGGCCGATAAACAAAATATGGAGCTTGCGGCATGACCAAAGACCGTAAACCGCCGCTGGCTGCGTCGGTGAAACAATCCTTGGAGCGTTACTTTAGCGACTTGAACGGTGAAAAAACCACCGATGTGTACGAGATGGTGATCACCGAAGTGGAAAAACCCCTGCTTGAAATCGTCATGCGCCACGTCAAAAGCAACCAATGCAAGGCGGCTGAAATCCTTGGCATCAATCGCAATACGCTGCGCAAAAAATTAAAACTGTATAAACTGAATTAATAAATAGACAAGATTAACAGGATTTACAGGATTAGGATTTTGTGAAAAACAAATCTTGTTAATCCTGTAAATCCTGTCTATTTCCTTTTTATTTTGGTACAGGATTGCGCATAGCTTCCGCGGAACTTACAATCGCGTCTTTCCGATTCCTCATAGCCAAGCCCCGCGCCATTCATGACTAGCATCCGCCGTGCGCTGATCAGCGTTTCCGATAAAAACGGCGTCGTCGACTTCGCGCGCGCGTTGCAAAATTTCAAGGTTGAAATTCTCTCGACCGGCGGCACCGCCAAATTACTCACCGATAACGGCATCGCCGTCATCGAGGTCGCCGACTACACCGGCTTTCCCGAAATGCTCGACGGCCGCGTCAAAACTTTACACCCCAAAATTCACGGCGGCATTCTGGGACGGCGCGACATGGACAGCCATATGCGCACCATGCATGAACATCGTATCCCACCGATTGATATGGTCGTGGTTAACCTCTATCCCTTTGAAGAGACTATCGCGCGTAAAGACTGCACGCTGGCACAGGCGATTGAAAACATCGACATCGGCGGTCCGACGCTGTTGCGCGCCGCGGCTAAAAATTATACCGGCGTCACCGTCATCGTCGATGCCCAGGATTACATGCATGTGCTCGAAGAGATGCAGCAGCGCAAAGGTTCGGTCAGCGAAGCTTTGCGCTTTCACTTGGCCACCAAAGCTTTCGAACACACGGCGGCGTATGACGGCGCGATCGCCAATTATTTGGGCCGCTTACCCGCGGATGAAACCCGCGGCAATTTTCCCACGACGTACAACATGCAGTTTCAGCACGCGCAAGCCTTGCGTTACGGCGAGAACCCGCATCAGCAAGCGGCTTTTTATCGCGAGCGTCACCCGGCCGAAGCGTGCATCGCCACGGCGCGCATCCTGCAAGGCAAGGAATTATCCTTCAACAACATTGCCGACGCCGACGCCGCTTTGGAATGCGTGAAGTCTTTCGACGAAACTGCCTGCGTCATCGTCAAGCATGCCAACCCCTGCGGCGTCGCTATCGCCGATACCGTGCTCGATGCGTACAAACACGCTTACATCACCGATCCCACCTCGGCCTTCGGCGGCATCATCGCCTTTAACCGCCCGCTGGATGCCGCCACCGCCAAAGCGATTCTCGAGCGCCAATTTGTCGAAGTCATTATCGCGCCGTCGGTGAAAGAAGACGCCAAACCGATTTTGGCGACCAAAGCCAACGTGCGCGTGCTCGAATCCGGCGCTTGGGGCCCGCAGCGTCCGAGCGAAATGGATTTGCGTCGCGTCACCGGCGGTCTGCTGGTGCAAGAACGCGATCAAGGCATGGTCACGCAAAAAGAATTGAAAGTTGTTACTAAGCGCGCGCCCTCGCCGCAGGAGTTACACGATCTGTTGTTTGCTTGGAAAGTGGTGAAGTTCGTTAAATCCAACGCTATCGTCTACTGCAAAGAAGGCCGCACCATCGGTGTCGGCGCCGGGCAAATGAGCCGCGTGTACAGCGCGCGCATCGCCTCGATCAAAGCCACCGACGCCGGCCTCGAAGTGCGCGGCAGCGTCATGGCCTCGGACGCGTTCTTTCCGTTCCGCGACGGCCTCGATCAAGCCGCCGAAGTCGGCGTCACCGCCGTGATTCAACCGGGCGGCTCGATGCGCGATCCAGAAGTCATCGAAGCCGCCAACCAGCACGGCATCGCCATGGTGTTCACCAGCATGCGCCATTTCCGCCACTAAAATGCCGTGAAAATCGCACTCGCCGAAACCGCGGACGACATTGCGCGCTGTTTTCCGATCATGGTGCAGTTACGCCCTCATTTAACGCAAGATCATTATCTCCA
>JACQBD010000175.1 GCA_016194665.1 Gammaproteobacteria bacterium
AGTCAACAGATAAATCTCTATCAGCCGATTTTCCGCAAAGAGGAAAAGAAATTTTCCACCATGGCCATGCTTCAGGCCGTGGGTTTGGTGCTGATTGGCATTGTCGCGATTTATTCTTATACGTGGTGGCAGATCGAGGCGCTGAAGAACGAACGCAAGCGCGTGGATCAAAGCCAGGCGACGGCTACCAAGCGCTTGGCCGACGCTACCGAAAAATTCAATCAACGCAGCACGCGCACCTCGCTCGATAAAGAAATCGCCAATCTTGAAAATGAGATTGTCTCCAAACAACGCATCCAAGAAATATTGCAACGCGGCATCTTCAGTAATACCCGCGGGTTTTCCGATTATTTTGTTTCATTTGCGCGCCAATATGTTCCCGGGGTGTGGCTGACTGGTTTTGATATCACCGGCGCCGCCGATCAATTGACGCTCTCTGGTCGCACTGCCAATCCCGAACTGGTGCCGCGGTATTTGCAAAAACTGGCGACAGAGAAAACCTTGTCTGGCATTGAATTTCGCGTTTTTCAAATGAATCGACCCGCGGGCGATGCTAAGGAAGCGGACAAGTCATACGTGGAATTTCAAGCCAAAACCACAGTGAACGCGGGATCCTAAGCATGCAATTCGCCGATTTAAAAAATCAACTTCAGGGTTTTGCCGGACGTATTGACGCTATGTCGATTCGCGAACGCGGATTGATTTTTGTGACCGTATTAGTGGCGCTGTATTTTATGACAGTGAACGTTCTGTTCGGTCCGATCAGCACGGAGAAGGATCGCCTGCAGAAAGAAGTTAGTCAGAAACAGGAAGAAACGCGCGCGCTGGAGCTGCAAGTGCAGACGTTATTGGCTAGCGGAGAACAGAACCCTGAGGCCGCTAAACGCAAAAAAATCGAAGCGCTTCAAGAAAATTTAAAAACCATGGATGCCGCGCTTGGCCGTGTAACCGCGGGGCTGGTGCCGCCGAAAGAGATGGCGCGACTGGTCGAGCAAATGCTGCTCAAAAATCGCGGCTTACAACTGATGAAAATGGAAAGCATTCCTGCCACCCCTTTGCTGGAAAGTGCCAAGGAAGGCGCGCCGGCTACAGGCATGGTTTATAAACACGGCATGCGCATCGAACTGAAGGGCAACTATCTCGACATTTTGCGCTATTTAAAATCTTTAGAAGACATGGAATGGAAGGTCTTCTGGGGACAAGTTACCTTGCAAACTGAAAAACATCCGGTCTCCAAGGTAAATTTGTTGATCTATACCTTGAGTACGCATGAAGCATGGATAGGCCTATGACAGTTTTAACTGGCATGGAACTTGATAGCAAGAAGAAAGCCGGCGTTGGTAGCGGTTGGATGGCCATTCTGGTGGCTGGCATGGCAGCGATGGTTGCGGTATGTCAGGCGGAAGATGTATTAAGTGGCCTTGCCGATCCAACGCAGCCTGCCTATGGCAACACCACAGCGAACAGCGCATACGCCGGAATGGCGACGCCAACCGGCCCGGCGCTGCAATCGACTTTTGTATCGACCAGCCAAAGACTCGCCGTGATTAGCGGCAAGTCTTATAGGGTGGGCGATAAATTTGGCGGCGGTGTGATTACCGAGATTGAGCCTTACGAAGTGATATTGAAGCAAGCAGGACGGGAAACGCGGCTGCGTTTATTACCGAAAGTAGTGAAGCAGGCCTATGTCGTGAAAGTTCCGACGCAAAGCCAAGAAGGCGGATTAAAATGACAACGACATTTATAAGCAGCATCAATAGTTGGAGCACAGGAATACTCGGCCGGCGTATAACTTTGCTGGCAATGATGGCTTTGCTCGGCGGATGTCAAAGTGTTTCTCCCGGCTGGCGCAATTCGGTCGGTGCCAGCATGGATCACGACTTGCAGCAAGCCAGCGGCGGCAAAGACAGTAAAGTAGTTCCGGCGGACGTCAGTCGTGCGTTGTTACCCCCGATTGAGATTACACTTCCGCAAGGCGGCACCATGCCGCTTGAACCGCGTTTCGATTTGACCGTCAGCAACGCGCCGGCGCGCCAAGTGTTCATGGGCTTGGTGGAAGGCACGCAGTACAGCGTAATCGTGCATGCCGATGTGCGCGGCACGATCTCGATGAATCTCAAAGAAGTCACGGTGCCGGAAGCGATCAATGCCATTCGCCAAGTATATGGATATGAATATCGTCGCGAAGGTAACCGCTTTTTTATCTTGGGCCGCGAAATTCAAACGCGAATTTTCCCTGTCAATTATTTGAATGTTTCACGCAAAGGCACTTCCGATACACGCGTTGCCGCCAGTGGGCTGAATTCTTCCGGTGGGAGTACCGGAACTTCAGGGAGCAGCTCCAGTTCATCCAGTGGCAGCGGCGTTCAAATACAAACGACTACCCAGACGGATTTCTGGAAAGATCTAAGCACGGCGTTGATCGCTATTGTCGGCACTGACGGCGGAAGAAAAGTAATCGTTAATCCGCAGGCCGGTATCGTGGTCGTGCGTGCGTTGCCGGAAGAGCTGCGCATGGTCGAAGATTATCTCGGCGTCACTCAGACCAGCATGAATCGGCAAGTGATTTTGGAAGCCAAGATCTTGGAAGTTCAGTTGAACGATGGTTTTCAAAGTGGCATTAACTGGGCTGGCATTGCTTCACGCAATGGTCGGACCGCGACCCTCGGCCAAGTCGGCGGCGGAAGCGCTATCAGCAGCGGCTCGAGCGAAATTAAAGGCAACACCGGTAATCTCAACCCCACTACCGGTATTTTCAGTGCCATTTCGGGAACGAATGCTTCTGCCTTCGGCGGTGTATTTAGCTTAGCCTTGCAATCAAATAGTTTCGCAGCGTTTTTTGAATTGCTGCAAACGCAAGGCGACCTAAACGTGCTTTCGAGTCCACGCGTGTCGACCATGAACAATCAAAAAGCGGTGATCAAGGTTGGTTCCGATTCTTTCTTCGTCACCAAACAGGATACGACTGCGAGCACGGTCGCCAATGGCCAGCCAACGGTAACTACGGAACTGTCGCCATTTTTCTCCGGCATCGCCTTGGATGTAACGCCGCAAATCGACGACGCCGGCAATATCAATCTGCATATCCATCCTTCCGTCAGCGAAGTGTCGGAAAAGAAAATTGCCGTCGGATCGAGTCAAACGATTTCCACTGCGCTGAGTTCCGTGCAAGAGTCGGATAACATCGTGCGTTCCACCAGCGGCCAGATTGTCGTAATCGGCGGCCTAATGAAAGAAGCGAGCACTGATGACAACGCTTCCGTTCCGGTGCTGGGCGATATTCCGATACTGGGCAATCTGTTTAAGCACAAGAAGGTGACACGCATCAAGCGCGAGCTCGTGATTTTACTCAAGCCGACCATTATTACGACCGGCCAGGATTGGAGCGACGCCGCGGGCGAATCGCAACAACGCGTTAAGAAAATTCGTATTGGTTCTTAAATTCAGACGCCAGGACATACAACATGTACGGAACGCATTTTGGCTTACAGGAATTGCCATTTACCATTACGCCGGACACGAGTTTCTTTTTTGCGCATTCTTCGCATCAAGAGGCGCTAAATACGTTATTGGTCGCAGTGCGCAGCGGTGAAGGTTTCATTAAGGTCATCGGCGAAGTAGGCACCGGCAAAACCCTGCTGTGCCGAAAATTTCTGGCGGCACTCGATCATCAAGAGTTTGTCACCGCGTATATTCCTAATCCTTATTTGCAACCGATGACTTTGTTGCTGGCCTGCGCCGATGAACTGGGCATTGAATATCCGCAGCACGTTAATCAGCATCAACTGCTGAAACTGTTGAGCCGCTATCTGATCGATAGCTACGCCGAAGGCAAGCGCGTACTGCTGTGTCTCGACGAAGCGCAAGCGATGCCGATCGAAACACTGGAAAGTTTACGGCTGTTGAGTAATTTGGAAACCGAACGGCGCAAGCTCATGCAAGTGGTGTTGTTCGGACAACCGGAACTGAATATACGTCTCGACAATCCCTCGATTCGCCAATTAAAACAGCGCATCACTTTCTCCTGCCAACTTTCGCCGTTGAGTTTCAGCGAGGTTGAATTTTATATCTCGCATCGCTTGGCAGTGGCCGGTTATCGCGGTCCGCGTTTGTTTCCGCACAAAACCGTAAAACAAATTTACCGCGCCAGCCAGGGCATTCCGCGCTTGGTCAACATTCTCGCGCATAAAGCCCTGATGGCGGCTTTCGGCGAAGGCGCGCGCGTGGTTTTGGAAAAACATGTGCGTATCGCTGTCACCGATACCGAATCCACTTCGCATACGCATACCGTCGGATCGCGAATTCTGAAATATCTTTCGGCGTTAGTTTCCACCGTGACGATTTTTGTTTTATTGCCGTTAGCGCCTCTGACTTCCGGCGTTTCAATGATTACGGGCGGTGCGGTGTGAGTCTCATTAATAAAATGCTGCAAGACCTGGAATCGCGCAGCAATACCCGGGAAAATACCGTAAACAAAAAAAACGCTTACGAAGGCTTAAAGCCGGTTAAAGCGGCGCGGTTTCGCACGCCGCCGCGGCGCTTGATGGTAATGATTTTCGCGGTATTGCTCATTGGCGCCGGGGTTTACGTGTGGCTGCAGTGGGGTGAGCGTCTGTTTTCAGATAACCTGGTGGCTATGGGTAAAACCCAGCCGGTGACGGTGCGTAAAGCCGTGCCTAAACCTGCTGCAATGGTAGCTGCTACGCCTGTGCCACCCGCCGTCGCGCCAGCGATTCCCGTGGCCGCATCCGCTCCTGCAGCGGCAATGAAACAAGAAAAACTTCCCGCGGGAACTCAGATAGCTCCCGTTGCTCCAGCGCCGACGCCGGTAGTCGAAGCGAAAAAAGAAACACCGTCAGTCTCGAGTCCAACGCCAGCCGCATCGGAGCCTAAGTCTATTCCCAGCGACGGCTATTGGACTGTATCCAGGGGTGAAACGCTTTACGGAATATCCACTAAGACCGGCATAGATCTATGGGACTTATCAAAGTGGAATCATCTGGGTCGCAATCATGTCGTGCACGTGGGCCAACGTTTGCGCTTAACGCCGCCGGCATCCGCTGCTGCCAAAGCGGATATGAATCAATCTGTAAACAAACCTAACACTCAGAAAGCGGCGAAGAAAAAAGAAAAAGTATTTGTGGCTTCCGCGGATAGTTCGGTGATCGACGGCGCAGCCGCGGCGCCAGAACAGAATTCCGCCGATATGGCGGTGATGGATAAAAAACTCAAGCCGCTCAGTACCGACGAAAAATCCGAAGATGAATATCGCGTGGGCATAAATTTTCTGCAACAAGGCCGATCGAGCGACGCCGAAAAACATTTGCGTCTGGCGGTCACTGCCAACGCCGAACATGTCAAAGCGCGCGAACTGCTGGCCGGTTTGGCGTTACAGAGCGGACATGTGCAGGAAGCGGAACAACTTCTGGAGCAAGGCATCGCTAAGGTGCCGGCGCATTATCCCTTCGCGCAATTACTCGCACGGGTATACGTCGATCATGGCTCGGAACCGAAAGCCTTGGCGGTCATGGAAGCGAGTCGCAAAGCCGGCGCCGCCAGTGCTGAATACATGGCGTTTCTGGCAGCGCTTTATCAGCGCGCCGGCAAACACGCCGAGGCCGTTAAAGCTTATAGCGACGCGGTGACGCTCAATCCGCAGGAAAGTCGTTCGTGGCTGGGCATGGGCATCTCGCTTGAGGCGACGCAAGATTGG
This sequence comes from Gammaproteobacteria bacterium, assembly GCA_016194665.1. Taxonomy (GTDB): domain Bacteria; phylum Pseudomonadota; class Gammaproteobacteria; order Acidiferrobacterales; family Sulfurifustaceae; genus Sulfuricaulis. The sequence continues at coordinate 5,714 of JACQBD010000175.1, forward strand.
AACGGCGCGGGTGCGGCGTATCAACATGCCATCGACGCCGGCACGTTGGATAGTAAGTTGCTGCAATATGCTCAGCAGCGTTTGCAGATTGTAAAAAATAAGTAGACTTTCCGGGCCCAGCGCTCAAGCCCGCGCCAATACCCATACCCTCACTTCCGCCGCGCCGTTTTCAGTCAAGCAACGCGCTAACGCGTCGGCCGTGTGTCCACTGGTCATGACATCGTCGACGATAGCAATACGTAATCCCGTGAAAGCACGGCGCGCGCGAAATGCCCCATGCATATTTTTTCGGCGCTGTTCGCGCGACAATTCAGTTTGTGGCAAGGTGGCGCGGATACGTTGCACGTCCGTAGCGCTCACCGGTAATCGAAAATGCGCGCCGACGAAGCGGGCGATTTCGAGTGCTTGGTTATAACCGCGTTCACGCAAGCGCGTTGGGTGTAAGGGCACCGGTATGATCATGTCCGGCAAGATGTGCTCTTGCTGCTTAAGATAATCGGTCAAATAAATACCGAGTACTCGTGAAAGCTCGAGACGCCGATTATATTTCAAATCCTGAATTAACTTGTCGACCGGCGCTGCGTAACGAAACGCCGCGTGGGTAGCGACGAATGCCGGCGGATTTTTTTGACATGCGCCGCAGCTCATTCCTGGCGCGTCGTGTGTGGCGTCCTGCGCCGCGCAGCGCGGGCAAGGCGATTGAATACGCGGCAGCATGCGCTCGCAAGCTGAACAAATATCTCCATTAATTCCCACGCGCGCGCGGCATAACATGCAGTTCTGCGGCCATAACCAGCGCTGTAAACTCTTTAATCTATTGTTAACCGCAACAGGCATATAATGTTGACTGCAATCCCCAAGCGACTAAACTGCCGCTATTTATACATCAAGACGAACGAGCGAAGCGAGTAGGGCTTCATTGTCACATCAAGACGAACGAGCGAAGTGAATAAGTAGTGTCTCAGAAAAAAATCGCCATTTATTTCCATGAAAACGTTTGAACAAGACCTCGCCGAACGCCGCGCCCAACACTTATATCGCGAGCGCTTGATACTGGACTCGCCGCAAGCCACACAAATTCATCTCGCAAATGAAACGCTGTTAACTTTTTGCAGTAACGATTACCTCGGTCTCGCCAATCATCCGCAGGTGGTCGCGGCTTTTAAAGCGGGCGCCGATCGTTATGGTGTCGGCGCCGGTGCATCGCATCTGGTCACGGGACATAGCCGCGCGCATCACGCACTGGAAGAGGAGTTAGCGGATTTTGTGGGCGCACCGCGCGCGTTATTATTTTCCACCGGCTACATGGCGAATCTCGGTGTGGTCAGCGCACTCGTCGATCGCCATCAGATTATTTTTGAAGATCGTCTCAACCATGCGTCGCTGATTGACGCCGCGCGTTTAGCGCGCGCAAAAGTGCAACGTTATGCGCACGCCGATGTCGCGCAATTACAGCGTCGAATGTCCGCTCAACAGGCCGCTTTAATAACCACCGACGGTGTTTTTAGCATGGATGGCGATATCGCGCCGCTGTCGGAGCTTTATCATTTAGCTACAGCTCACGGCGCCCGACTGTTGGTGGATGACGCGCATGGTTTAGGCGTGCTGGGCAAAAACGGGCGCGGATCTTTTGAACATCTAAATATATCTTGGGCAGCGCCGGTAATGCTTATGGGCACACTCGGTAAGGCCTTGGGTGTTTTTGGCGCCTTCGTTGCCGGGGAAGTGGCCTTGATTGAGACGCTGATTCAACGCGCGCGTACTTATATATATACCACCGCTCTGCCGCCGGCGGTGGCCGAGGCGGTGCGCGCCAGTTTGAAAATCGCGCGCGCCGAAAATTGGCGGCGCGAACGCCTGCAATCTTTAGTGGCGCAATTTCGTGCCGGCGCGGCGCAACTGGGGTTTAAACTAGCGCCTTCGATCACGCCGATTCAAGCGCTCATAATGGGTGAAGCATCGGTCGCGCTGGAGGCCAGCCGCCGTTTACGCGCCCAAGGTATTTTAATTCCGGCGATTCGCCCGCCGACGGTTGCCGCCGGCTTATCCCGTTTGCGCATTACTTTTTCCGCGGCGCATGAAGCTGCGCATGTCGAACGCTTACTGCAAGCGCTAGCGGCCATCAAGCCGGCATGACGCTTTATTATGAACAACACGGTGCAGGGCAGGATATCGTTTTGCTGCATGGCTGGGGATTGCACGGCGGCATCTGGGCGAGTGTGACGCGGGAATTATCGACGCTGGGTCGGATTGTGGTGCCGGATCTGCCCGGTCACGGCCGTTCGCGCGATTTCATGCCGCGCGAATTTACCCCCGAGGCCTTGGCCGAGGAAGTGCAAAAACTTCTTAATGGCCCGGCGGTATGGATCGGTTGGTCCTTGGGCGGTCTCATCGCCTTGGCGGCCGCACAAAAATTTCCACAAAATGTGGCGAAACTCGTGCTCGTTGGCGCCACGCCCAAGTTTATTCGCACCGTCGATTGGCCGCACGCCATGGATGCCACGGTCTTGGATCAATTTGCTTTAGCACTGGAACGCGATTATGCCGGCACCTTAACGCGTTTTTTGAGTCTGCAAGTCGCCGCCGCAGAAGATCGCGAAACATTGCGGCAGCTGCGCCAAGAATTGTTTCAGCGCGGTGAGCCCAATGTCGCGGCCTTGCGCGCCGGTTTGCACTTGCTGAAAGAGGAAGACCGTCGCGCCGTGCTTGGCGCCATTTCTACACCCACACTTATTATGCAAGGTGAACGCGATCAACTGGTATCGGTCGGCGCGGCAAGATATCTTGCCGCGCATCTGCCGCATGCACGTTTGGAAATTATCCCGCGCGCCGGGCATGCGCCGTTTCTGTCGCACGCGGCGTTTTTTATTGAGACGCTCACGGATTTTATGCATGGCTGATTTATTGACGCTCGACAAACGCCGTCTGCGCGAATCTTTCGAGCGCGCCGCCGGTACCTATGATTCAGCCGCAGTGTTGCAGCGCGAAATCGCCGATCGCATGCTCGCGCGCTCGGAAGTGATCAAGCTGGCACCGCGAGTTATCTTAGATGTCGGTTGTGGCACCGGTTACGACTTGGCTAAATTATCTCAACATTACCGTCAAGCGCGTTTAATCGGCGTCGATATCGCCCAAGCCATGACGCGCCACGCGCGCGCCAAATCCGGCTGGTGGAATCGGTTCACGCAGCGTATCGCGTTTATCGGCGGCGATGCCGAACAGCTACCGCTGGCGGCCGCTTCGGTCGACATGCTGTTTTCCAATTTGGCTTTGCAATGGTGCGATCCGCTGCGCGTGTTCGCCGAAGCCCGACGCGTGCTGCGCCCCGGCGGTTTAATCATGTTCAGCAGCTTCGGCCCCGATACCTTGCGCGAGTTACGTCAGGCGTGGCAGGCGGCGGACAATGCACCGCATGTGCATGGATTTATCGATATGCACGATCTTGGCGATATGTTGATACACGCCGGTTTTACCGATCCGGTGATGGACATGGAGCGCTTCACGCTGACTTATTCCGGAGTGATGGATGTGCTGCGCGATCTCAAACGTCTGGGCGCGCACAATGCGGCCGTGGGTCGCACGCGCGGTTTAACCGGTAAGGCGCGTTTCGCACGTTTTCGCGCCGCATATGAAGCCTTGGCGCAAGCGGGAAAAATTCCCGCTACTTATGAAGCGGTGTATGGACATGCTTGGATACCGGAAGCTAACCATGAACGGTCAGCGGATGGCGTATCAGTCGTTTCCATGCAAGGTTTGCGGCGCAAATCCCCATGAAAGGCGGATGGTTTATTACCGGCACGGATACCGGCGTGGGCAAAACTTACGTCGCCAAATTATTGCTGCAAGCACTTAAAGATCGCGGGGAATACGCTCTTGGCATGAAGCCGGTGGCCAGTGGCTGTTATACCACCCACGCAGGAATGCGCAGCGAAGACGCGGAACAATTACTCGCCGCCGGCAATGTCAGCGCCGATTATGCCGATATCAATCCTTATGCATTCGCTCCCGCGTGCGCGCCGCACATCGCTGCGCATGCAAGCGGCGTAGAAATAGAATTGGAAAAAATTCTCAGCCATTTTCGGCGCCTGCAACAAAAGTCCACATGGATTGTGGTCGAAGGCGTCGGTGGTTGGATAGTGCCGCTGAGCGAGCGTTTAATGTTGGCGGATATGGCGCGCGCCATGCAATTGCCGGTAATACTGGTGGTGGGGCTGCGTTTAGGTTGCTTGAATCATTCCTTATTAACAGTCGCCGCCATTCGCCAGGCGCAGGTTCCCTTGGCGGGATGGGTGGCGAATTTGATCGATCCGGCCATGACGCACGTGGATGAAAATATCGCCGCCTTGAAGTCAACAATCGACGCGCCCTTGTTGTTTAGCTTGGCGCATCGGAAAATGGAAAATGATTCAATATCTCTGTCTAATTTTGAGCTTGAGCGGTTAATGACTGCGCGCAGCAAAAGCTGACTAAATCAGTCAGCTGTCGGCATGATTTTTAGTGATGATGCTTGTGCAAAAAATGCATGTTTTTCCCTTAAAACATAGGTTGCAGCCGCTGTGCGCTTATGATAGTTTGCGCGCGCCAAAACGGCTTGATCGCGAAATTTTTTTTGCCATCAAATCGATGGATTTCAGTGTTGGCGGCGTGGGTTACTAAGCATGAATACGCGCTCCATGCCGGATTTGGATTTGCGCAACAGTCAATGTGTGTGGGTGCGGCCGAATCGCTCACTTTCCCTGCGGGGAATGATACTGTTGTTCGCCATGGTAACGGTTGTCATTATCACCATCGGCGTTGGTTTTTTCTTGCTAGGCGCGTGGTTGGTATTGCCGTTTGCAGGTTTGGAGATTGCAGTCATCGGCGCGGTGCTATATTGGTTGCTGCGTCACGCCGACGATCACGAGCTGATCGTTATCGGTGCTACCCAGGTGACGGTAATCCGTCGCCGCCGCGGCCAAGAATGGCGCGACGATTTTCAGCGTTATTGGGTAAAAGTCATTTTAGAGCGTCACCACGGTTGGTATCCCTCGAAATTGAAAATGGGCTCGCACGGACGGCTGGTCGTGATTGGCGACGAGCTTTGCGATGAAGCAAAACTGGCGCTATTGGCGCAATTGAATTCGGCGCTACGCGAAACAAACGCCGCGGCGCGCAATGAATAGAACGACGCAGTGCATGAAAGATTTTAATATTTAAGATACTGGAGACTGGCATGTCCATGACATTAATAAAACAGTTTACAGGCGTGGTTTCGCGCCTGATTTTGGGAGGCTGTCTGTGGTTAACGATGCCGACGGCATTTGCCGCATACGGTTTGAATTTCCAAAAACCCGTTACTCCGGTGGCGCAGCGTATTTTGGAATTGCACAATATGATCTTGATTATTTGCTTGATCATCTTTGTGATCGTTTTCAGCTTCATGTTTTACTCCATCTATGCGCATCGCAAGAGCCGCGGTTATAAAGCCGCTAAATTTCATGACAATACCTTTCTAGAGTTGGTATGGACGGTCATCCCCTTTTTGATCTTGGTGGGCATGGCGGTGCCGTCGACGGCGACGCTTGTTGATACTTACGACACCAGCAAATCAGACCTGACCGTAAAGATCACCGGTTATCAGTGGAAATGGAAATACGATTACCCCGATCAAGACATTAGTTTCTTCAGCACGCTGGCTACGCCGCGCGATCAAATCGAAAACAAAGCTGCCAAGGGCGAGCATTATCTATTAGAAGTCGATAACCCGATCGTGTTACCCGTCGGCAAGAAAGTCCGCTTCCTAGTTACCGCCAACGATGTGATCCACGCCTGGTGGGTGCCACAACTCGGCGTTAAGAAAGACGCGATTCCCGGTTTCATCAACGAAATCTGGGCGCGTGTCGACGAGCCGGGTGTTTATCGCGGTCAATGCGCCGAACTTTGCGGCCAAGACCACGGCTTTATGCCGATCGTGGTGAATGCCGTGAGCCCGGAAGATTTCACCAAATGGATAGCCATGCAAAAAGATAAAGCCGCTGCGGAATCCGCCGGCGGCAACAAGACCTGGACCAAAGAAGAATTGGTCGAGAAAGGCAAGAAAGCTTACGCCAGCACTTGTGCCGCGTGTCACGGTCCCGAAGGTAAGGGCATCCCGGGCGTATTCCCGGCAATCGATGGCAGCAAAATTGCTTCAGGCCCGGCCGAAGAACATATTAAAACCGTGTTGAACGGGCGTGCTACCGGCAAATTCGGCGCACAAATGCCGCCGTTCGCGGCGCAATTGAGCGATACCGATGTCGCCGCGATCGTCACGTTTGAACGCAATGCTTTGGGCAGCAACAAAACCGGCGACCTTATTCAACCGTCGCAGGTTAAAGCGCTACGCAAGTAACGATTTCGAATCTTTGGAGGCTTAACACACATGACTACCGCCACCGCACATCACGACGAGCATCATCCCAGCGGCATTAGCCGTTGGCTCATGACTACCAACCATAAAGACATCGGCACGCTGTATTTGCTGTTTTCGCTGCTGATGTTCTTCGTGGGCGGCAGCATGGCGCTGGTGATTCGCGCCGAGCTGTTTCAGCCCGGATTGCAAATCGTCACGCCGCACTTTTTCAATCAGATGACCACGATGCACGCTTTGGTCATGATCTTCGGCGTGGTCATGCCGGCGTTCGTGGGCTTCGCTAACTGGCAAATTCCGATGATGATCGGCGCGCCGGACATGGCCTTGCCGCGCATGAACAACTGGTCGTTCTGGATTCTGCCCTTTGCCTTTACCTTGCTGCTGTCCACTTTATTCTTGCAAAGCCAAGGTGGCGCACCCGCCGGCGGTTGGACGCTGTATCCGCCATTATCCGTACAAGGCGGCATCGGCACCGATTTCGCCATCCTTTCCATTCATATGATGGGTATTTCGTCGGTGCTCGGCGCGATCAATGTTATCGCCACGATACTTAATATGCGCGCGCCCGGCATGACGCTGATGAAAATGCCGCTGTTCGTGTGGACTTGGTTGATCACGGCCTACTTACTATTAGCCGTGATGCCGGTGCTCGCCGGCGCCGTGACCATGCTGCTCACCGATCGCCATTTCGGCACGCACTTCTTTAACGCCGCCGGCGGCGGTGACCCAGTATTGTTCCAGCACGTGTTCTGGTTCTTCGGGCATCCCGAGGTGTACATTTTGATTCTGCCGGCTTTCGGTTTGGCTTCGCAGATTATTCCGACCTTCGCGCGCAAGCCTTTGTTCGGCTATGCATCGATGGTGTACGCCACGGCGTCGATCGCGTTCCTATCGTTCATCGTTTGGGCGCATCACATGTTCACCGTCGGCCTGCCGCTCGCGGGCGAGTTGTTCTTCATGTACGCGACGATGTTGATCGCGGTACCTACCGGCGTGAAGGTGTTCAATTGGCTGTCGACCATGTGGCGCGGCAGCATGACTTTCGAGACACCGATGCTGTTCGCCATCGCCTTCGTGTTCTTGTTTACCATCGGCGGTCTGTCCGGTTTGATGCTCGCTATCGTGCCAGCTGACTTCCAATATCAAGATACCTATTTCGTGGTAGCGCATTTCCATTACGTGCTGGTCTCCGGCGCGGTGTTCGCGATTCTCGGCGGCGCGTATTACTGGTTGCCGAAGTGGACCGGCCACATGTATAGCGAAACCCTTGGTAAATGGCATTTCTGGTTGTCCGCCATCGGTTTCAATCTGGCGTTTTTCCCGCAGCACTTTTTGGGTCTGGCCGGCATGCCGCGGCGTATTCCCGACTATGCGCTGCAATTTACCGAGTTCAACCAATGGTCCACGGTCGGCGCGTTTATTTTAGGTTTCGCCCAGTTGATCTTTGTGTTCTTGGTTATTCAGACGATTCGCGGCGGCAAGAAAGCCACCAGCCAAGTATGGGAAGGCGCCGAAGGTCTGGAATGGACCCTGACGTCGCCGCCGCCGTATCACAGCTTTGCCGTGGCGCCGAAAATTAAATAATTTTTTTGTGGACATGACGCAAATCGATCCTCAGCAGCAACGCCGCCGTATCGTTATCACGGTAGTGATTTTAGCGGCGGTGGCGCTGGGGTTTTTTATTTTTTCCTTCATGCAGCATTAGACGATGAAGCAAATGACCAACATTAAACAAGCCAACAAGCGACTGGTGCGCAATTTGTTTATTGTCGCCGTGGCGATGTTCGGCTTTGGTTATTTGCTGGCGCCGATGTATGACGTTATTTGCAAAGTAACCGGCTTAAATGGCAAGACGGGACGCATTGAAGCGACCCAAGCCGCCGCCGGTAAAGTGGATAAATCGCGCGTGGTGACGGTGGAATTCACCGGCAACGCCAACAGCGGCCTGCCGTGGGAGTTTCGGCCATTGACGAAACAGTTATCGCTGCATCCGGGCGAAACCGCCGAAGTGAAATATTACGTTCGCAACTTGGCGTCTGAGAATATTACCGGCCAAGCCATCCCCAGTGTGACACCGGGAGACTCGGCGGGCCATTTTAAAAAGATTGAATGTTTTTGCTTTACCCAGCAGATGTTGAAACCGGGCGAAGCGCGTGAGATGCCGGTGAAGTTTTATGTCGACGCCGATTTGGATAAAGACATTAAAACTATCACCTTGTCATACGCGTTCTTTAACACCGACACAGCGTTAGCTAAAAAATATGGCGGCGCCGCCATCGCTCAGACTGAAAACCACGCCGATCATGCGGCGCATTCACACCCGGCGTCGGGTAGCTAAACGTTAACGATTTTATAAATGAGAAAGAGGATATAAGCATGTCCACTGCCAATTCCAGTTATTACTTGCCGAATCCGAGCGCGTGGCCGGTCATTACTTCCGCCGGTTTATTTTCCTTAGCGCTCGGCACGGTGCTGACCATCAACGGCATTAAGCCCGGTCCGTGGCTGATGATATTCGGCGCCGCCATCATCATTTATATGATGGTGCGTTGGTTCGGCCAAGTCATCGGCGAAAGCGAAGGCGGTATCTACAACGCGCAAGTGGACCGCTCCTTCCGTTGGGGCATGTCATGGTTCATTTTCTCCGAAGTGATGTTTTTTGCGGCTTTCTTCGGCGCGCTGTTTTACATTCGCCAGTACTCTGTGCAATGGCTCGGCGCCGACGATTTGCTGTGGCCCGGTTATGACGCCGTCTGGCCGACCGCAGGACCGAAAGGCGCGATACCGATCGCGCCCGACATGACGCCCGGCGCAAATCAATTCTCGCCCATGGGCGCCTGGGGTATTCCCGCGATCAATACGCTGATCCTGCTCACTTCCGGCGTCACCGTCACCATCGCGCATTGGGGATTGCTCAAAGACAATCGCGCGCAATTGATTACCGGCTTATTCCTCACCGTCGCTTTGGGCATTACCTTCTTGGTGCTGCAAGCTTTCGAATACATCCATGCTTACACGGCGCTGGGATTAACGCTTAAGACCGGTGTGTATGGCGCGACCTTTTTTATGTTGACCGGTTTTCACGGATTTCATGTGACCATGGGCACGATCATGTTGCTCGTGATACTGGCGCGCAGTTTGGCGGGACACTTCCGGCCGAATCATCATTTTGCTTTCGAAGCTGTGGCCTGGTATTGGCACTTTGTCGACGTGGTTTGGCTCGGTCTGTTTATTTTTGTGTACTGGCTGTAAACGAAGCTAGCCCGGCAGATTCAAAAAGCGCTATCGGATTCCGGTAGCGCTTTTTTATTTTATGCAGGGTGGGCAACGCCCACCGACGCGGTCTTTTCTAGTTGCTGAACGGTGGGCGTTGCCCACCCTACATAATTAAGTTTTACCGAAAAATGGCCAGCCCTTGTTGCGGGATAATTCCAAAATGGAATCCGGCCATCAATAGGATAAAAAGGGTTAAGGATAATCCAATACGCCAAGTAAGCGCTTTGGCCATTCTATTTCCGCCGCGTCCTTTATCTTTAAAAAGAAAAAGCAGCGCGGAAAATAGGCTGGCGACGATCAGCAGCAACATCGTGATGACGACGATTTTAATCAGCACAAAAGTTTCCCAAGCAATGGCTCAAGCTGCATTATACTCAAGCCAAGACCAAAGTCTGTGCATGACACACATATGAATAGACCGCGACGGTTTCGCCTTGCTTTAATGCCCAGTGTTATCGCTGCCATTTTATTACCGTTATTTCTCTATCTGGGATATTGGCAACTACAGCGCGCGCAAGAAAAGCGCGTGTTGCAAGCGCAGTACGATGCGCGCGCCGGCGGCGCGTTGGTTCAAGTCGAACCGCGCCTGCAGCCCGCCGCAGCATTACAATTTTATCGGGTAGTGGCGCGCGGCTATTACGAACCGGAGCGTCAAATTCTTATCGATAATCGCGTGCATCAAGGCCAAGCCGGTTATGAAATAATAACGCCGCTGCGTTTGCAAAATAGCGATGTGCGTTTACTGGTCAATCGCGGCTGGATTCCGTTAGGCGAGGATCGCGAACATTTACCGGTTATTGCGACTCCGCCGGGCCTGCAAGAAGTAACAGGCGTGGCCACGATTCCCGCGGAAAAGGTATTTACGCTGGCTAAGCCCGAAGCCAGTTCCGCCCGGCAGTTGGTGTGGCAGCATTTAGACATGCAACGTTACCGCCAGACGGCGGGATTTCCGCTCCAGCCGGTGGTAGTGCTATTGGACCCGGAAAGTCCCGCTGGCGGATTCACGCGCGCCTGGAGCCGTCTGGATAGCGGCATTGCGGTGCATCAGGGCTACGCTTTTCAGTGGTTTATGCTGGCCGGAGCGCTGATTGCGATCTATCTTTTTATAGGCCTACGCCGCGAAGACGAGACCCAACCCAAGGAACACTGAGAATGAGCGAAGCCGTTAATCCGTGGCGCACACGCCGCAAAATTTTATTATTGGTGCTGTTATTCGCGCTGCCGGTGCTCGCCGCGTATGCGTTGTATTTCAGCGGCTGGCGCCCGGCGTCCACCGGCAATCACGGCGAATTGGTGCAACCCACACGCCCGATCATGGACACCGCGCTCAATACGCTCGATGGCAAACCCATTCGCTTCAGCGCGCTGCAAGGCAAATGGATGCTGATTACTTTTGCCACGGCCGAATGTTTAAAGCCCTGCGAGAAAAATCTTTATAAAGTCCGCCAAGTGATTGAGACCCAAGGACGCGAGGCCGAGCGCGTGCGCAGCGTGTTGGTAGTGACGGATGGCAAAGCGCTGGATTGGTTGCAGTACGCGATCAAAGATTATCCCGACACGCAAGTGCTCGCCGGTCCGACAGCGGCGGTAATTACCTTGGCGCGGCAGTTCAATATACCGGCGGGCAGTCCGCTGGATAATTTGAATCGTATTTATTTAGTCGACCCGCTCGGCAATTTCTTAATGAGTTATCCGGCGGACGCCGATGCCACCGGCATCCGCAAAGATCTCGCGCGTTTATTACGAGTATCGCGGATCGGTTGAAATGTTAAACGGCCGTCAGTCCACGAAATTTTTTCGTTTGGCCTTGGCCGCCGCCTTCTTTGCGTATTTGAGCGTGATCTTCAGTTCCTATTCGCGCTTGTCCGAGGCCGGCCTGGGCTGTCCGGATTGGCCCGGTTGCTATGGCCAACAATTCGCGCCGCTGACCGCGCATGACATCGATCGATCCAAACCGGTTGAACCGGAACGGCGCGCGTGGCGCGAGATGGTGCAGCGTTATTTGTCCGGCGTGTTGGGCTTATTACTATTGCGCTTGGCCTGGCTCGGTTGGCAACTCAAGCGCCGCAAGCGCAATCAACAAGTATTGATTCCGTTGGCCACCATGTTGCTCACCTTCACGCTTTCATTCGCCGGTGCGCTCACCGTCAGTATGCAATTCAAACCGCTCATCATGATGATGCAATTATTGGGCGGCATGACCATTCTCGGCGCGTTGTGGTGGATCGCCATGCGCGAGCAAAAATTTTGGCGCTCGGTCGGTCCCTCGGCGGTGACGCGTTCGCTGCGCCCGCGCACTTTGTTCGCGCTGCTGATCGTTGCGTTTCAAATCGCCTTAGGCGGATGGTCGATGGTGAATTACGCCGGTCTTGCTTGTCCGGATTTTCCCACCTGCCAGGGAGAGTGGTGGCCGCCGATGAATTATCTCGATGCCTTCACCTTATGGCGCGATGTCGGCATTCAATACGACGGCGTGTTGCTCGATCTGGCGTCCGCCACCGCCATCCATATGGCGCATCGTGTGGGGGCATTAATAACATTGATGTACGTCGGCTGGCTGAGCCTGCACATTTTACGCGTGGGCTATCGCGAAAACTTGTTCCGCTACGGATTATTGGTATTGGTGTGGCTGGCGGCAGAAATGGCCCTGGGAATTATGCAGGTGCAAGCGCACCTGCCGTTAGTTATTGCCTTAGCGCACAATGCCGTGGCGGCTCTACTATTGCTAAGCCTGATAACCCTGTATCATGTCGTGCGTTCACCTCGTACAACTTAATTTTTTTTAATTCCTCTATCCATGAAAACACAAGAGACTGTTATCGCGGCCTCCACGGCGCAGCGCAAGCTATCGACCTTAGCGCATGAATATTTAGAGCTGACCAAACCGCGCGTGGTGTCGCTGATTGTTTTCACCGCCGTGGTGGGCATGTTCTTATCCACGCCATCCGGTTTGCCACTCGTGCCATTTATTTTTGGCACTTTAGGCATTGCGTTTGCCGCCGGCTCAGCCGCGGCCATCAATCACATTCTCGATCGGCGTTTCGACTCCGACATGAAGCGTACCAGCACGCGCCCGCTGCCGACCGGCAGTTTAAGCACGCGCGAAGCTTTGATATTCGCGTTGTCCTTGGGCGCGTTGTCGATGGCAATTCTTTATTGGGGCGTGAATACCTTGACCGCGGTGTTAACGTTTACTTCGCTGATCGGCTACTCCGTGGTTTATACCGTTTATTTAAAACACGCCACGCCGCAAAACATCGTCATCGGCGGCGCCGCTGGCGCCGCGCCACCAGTGTTGGGTTGGGCCGCGATTACCGGCGAAGTCACGTCGGATGCATTGTTGTTATTCCTGATTATTTTTTTGTGGACCCCGCCGCACTTTTGGGCGCTGGCCTTATATCGTGAAAAAGAATACGCCAAGGTCGGCATTCCCATGCTGCCGGTGACCCACGGCCGCGAATTCACGCAGCTGCATATTCTTTTGTACACCATTTTGTTGGCCGCGGTAACGGTCATGCCCTTCGCCACGCACATGAGTGGCTGGCTGTATTTGTTCGGCGCGATAATTTTGAACGCCGGATTTATTTATTACGCCGTGCGTTTGTATAAAAATTATAGCGACGATCTATCGCGCCAAACTTTCCGTTACTCGATTCAATATCTGTCGCTTTTGTTCGGTTTGCTGCTGGTCGATCATTACCGCGTTTTTATTCACGAAGCCTTGCAGTCCGCGCTGTATTAAGAGAATCTCCAAATATCCCCTCTCCCTGCGGGAGAGGGTTAGGGTGAGGGGAATAAAACCTGCATTAATTTATCCTTTCATCCACATTTCTAAATGTAGGGCGCGCCCCGCGCGCCGTTCGACAAATTTTTCCAGATAAGGGCGCAAATGCATAATTTTTTTCATCGCTATGCATGGCAACTGTTTTTATCCATCGTGGCCTTGCTAATCGTTGCCTGCTCACCGTCCGTACCGAAATTCAAATCCACGGATATCAGCGGCGTCCCTTGGGGTGCCGATTTCGAGCTCAGCGCACACACCGGCCAGCGCGTAAAACTCTCGGATTTTAACGGCAAGATCGTGGTTTTGTTTTTCGGCTATACCCATTGCCCGGATGTGTGCGCACCGACCCTGGCGAAATTGGCGCAAGTTGTAAAACGCCTTGGCCCAGACGCGCAGCGCGTACAAGTGCTATTCATCACCGTCGATCCCGCAAACGATACCGTCAAACAACTCGCCAGCTTTGTCCCGCGATTCGATGCTTCGTTCATTGGCCTGACGGGGACAGAAAAAGAAATTGCCGCCGTCGCAAGCGAGTACAAAGTGGCCTATGGCAAGAATCCCAAAAACCAGGCATTAGTCGATCATTCCACCGGCATTTTAATTAGAGATGCAAAAGGAAAAATGCGCTTACTAGTCAGGAACGATATCGCAGTCAATGATCTCGACAGCGATATGCGTTTATTGCTCCGAGAAAAAAATTAAATTTTATTTAATGTAGGGCGGGTTAGGCGCCAACAACTAAGATCGCCGTATCGCCAACTCCCCCTCTCCCGCGCGAGCGGGAGAGGGCAAGGGGAGAGGGCGCGCCGTAACCCGCCGAATGATTGTTGTTATCTCAACGGATCAAAACATCTGCGCATCATCCACCTGTAAATATTTTCGTTGTCATTCCCGCGAAAGCGGGAATCTAGGCCTTGAATGGAATCGCGCGCTTTGCGCGCGATACTCAAAAGCTACTTGTTGGTGATTGACCCACCGCAAGTTCCTTTTCTTTGCCCGTGCAAAGAAAAGGAACCAAAAGAAAGCACGCCCCGAAGCCCACGCCGGCTAACGCCGGTCCCCTGCGTTCCTCACCCCACCGGGCGCGAGCCTAACTCGCCGATCGCGGGAAAGTAGCCCTGCTCGCTACGCTCGCTCGTCTTGTCATAATATTTGCGATTCGGGCTCGAACAGAGGCTCGCTTAAATACTCCCGGTGGGGCTGCGGTACTCGGCGTGGGCTACGGGGACCTAAAAAATACAAAAACTGTGATTTTGCTTAGCTCCAGAGATCGGAGTGAATAGATTTATTTCAACGCTGCACGGCGATTCTATTTTTATATATTTATCGTTAGGCTATAGCTATCGTGCCATCCGACGTTGAAAAGCGGTGCGATTGAGCTCTGCCATTAGGAGTTACAAGATCATGCAACCTAGGAATTGGATTGGTTTAGTAATTATTCTTGTTGGAGTAATGCTTCAACCCATCGGCTGGATGTATATTTTCTGGGTGCAAATTCTTTCATTCATGCTGATATTTATCGGTGTATTTATTTTTGCAACCCAGAAATTTTTAGAAAAATCTGTAGAAAAAGAACTTGCATCAGAGAGAACCAGCAGCCGTACTATGCCTGGTGATATTCAGGATCATAGCGGATGGGGTGAAGGCGGACGCAGCGAAAGTTGGTCATCGGACCACGGAGGTGGTGATGGTGGCGGCAGTAGTAGTGGTGATTAGAACTATTAAACTTTATTGCATCTGCCTCGGAATACGTTTAATTGCCGCAGTATTGTGGAAGAACTATAGGTTGGGCTGAGCGCAGCGAAACCCAACGCTTTTTTTCGTTTTCTTCCCCGTCCTCGCCAACCGAGCACCGCAGCTTCAGCCGGAGTATTGCGCGAGCCTCTGTTCGAGCCCGAATCGCGAAAATGTAGCCCTGCTCGCTGCGCTCGCTCGTCTTGTCATATATTTTAGCGATCGGCGAGTTAGGCTCGTGCCCGGCTGAAGCGAGGAGCGGAGGGAACCGCACACACACGCTTTCTGTGTGTGTGCGGTTGGCGAATCGGGGCGTGCTTTCTTTTGGTTTCTTTTCTTTGCACGAGCAAAGAAAAGAAACCCTGGGTGCGGGGCGGAGCATCCCGCTATTAGCGATTGAACATCGCGCGTATTACGCGCGATTCCATTCAAACCCTGGATTCCCGCTGTCGCGGGAATGACAACTGTGTCAATGAGTCGCCGGCCCCACCGAAGTTAGCCGCTTGATAATCAGACCGTGAAAATATTCAACGCCCGATTGAAACCGCCAACCAATATGAATCCGGCAATTGGCGCACAAGGCAGTGCGCCACGTGTAGCCTTGAAACCAGGTGTACTCCGTTGTTTCCATACCGATAGGTTCGCAGCCTTTGGCCTCGCAAAAGCAGCCGATGCGATAGGTAACGCCCAAAGGATTGGCAAAGCTGTGTTCATGCCCGCCTTGCATGGAAATGCGTTCATCTAAATGGGTAATGGGATGGCGGCAGGCGGCGCAGAAGAGACGTTTTTCTCTTTTTGGTTTTATATCGCGCTTTGCTGTGACTGGCCGCTGCGATTTTCTTCTTTCTTTACGATCAAACAGTAACATACGACTTACAGCCTATTTTTTAGTTTATGAAAATAAAGTTAACACACCGGTAAAACCGTACAAGCGGTTGTTGGAAATTTCACCGTTGGCAAAAAATCCTACCAAGGGAAATTCTCCCAGTTCTTGGCGGATCATTTTTAATTCCTCGGAATTATCGCCGAACATATGCACGCCGCGGCCGATACAGGAATAATATATACCACCTTTGGGCGCTCGTTTCAGCCGACTTTTAATATCGCGCAGCATGCGCACCAAATCCTCGTAGGCGCTGCGAATATCGCGCCGACAAAAAATCATGGTGTCGCCGGCGTTTAAATATCCGCCGACGGCGATCATTTTATTTTCCGGGTCGATGCCGACCAGATTACGCACCACGTAGTCGGCGGTGTCCGAACCTTTAATTGGAAAGCCGGCGAAAATATAACCGGCGGCGCGCATCGGTTCGCGCGCCAGCACTTCGCCGACTTCTTCGTTGAACACATCGAGCGCCGGACGATCGTCGATGCGAATGGCGACGTTGTCTTGGCATTCGGTGATCTGATGTTTTTTTCCGAGTGGCGAGCAGCCTTGGGTAAGCGCGGTGGTGACGGCGATCTGCGATGAAAATAGCACGCCGGACACTCCGCCTTCGGTTAGTCCGCCGGCGATCTGGAGATGCGGACCGCGCGATGACGTCAGGCCGCCTACCAGAAAACCATCGCCGATGGTTTCTGCCAAATCGGCGATGAAGGCGGGAGTTTTAGGATTGCTGGGATCGCCATGGACCACGGCGAAACGCGCGTCGGTTTGCGTGCACCACGTTTGATGCTCGGAAAATTCGGCCATGTCAGATTTAATAGTGGAAAAAATGCGAAACGCATTCGTTGGAAAATGCGCCAGCATGACGCTAATCGCCGGCCGGTCGTAATATTCCTGCGAGGTTGCGCACACCCCCATGCCCAGGCTACCGACCCAATTGACGATGTCGGTCTGTTCCTTAAAGAAGGCGAGAATCTGCGGCAGATCGCGCGCCAGCAGATCGGTGACGTAGAGAAAACCGAAATTGGCTTGCGCCGGAATATCGCCAAGTTGCGCAAGACAAGCGTTGGCGGTTTGTTGCCAATTCGAAGTGCTAGCATGGGCGACGCGGAATGTTTCCATATCCCAATCCCTTGAAAACCTGAGAGCTTAGTCCAGAAAGCAGAGATACTATAGACCCTGAGAATTAATTGGAAATCCCCAGACCCTCACGCGGCCTGGAAACGTTCCCAGTGTGGCGCAACTTACGCAATAAAAAGGTGAATTTATGTCTCGAGTCATGAAAAAACGTTCGCGTAAGGCCGGTATGCCCCCCGGCACTTTGATATATCTCGGCGACGATAAAAGTACCGCCACGCGCATAACCCTGCTGCACTACGCAGGACAGCAAGTGGTGGAAAAAGAAATTCAAACGGCGGAGGAATGTCAGGTGTTTTTAGATACTCCAGGCGTTTGTTGGATCAGCGTTACCGGGGTGCACGAAGTGGAAAAGTTGGCGCCCTTCGGAAAAGTTTTTAACTTGCATCCCTTGGTGCTGGAAGACGTGCTCAACACCGATCAACGACCGAAATTGGAGGATTACGGCGAATATATTTATATCGTTCTGCGGCAACTAAAAAATTCCAGTCCGTCCAATGGCATTGTCACCGAGCAGATCAGCTTGGTGTTAGGGCGTAATTTTGTTATCTCGTTTCTCGAGAGCGAGAGCGAAATCTTCAAGCCGGTGAAGGAGCGCATCCTGCAGACACGCGGGCGCATATGCAATCAAGGCGCCGATTATCTCGCCTATGCCTTGATGGACATGGTGGTGGATAATTATTTTTCCATTTTTGAAAATCTCGGCGAACGCATCGAAGAACTCGAAGAGCTGCTGATCAGCAAACCGGCGCCGGAACAGATGCGCAACCTGCATGCGCTTAAGCGCGAACTGCTTTCTTTGCGTAAATCCGTGTGGCCGTTGCGCGAGGTGCTAAGCGCCTTGCAGCGTGGCGAATCCACGCTGATTCAGAAAGAAACCGGACTTTATTTGCGCGATGTTTATGACCACACCATTCAAGTCATCGACACGCTCGAAACGTATCGCGACATGCTCTCCGGCATGCTGGACATTTATCTCTCCAGCTTGAGCAATCGCTTGAACCAAGTGATGAAAGTGTTAACGGTGGTATCGACGATATTCATGCCGTTGACGTTTATCGCCGGCGTGTATGGCATGAATTTTCATAACATGCCGGAACTGGGTTGGCGTTGGGGATATCCGACGGTGCTGTTATTAATGGCGGCGATTGCTGCCGGCATGTTGATTTTTTTCCGGCGCAAGAAGTGGATTTAAAAAAACGTTCAGCGCAGCTGATGAATATCCAGCACGCAACGGAAGGGAGGCGTACGGTCGAGCGCTAGCGACAAGGCATACGCCGCCGCCGGATGCATATTGACGGTGACCATTTCGACATTGGCAATTCGACAAGCCGCGTTCAGCGTCGTCAGCCAGGAATAATAAATCGAATCTATCAAGCGCACATTTTTAAGATCGTAAACCAAGCGCAGCGTTTCATTGCGCTGCAAAAAATCCAAAATCGGCGCTACCAAAACCTCGGGGTTGCTGGGGTCCAGCCCCTCGCCGGGTTCGAGCAGCACGTTCCCATCGCCGATGGGCGTCAGATGTACGCCTTCAATCATATGGCAGGACGAACGCAGTAGGTCTTCATTGTCATG
>JACQBD010000021.1 GCA_016194665.1 Gammaproteobacteria bacterium
GATTCCGCTGTGGGTCGGCAACTACGTGCTCATGGGCTATGGCGAGGGCGCGGTGATGGCGGTGCCGGCGCACGATGAGCGCGATTTTCATTTTGCAAAAGAGTACGGTTTACCTATTAAGCAAGTAATAGATAATGAAGCACAAGAAGCTGAGGATATCAGCAGTGTTCTGGCAGAAGGCAGCGAAGCGGCAAAAAATTCAACGTTGATGTCTGACTATCTAAGTAAATATGGGCCCCCTCACGGATCGGGTGCAGAATTTTGGGCTGATAAATTGAGGGATGCTACTGAATACGAGGAAGATAAATGGAAAGTATGGTACGCAGATAAAGAGCGTGGTCGTTGTATTAACTCGGGCAAGTACGATGGGCTCGATTACGCGCAAGCCGTCGATGCGATTGCCGCCGACCTCAAAACCAAAGGCCTCGGCGACAAGCAAGTAATGTGGCGTCTGCGCGATTGGGGAATTTCGCGTCAGCGTTATTGGGGCTGCCCGATCCCGATCATTCATTGCGCAGATTGCGGCGATGTGCCGGTGCCGGACAAAGATCTGCCGGTGGTGTTGCCGGAAGACTGCGTGCCCGACGGCACCGGCAATCCGCTTAACAAACGCGCCGATTTTGTAAATTGCGTCTGTCCGAAATGCGGCAAACCCGCACGCCGTGAGACCGATACGTTGGATACCTTCGTCGATTCGTCTTGGTACTACGCGCGCTTCTGCGCGCCGGACAATGCTAAAGCGATGGTCGATGAGCGCGTCAGATATTGGATGCCGGTGGATCAATACATCGGCGGCATCGAGCACGCGATTCTGCATCTTTTGTATTCGCGTTTCTGGTGGAAGGTGATGCGCGATCATGGTTTGGTGCAAGGCGATGAACCGTTCGCACGGTTACTCACGCAGGGCATGGTGTTGAACGAAATTTTTTTCCGCAAGCCTGCAACCGGACGCATCGTTTACTATAGCCCCGCGGAAGTGGAGCTGAAGGTCAATGACAAAGGCCAACGTATCGGTGCGATTTTAAAGAGCGACGGCCAACCGGTGGAATCGAGCGGCATCGGCACCATGTCAAAATCGAAGAACAACGGCGTCGATCCGCAATCGCTGATTCAACAATACGGCGCCGATACCGCGCGCTTATTCACGATGTTTGCCGCGCCGCCGGAGATGACCATGGAATGGTCGGACTCGGGCGTCGAAGGCGCGTTTCGTTTTTTAAAACGTTTATGGGCTTTTGCCTCCGAGCAGCGAACCTTGATTCAGGCCTATCCCAAATCGTCCGCTATCGATTGGCTGCAGGCCAGTGCTGAACAACAAAAATTTCGCCGAGAAATACATTTGGTGTTAAAGCAAGCCAGCAACGACTTTAAGAAATTTCAGTTTAATACCGTGGTATCGGCGGCGATGAAAATGTTGAATGCCTTGGAGAAAATGTCTGCTGCGAATGCGGGAACCGCAGGCACGCAAGTTTATTCTCAGGCGCTGGTGGTGGAAAGCCTATCTATTATATTAAGGTTACTGTCGCCCATTGTTCCGCACATTACTCATTCATTGTGGCGAGCCTTGCAATACGGCGACGATATTTTGCAAGCGCCGTGGCCGGAACATGACGCCAGCGCCTTGGTGCAAGATGAGATCGAAATGGTGGTGCAAGTGAACGGCAAATTGCGCGGACGCGTTTTAATTCCCACGCAGGCCGATGAGTCTAAGGTGCGCGAAATTGCCTTGGCCGATGAAGGCGTCGCGCGACATGTCAGCGGTAAACAGATCAAAAAAGTAATTATCGTGCCGGGCAAACTGGTTAATATTGTCGTCGCAGGTTAAAGGATGGGCGCGAGTAAAATGAAAAAATTTCCATCGCTTTTATTTATTTTGCTCGGGGCTTTATCGGCCTGCGGTTTTCATCTGCGCGGCGCGGGTCAATATGAGCTACCGTCGAATTTAACTCACTTGCATGTGATGCTGGAGAACAGCCAGCAGGAAAACGATCCATTGCTGGTGGCGATGAAAAATGCCCTAAGCACCCAAGCCGGCGTCACGCTCGAAGATAATAGCGAAGTGCCGCGTTTGATTTTATTTGGCGAAAAATCGGACAGCCAAGTGTTATCCGTCAGTTCGGCGAATAAGGCCGACGAGTATTTGTTAAAATACGAGGTCAGCTTTCGCTTAGCCGACAAAGACGGCAAGGCTTTAACCGACGCGCAAACCGTGAAGCTACAACGCGATCATGCCTTTGACCGGCTGAATGTATTATCTACCGAACGTGAAGAACAAGAATTGCGCCGTGAAATGCAACGCGACGCCGTGCAACAGATACTGCGACGACTCGCTCGGATTTCTTTTTTAGAGAAGCGCTGATTTAACATGCGAGCCAGTGCCACCAACCTTGGCATGAATACGTAGAGTGGGCAACGCCCATCAGCACGGCTTTGCTAGCAGTCCGATGGTGGGCGTTGCCCACCCTACATTACTATGTAATATTTTGTCATCATAGAGCAGCAACATTCGCCGAACCTATGCAAATTAGCACCGACCAATTAGTTCCGCACTTAAAGCGCGGACTCGCGCCGATATATTTTGTTTACGGCGAAGAAACCCTGCTCGTCGACGAATGCTGTCGTTCCATCCGCGACGCGGCGCAAGCCGCCGGCTATCAAGATCGCCAAGTGTTTACCGTCGAGAGCGGTTTCGATTGGAACGATTTATATGCTTGCATGCAATCTTTATCGCTGTTCGCCGAAAAGCGTTTGATCGAATTGCGTTTGCCCACCGGCAAACCGGGCGAAAGCGGCGCCAAGATTTTAATCGAGATCGCCGCGCAAGCGGCGCGCGACATCGTTTTTATGGTAAGCAGCGGCAAGCTCGATAAGCAGGTGCGCGAATCCAAGTGGGCTAAAGCGCTCGAAACCGCCGGTAACGTGATTGCGATTTATCCGCTCGAAGCCGCGCAATGGCCGCTGTGGATACGTCGCCGCATGGAAGCCAAGGGCCTGAAGCCCGGCCCCGGCGTGGTGGATTTATTGGCGCACCTGATGGAAGGCAATATGCTGGCTTGCGCCCAGGAAATCGACAAGTTAGTCATGCTGTTCGGCAGTGGCGAAGTGAGTTTGGATGACATCGAAGGAAATCTCGGCGACAATGCGCGTTTCAACGTTTTCGCCTTGGCCGACGCCAGTTTGCGCGGCGAAGCCGCGACGGTGGATCGCATCCTCGGGCGCTTACGCGGCGAAGGCGTGGAGCCGGTGTTGATTCTGTGGGCCTTAGCGCGCGAGATACGCGAGCTGACACAGATGGCGACGCTGATCGCCGCCGGGCAAGCGCCGATGCGGGTGTTGGAAATGCGACGCGTGTGGGCCAAGCGCAAGCCCTTGGTGACCGCGGCGCTAAAACGTTTATCGCGCGACGCTTGGCAAGATCTTTTATCGCGCTGCGCGCGCGCCGATCGCATTTTGAAAGGCCGCGGCGCCGGCGACATCTGGCAAGAGCTGCAATGCTTGGCGCTGGGAATGAGTGGAGTGAAATTGCATACTTAATATATGAAGCCTGCCTCACGCCAGAATATCGATATGAATATCCAGCAGCGCATGCAGCAAGTCGGGCAGCGCGCGCGCCTTGCCGCGCGCGCCATGGCGCGCGCCGAAACCGCGGCGAAAAATGCCGCCTTAACCGCCATTGCGCTTGAGATCGAGCGGCAGCTGTCGACCTTGCTCGCCGCCAATAAAAAAGATATGGACGCGGGTAAACAACAAGGGCTGGACGAAGCGTTGTTGGATCGTTTGGAATTGAATAAAGCACGCGTTGAATCCATGGCCGATGGTTTGCGCCAAATTGCCTTGCTGGCCGATCCGGTCGGCGAAATCACCGATTTGAATTATCGTCCCTCCGGCATTCAAGTGGGACGCATGCGCGTGCCCCTGGGCGTGATCGGAATTATTTACGAATCGCGTCCGAACGTGACCGCCGATGCCGCGGGTCTTTGTTTGAAATCCGGCAACGCCGCTATTTTACGCGGCGGCAGCGAAGCGCTGCATTCAAATCAAGCGATCGCCGCGTGCATTCAAACCGGACTGAAACAAGCCGGCTTGCCGGCCGACGCGGTGCAAGTCATCGACACCACCGACCGCGCCGCCGTCGGCGAGCTGATTCGCATGAAAGAGTATGTCGATGTGATCGTGCCGCGCGGTGGCAAATCGCTGATCGAGCGCATCAGTGCCGAAGCCACGATTCCCATCATCAAACATTTGCACGGCGTATGTCATGTGTACATCGATGACAAGGCGGATATGGATAAGGCGGTGAAGATCGCGTTTAACTCCAAAACGCAACGCTACGGCACTTGTAACACCATGGAGACTTTGCTGGTCGCGCGCGCCGTCGCCGATCGGGTGTTGCCGCTGCTGGGAAAGATGTATCAAGAGCAGGGCGTCGAGCTGCGCGGCTGTGAAGCAACGCGCAAAATTTTGCCGAATGCCAAACCGGCGACCGAGGAAGATTGGCACACGGAATATCTCGCGCCGATTCTTTCCATCCGCGTGGTGGCGAACGTCGATGAAGCCATGGACCACATCGCCCAATACGGTTCGGCGCACACCGATTCGATCGTGACTGAAGACCTCACGCGCGCGCGCCGTTTTCTGCGCGAAGTCGATTCGAGCTCGGTTATGGTCAATGCTTCGACGCGCTTTGCCGATGGTTTCGAATACGGTTTGGGCGCCGAGATCGGCATCTCCACCGATAAGCTGCATGCCCGCGGTCCGGTCGGCCTCGAAGGGCTGACGTCGGTGAAATTTGTCGTGCTTGGGGACGGGCATATTCGGTCTTGATGTTTGCGTTGGCAGCGAATCCTCCCCGTATTCACCGAAGCATGCATGTTGTTATTCTTGCCGTGCTGAATTTTTACGCTCAGATCAAAATAAAGATTTTTACCTACTTCCCCTCTCCCTTCGGGAGAGGGCCAAGGGTGAGGGGGATCACCCTCATCCCCATCCCTTCTCCCAAAGGGAGAAGGGGGCGAGCCGAGCGCAGCTTGCGCTGTCCCCCTCACCCTCATTTTTTCCCGCCGGGGCGCACAAGAATCACGTGCGCCCGTTCGCCGGCCAGAATGTCCATAGGACATTCTGGAAAACTCCGTCTCACCTCCCGCGAGGGGAGAGGGAGGCGAGCCGAGGCGCGCGCCGCGCGCACTTAATATGATGGGTATCCTTGGTGGCACTTTCGATCCCATTCATTACGGTCATTTGCGCCCGGCGCAAGAAGTGTTGCACGCTTTGAATTTGGCGGAGATTCGTTTTGTTCCGGCGGCGAATCCACCGCATCGCCAACCGCCCATCGCCTCGGCCGCGCAGCGTTTGCAGATGGTGCAACTGGCGGTGGCGGGCATTCCCGGGTTTAACGCGGACGATCGTGAACTTACACGCGGCGGAATTTCTTATACGGTGCTGACCTTGCAAAGTTTGCGGCAAGAATTTGCACACCGGCCCTTGTGTCTGTTAATGGGACTGGACGCGTTTGAAAAAATCGAAACCTGGCACCAGTGGCAAACCTTATTTGAACTGGCGCACGTGGTGGTGATGACCCGGCCCGGTTGGGATGTTCCGGGAAAAAATTCATTGCCGGCGTGGGCGCTCGGCCGCATCGTGAATCATGCGAGCCAGCTGAAACAACGCGAAGCCGGCCATATTTATTTTCAGACGGTTCGTCCCCAGGATATCTCCGCCTCGTCTGTGCGCGGCGCTATCGCCAAGGGCGATTCCGTGACAGATATGTTGCCGCCCGCCGTACATGAATATATTCACACTAACCGAATTTACAGCCACCGAGGAAACTGATGTCAAAAGCCGCTACCGCCAGCAAGATTAATAAATGGGTTCAAAGCGCTCTGGATGACGCCAAGGCGCGCGATATCACCGTGTTGGACGTGCGCCAGATCAGCGACTTCACCGACTACATGATCATCGCTACCGGCACATCCAACCGCCACGTGCAATCCACCGCCGATAAAGTCGCGGATAACTTGCGCGCCCACGGCGTACGCGCGCTCGGCATGGAAGGCGAGAAAAACGGCGATTGGGTGTTGATCGATTTTGGCGACGTGGTAGCACACGTCATGCGCGAAGAAACGCGTGATTTTTATAATCTCGAAAAGCTTTGGTCCGACGCCAAACAGATGAAGCCGGTGGAAGCGCCGAAAACGCCTAAGGCGCCGAGAGCCCGCGGCAAAAGCGCTAAAAGTAAAAAAGATAAAGCCTAAAATATTTTATAAATACTGGATTCCCGCTTGCGCGGGAATGACGCCAAAAAAATTAATCAGCGCTTCCTTAAATAAGGTAGGTTGGGTTGAGTGAAACGAAATCTAAAAAATCTACATTGAAAATGAAGAAAGTTAATTGATGATTTATTGATTGTTAACCACAGAGAGCACGGAGAATAAAATTATAAATAATTTAAACATCTCTGTGTTCTCTGCGCCCTCTGTGGTTGAAACTTATATTTTCACTACTTAAATGCAAATCCATATCATCGCCGTCGGCGACCGCATGCCCGAATGGGTCGAAGCCGGGTATCGGGAATACGCCAAACGCCTGCCGCGCGAATGTCGTTTGCTGCTGCACGAAATCCCCGCCGGCCGGCGCGGCAAAGGCGCCGATCTCGCGCGCCTCATGGAGCAAGAAGGCGCGCGTCAATTGGCCGCGCTGCCGCCCGGGGCCCGGGTCGTGGCTTTGGATCGCACGGGCAAACAAATGGACACCGCCGATTTGGCGGCGCAGATGGAAAAGCGCATGGCCCAAGGCGTCCCGCTGGCTTTACTCGTGGGCGGTCCGGAAGGTTTGGCGCCGGCTTGCTTGCAGCGCGCCGATGAACGTTGGGCCTTGTCTAAACTTACCTTGGCGCATCCGTTGGTGCGCGTGGTCTTGGCCGAACAGCTTTATCGCGCTTGGAGCATCATTAAGCGTTTGCCGTATCATCGATAACATACCAGCAAGGAGCGTACTGTGAACGGCGGAGAATTTCCAAAAAAAATTTATCTGGCTTCCGCCAGCCCACGGCGGCGTGAGTTGTTGCAACAACTGCACATTGAATTTGAAGTATTGCCCTCTAATATTCTGGAAGTACGCCAAGCCGCTGAGTCCCCCGTCGATTATGTGCAGCGCGTGGCGCGCGACAAAGCGCGGTTTGTTACTAAACTCGTTAGCGAACGTGGGTTGACGATCTATCCGGTCTTAGGCGCGGATACCGAAGTGGTGCTGGCGGGGGAAATTTTCGGCAAGCCGCGCAATCGCGAACATGCGCTGGAAATTCTCGGCCGCTTAAGCGGCCAGACGCATGAAGTGCTGTCGGCGTTATGCGTGATAGATCGAGAACAGGAATACAGTGCTGTGAGCGTCAGCCGCGTGACCTTCGCTTCATTGAGCGCACTTGAAATAAAAAATTATTGGCAAACCGGCGAGCCGCTGGATAAAGCCGGTGGCTATGCTATTCAAGGAAAAGCCGCGGCATTTATAGCGCGCATCGAAGGAAGCTACTCCGGCATCATGGGTTTGCCCTTGTACGAGTTGACCGATATTTTGAAAAAAATTTGAATTATGTGCAGTATGAGTTTCAACCACAGAGGGCGCAGAAATATTTAAATTCTGGGAACCACTAAAAATTGAAAACTCCTTCTCCCTCCGGGAGAAGGCGGGGATGAGGGGGATGATAAATACATGTGTTAACTCCCCCTCACCCTAACCCTCTCCCGTAGGGAGAGGGGATTTTTAGAGGTTCCCTTATTTATAATTTTATTCTCCATGCTCTCTGTGGTTAACAATCATAAATTAATATTTCTTTAGGAAATGGCTGAGTGAGCGAAGAAATTCTTATTAATGTCACGCCGCAAGAAACGCGCGTCGCCGTGGTCGAAAACGGCGTGCTGCAAGAAGTTTATATCGAACGCACGCATAGCCGCGGCATCGTCGGAAATGTTTATAAAGGCAAGGTGGTGCGAATATTGCCGGGCATGCAGGCGGCGTTTGTCGATATCGGTTTGGAACGCACGGCGTTTTTGCACGCTTCCGATATTCGCGCGGCGGCCGGCGCGGACAATGGCGTCAGCGTCACGCCGCCGATTCATGAGTTGCTGCAAGACGGTCAGGAAATTTTGGTGCAAGTAGTTAAAGATCCGCTCGGCACTAAGGGGGCGCGCTTGACGATGCAGATCACCCTGCCGGCGCGCTACCTGGTTTACTTACCGTATAGTAAGCATATCGGCATCTCGCAAAAAATCGCCGATGAAGCCACGCGCGAGCGGTTGCGCGCCATGGTCAAGTCGGCGCTCGGCGAAAACCCGCAAGAGGGCGGTTACATCCTGCGCACGCTGGCCGAAGCCGCGACCGAAGATGAAATCGAAACCGATATCCGTTATTTACAGCGCGCGTGGAAAGTTTGTCAGGAACGCATTCTCAACACGCCGATGCAGAGTCTGATTCACGAAGACTTGCCGCTGGCGTTGCGCGCCATGCGCGACTTGGTGCGCGCCAACGTGGAAAAAATCCGCATCGACTCGCGCGAAATTTTCATTAAGGCGCGCGACTTCGGCATCGAGTTCATTCCCGAAGTCGCCGAGCGCATCGAGCACTACCCGGGTGAGCGGCCGATCTTCGATCTTTACTCCGTCGAGGATGAAATTCAAAAAGCCCTGGATCGCAAAGTGATGCTCAAATCCGGTGGTTATTTGATATTGGACCAAACCGAGGCCATGACCACCATCGATGTGAATACCGGCGCGTACGTGGGCAAGCATAATTTGGAAGAAACTTTATTCAAAACCAATTTGGAAGCGACGTTGGCGATTGCGCGGCAGCTGCGCTTACGCAACTTGGGCGGCATGATCATCGTCGATTTTATCGACATGACCGAAGCCGAACACAAGCGCCAAGTGTTGCGCGCCTTGGAGCGCGCCTTGGCGCGCGACCGCACCAAGGTATACTTGACCGAGATGTCGCCTTTGGGCTTGGTGGAGTTGACGCGCAAACGCACGCGCGAAAGCCTTGAGCACGTGCTGTGTCAGCCCTGTCCGGTTTGTCAGGGGCGCGGCATGGTCAAGACACCGCAAACCGTGTGCTATGAAATTTTTCGCGAAATTCTGCGCGAGGCGCGCCAGTATGGCGCGGATGAATACCTAATATTGGCGTCGCAGACGGTGATCGACTTGCTGCTGGACGAGGAAGCGGGGAGTTTGGTCAAGCTGCAAGAATTCATCGGCAAACCGATCCAGCTTAAAGTCGAAGCCCTGTACACCCAGGAGCAATACGACGTGGTTTTGGTGTAGCGCGAATTTTTCGTGCTTAACGAAACATCCGCCGGTACTTCAAGTCAAACGCTTAAATCCCTTCTTGCATTTAGCGGTTTCTACCCGGATGCGGCAGAATGGGCAAAGCAACGTCGCCGCCTGATGCGGAAATCGTCTAAGCCATGAAAAAACGCTTGCAGCGCTACGCCATTCACGTGGGCCGGTTTACGTGGCACGTGAGTCGCTGGACCGTGTATGTCTCCAGCGTGGGCTTGCTATTGGCCGCGCTCATCTTGGGCGCCGTGCGCCTGGTGCTGCCGATACTTGCCGAACAGAAATCCGATCTCGAGCAATATCTCACTCAGCTTTCCGGACATCGCGTGCATATTGAATCGCTGCACGCGTATTGGGACGGCATTCATCCGGGCGCGCAAGCACAAGGTTTGCAAGTTTATGCCGACGACGGCGCCAAGCCGGCGATTCGCTTGAGCGAAGTGCGTTTAAGCATCGCGTTGTTGCCGTTGTTATGGGGCAAGGTCGAGATCAATAGTTTGGTGGTGGTCAATCCGAGCTTGGCCTTGGAGCGCTTACAAAATGGACGTTTTCGTATTTCCGGTTTTGATCCGTTGCGCGCCGCCGAACCCAGCGGCGATGAGAAATTCGTCAGTTGGTTATTTCAGCAGGGACGACTGGTAATTGAAAATGGCGAATTTCAGTGGCGCGACCAGCGCGATAACGGCGGCGGTTTGCATTTATCGCGCGTTAAACTCAGTTTGCAGAACAGCGGCGACCGGCATCGCCTGGCGTTTGACGCCGACTTTCCAGCGGCGATTTGCCACGACTGTTCTTTTATTCTGGATATCGACGGTAATCCGCTGACGGATGCTGACTGGGACGGTGAAATAAATGTGCGCGCTGCGCAAGTGGATATCAACAACTTGCCCTTGATCGTGCGCGAGAAATTACCCGCCGCTTTGCGCGGTGCGTTTACCTTACAGCTGACATCGGAATGGGAACAAGGCCGGCCGGTGAACGCCAAAGGTCATGTGCAAGTGGCCGGTTTAAAATTGCCTTTACCCGGATGGGATTCGCCGCTCGGCATCCGCGAGGTGAGCGGCGATATAAGTTGGCAAGCCGAAGGCAAAGGTTGGCGTTTGGATGTAGGGAATCCCATCGTCGGTTTGACCGGCCCGACTTGGTCCGGAGGCTATATGCACCGCAAGGCGTACTTAACAATTTTTATTTGCGATTTGAAGGCGACTGGACCGCGCCGAAAGATTTTTTTCTGGAAACGGATATCGAAGGCGGCAACATTTTGGCGTATCAAAAATTTCCCGGCGTGCGCGGCTTGAAAGGCCATCTGTCGATGTCGCGGCAAAACGGTAATTTTCATGTCGATTCCACGCAAGTAGCGGTGACGCTTCCGCAAGTGTTTCGCGCGCCGCTGAACGCTCGCCAAGCACAAGGCGATATTCATTGGGAAAAATATACCGACTACTGGCTGATCAGTGGTACTGACTTACGCGTGCAGGGCGAAGATGCCGCGGGCACAGGCGCGGTGACGGTGCGCATGCCGAGCGATAAGTCGGTCTCGCCGTATGTGCGACTACGCGTCGATTTTCGCGACGGTAACGGCGCGCATGCAGCGCGCTATTATCCGGCGGCGCGCTTATCGCCCACGGTTTTGGCGTGGATGGAGCGCTCTTTTATCGCCGGCCACGTTAAGCAAGGTTATGTCATTTACGACGGGCCGATACGCAATTTTCCGTTCCGCGACGGCAGCGGTAAATTCGAAGTACAAGGCCATGTCAGCCGCGCAGTTTATAATTTTTTGCCAGGATGGGAAGCCATCAAACAAGGCGAGATCGATGTTACGGTCAACAACGATCAAGTGCTGGTCACGGGTAGCGGAAAACTCGGCAGTCTCGACGTCAGCCAAGTGGCGGTGAAAACTGCTGACGCCGGCGAAGGAAAACGCACGGTGCATGTCAGCGGAAAAATAAACGGCCCGCTCCATGAAACGCTGCGGGTGCTGCGTGAAACCAAACCGGAACCGGGAAAATTTCGGTGGCTGAGTTATTTGCCCGCCGAGCTGCAAGCAACCGGCGAAGGGACGTTAAATTTAGATCTTACTATTCCGCTGGGCGATGCCCATTCCACGCAGGTCAATGGCGAGTACCGATTTTTAAAAAATAACTTAACTTTGCCGGGCGCCGGCGTGACGGCCGAAGGAGTAGCGGGGAATGTGCTTTTCACTGAAGCCGGCCTCGATGCCGGACATGTACGCGCGCGACTGATGGGCGGGGACATAGCACTGACGGCGTCGCAAGATCAAGGAGAATTACTGCTCCAGGGTCAAGGCGCGATCACGGCGCAAGGTTTGGCGCCGCTGCTGGGTCCGCGCGTGGCGCCGCATGTCAGCGGCAGTGTTAACTGGAAGGCGAGCTGGCGCGGGCTAAAAGATAAAATCGATTTGCAAGCCGAAGCGCAAGTGAACAAATTGAAAATTTCCTTGCCGCCGCCGCTCGATTTCTCCGACGGTTTGCCGGAAGAAAAACTTATCGTTCGCACCGAACCGAGCAATCGCGATACGAATTTGGTATTAACTGCAAGCATGGGCAGCCGCGTCAACGGCAAACTGATTTTTGCGCGCGATGACGATGGATGGCGTTTCACCATGGGCAGAGTGGGCTTAGGAGAAGAACACAGCGTCGCACCGAAAGATCGTGGCTTGCATGTCAATGCGCGCATTCAAAGTTTCGACCTCGATCAATGGCGATCTTATTTCGAAGGAGAATCGACAGGCGCGCTGGATTTTCTTAATCGCGTGAGCGTCGATATCAAGTCTTTAACTCTGTTCGGCCGCCATTTTGCAAATCAATATATAGATTTTTTGCATCAGCGCGAGATTTGGAATGGCGCCGTGAGCGGAGAATCAGCGGTCGGGAACGTTAAGTTTTCGGGCAAGGGATCGTCCGCGCGTCTTGAGCTCGAGCTCGCGCGTTTAGTGTTGGCGGAAAAAAAAT
The DNA here is from genome assembly GCA_016194665.1 of Gammaproteobacteria bacterium. Taxonomy (GTDB): domain Bacteria; phylum Pseudomonadota; class Gammaproteobacteria; order Acidiferrobacterales; family Sulfurifustaceae; genus Sulfuricaulis. The sequence continues at coordinate 12,296 of JACQBD010000021.1, forward strand.
CCGCTCGAACCGATGAGTCCGCCGATCCGCGGCGCTTGCCGACAGTCGTGTTGCACAGTAAATCCTTCACGTTTCAAAACAAAGCGCTGGGCGAGTTGGATTTTATGGCCGCGCCGAATGCCTCCGGCTGGAACATCCAGCGCTTGAATCTGACACGGCCGGAAATGAAATTGAATGTCAGCGGCAATTGGCAATTCATTAACAATCACCACGCCAGCGAATTTGTCATCGGCTTTAACAGCTCCGACATGGGTAAAGCCATGGAAGCTTTTGGCGTGCCGAATCAGCTGGCGGGCGGGCAAGTGGAAATAAAATCCAAGCTCGCCTGGCCGGGTCCGCCGGCGGCTCCGCAATTGGCCACCCTGAACGGCAAGGTCGAGGTGTCGGCCAAGAAAGGACGTTTTTTGCAAGTGAAGCAAGGCGCGGGGCGCTTATTCGGTTTGTTGGACTTTAGCGCCATTAACCGTTATCTCAGCTTCGATTTCACGCCGGTTTTTGGCAAAGGATTTATCTACGATCAGATCGAGGGCCAAGTGAATATCGACAAGGGCAACGCGCTGACGCATGATTTTTTAATCCGCGGTCCGGCGACGCAGATAAACGCCGATGGCCGTATCGGTTTAGTGGCCGAAGATTTCGATTTGAAAATCGAATTACAACCCAAATTGAGCAACAGCGTGACGCTGGCGACCTGGGGCGTTTGGGGCCCGCAGGTGGCGGCGGTGGTGTTAGCGGCGCAGAAAATTTTTAAAAAACAGATTGCCGCCGGCACCCGCATTACCTATGTGGTCAAAGGACCGTGGGATCATCCGGAGATTACCAAATCGGTGCGCCAACACGCGCCTAAGAACGCGCCGCTAAAAGCGGATGAATGAGATCGCTGTTAGGTGATATGCTAGCGGCATACGATTGTTTTTTATTTTTGTGGCCGCATTAGTCTAACTCAATCATGAAAACCGTTTCCCTCAGGTCGCGGCACCAATTCCGTGGCTGTGGAGTAATAATAAGATGACACGTGTCGCTGCAATTCAAATGGCCTCTGGACCGATAGTGGCCACCAATCTCACCGAAGCCGAACGCTTAATCAAAGCCGCCGTCGGCGCTGGCGCGCAAATGCTGGTGCTGCCGGAAAATTTCGCCATTATGCCGATGAAAGACGCCGACCGTTTGGCGGCCGCGGAAAAAGAAGGCCAAGGTCCGATTCAGGAATTTCTAGCGGCGCAAGCGCGGCTGCATCGCGTGTGGCTGGTCGGTGGAACGATTCCGCTGGCGACAAAGCTGGCCGACAAAGTGCGCGCCGCTTGTTTGCTGTTCGACGACCGCGGCGAGCGCGTGGCGCGCTATGACAAAATGCATTTGTTCGACGTCAGTCTTGACAACGGCGAGCAATATCACGAATCGAAAAATTTCGAACGCGGCGACGACGTGGTCGTGGTCGATACGCCGTGCGGCCGTTTGGGGCTGACCGTGTGTTACGACTTGCGTTTCCCGGAACTTTTCCGGCGGCTGTTGGATAAAGGCGCGGAGATTTTTTCCGTGCCCTCGGCGTTCACGGCGCACACCGGCAAGGCGCATTGGGAAATTTTAGTGCGCGCCCGCGCCATCGAAAATCTGGCGTATGTCGTGGCCGCAGCCCAAGGCGGCTATCACGCCAGCGGTCGCGAAACTCACGGCGACAGCATGATCGTCAGTCCCTGGGGCGAAGTCTTAAGTCGCTTGCCGCGCGGCCCCGGTTATGTGGTCGCCGAATGCGACCGCACGCGCTTGCAGGGCGTGCGCACCAGTTTGCCCAGCATCCAACATCGGAGGTTACGTGCATGAGTGAAGCTATGTTGGCCTTGGCAAAAAAATCTTTGCTCGAGCCCGCCGGTCTCGGCGAGCAAGAATTAACGCGCTTGATGGGACGCCTGCTCAGCGGGCGCGTGGATTACGCCGATCTTTATTTTCAATACAGCCGTCATGAATCCTGGTCGTTGGAAGAAGGCAAGGTTAAATCCGGCAGTCATAATATCGAGCAGGGCGTGGGCGTGCGCGCCATCGCCGGCGAAAAAACCGGCTTCGCCTATTCCGATGAAATTATTTTGCCGGCCTTGCTCGACGCCGCCAGCAGCGCGCGCGCCATCGCCCAACAAGGCGCCGCCGGAAATGCCCCGGCCGTATTCCGCGGCGCCACCGGGCTTAAGCTTTATCAAGCCACCGATCCCTTGGCGAGTTTGGCCGACGATGCCAAAGTAAAATTATTAGAGCGTGTGGAAGCCGCGGCGCGCGCGCAAGATCCGCGCGTGAAACAGGTGATGGCAAGTTTGGCCGCGGTGCACGAAGTAGTGTTGGTAGTACGTTCCGACGGCGTGATCGCCGGCGACGTGCGTCCGTTGGTGCGCTTGAACGTCACCGTTATCGTCGAACAAAACGGCCGTCGCGAACAAGGTAGCCACGGCGGCGGCGGACGTGTGACTTACGATTATTTTTTCCAGGAAGATCACGCGCTCGCGTATGCGCGCGAAGCCGTACGCCAAGCTTTAGTGAATCTCGAAGCGGTCGATGCTCCCGCCGGCGTGATGACGGTGGTGCTGGGTTCAGGTTGGCCGGGAATTTTATTGCACGAAGCCATCGGTCATGGACTCGAAGGCGATTTCAATCGCAAAGGCACCTCGGCCTTCGCCGGCCAACTCGGCGAGCGCGTCGCGGCGGAAGGCATTACCGTGGTCGATGACGGCACCTTGGCGGAACGCCGCGGTTCGCTCAATATTGACGACGAAGGCACGCCCACGCAGAAAACCGTGCTGATCGAAAACGGCATTCTGAAAGGCTACATGCAAGATACGCTCAACGCGCGCTTGATGGGCGTGGCGCCCACGGGTAACGGACGGCGTGAATCGTATGCGCATCTGCCGATGCCGCGCATGACCAACACGTATATGTTGCCCGGCAAACACGATCCGCAAGACATCATCGCCTCGGTCGACAAAGGTTTGTACGCGGTTAATTTCGGCGGCGGCCAAGTGGATATCACTTCGGGCAAGTTCGTGTTCTCGGCTTCCGAAGCCTACCTCATCGAAAACGGCAAAATCACGCGCCCGGTTAAAGGCGCGACCTTAATCGGCAACGGCCCGGATGTGCTCACGCGCGTGTCCATGCTCGGCAACGATCTCAAGCTCGATCCCGGCGTCGGCACTTGCGGCAAAGAAGGGCAGAGCGTGCCGGTGGGTGTCGGTCAGCCTACGCTGAAGATCGATGGGCTTACTGTCGGTGGCACGCAAAGCGAATAAGAAAAATATTTTGGGTAGGTTGGGGTGAGCGTAGCGAACCCCAACACAGCGGCGCCCTTGTTGGGTTTCGGCGTAAGCGCCTCAACCCAACCTGCATGTACTACTAAATATTAATTGTTAATCGCAGCGGGCGCAGAGAATACAAAAGTATTAACAGGTTAGAGTTTCCTTAAAAAATCTCTGTGTTCTCTGTGGTGAAAATTATATTTCTTAAAAATAAAAAAATTAATT
>JACQBD010000178.1 GCA_016194665.1 Gammaproteobacteria bacterium
CATGCCGAGCGCAATCGCCCATTGCACGTAACCCCATTTATAAAAAATCGACGTGGTAACACGATCGTGATGCATGGCAAATAAAATGATCGCGACCGCGGCGAAGGACAACCAAAAACCCGGCGCCATCACCGACAGCGGATCGTAGAGCAGCACCAACAACGCCGCAACGGCCAACAATAGCGAAGGCGCGAAACGCCGTCGCAATAAAATCCCCGACATCGCCACCGTCAGCATAATAAGTGCGCGCTGCGTGGGTATCACAAACCCAGCGAGCGCGGCGTAAGCCGTGGCGGCGAGCAAAGCACAGATGGCGCCGAACATCGGCGCCGGCAAACGCAGCACCGTGGTTCCCGGCCAAGCCCATAACCAACTGGCAACGAAGAAAACGATGCCGCCGATTAGACTGATGTGTAAGCCGGAGATAGCGATCAAATGCAAAGTGCCGGTTTGACGCAACACTTGCCATTGTTCGACGCTGACACCGCGGCCATCGCCATTGGCCAGCGCCACGACAATGCCAGCGTAGGGATTGTCACCGAGTTGCGCGCGGATGCGTTCGCCTAAGTTTTGACGCAAACGATCGATGTCATACCAAGGCGCGCTGCTTATAAGCTGCGGCGCTATCTCTGTGCGCAGGTAACCTTTGGCGCGGATTCGATTATGAAATAGATACGCTTCGTAATCGAAGCCACCCGGGTTTTGATAACCGTGCGGCCGATTTAAGCGCACCAGCAGGCGCCAGGTTTCACCGGCGCGCGGCTGGAAAGAAAAATCCTGGTTATTGAGCAGAATCCGCCGCGGAACATGCACCGTTTGTCCCGCATGTTCGGCGCGGCTGACCTCGAATTCAAAACGCTGGCCGAATTCCGCGCGCTGCGGAATATTATCAACCTGCCCTTCCACCAACAGATCCTGACCTTCCAACTCGCGCGCCAAATTATCGTCGAGAATTAAACCGGCACGAAAACTAAGCCATACCGCACCGGCAACAAAAAATAATGGGATAAACCAGATGGGACGAAACCAAGTTAAGGCCAGTAGCGGCGCTAACAACAACGCCCACCACAAAGAAGGCAACAGGGGCAATTGTTGCACCAGCAGAATTCCGCCGAGAAATGCCAACGCAGCGCTGCGAATAGCGCGTCTCCTTGTCTGGACTTATTTTAAAAACGAATGGACAGGATTAACAGGATTTACTGGATTAAAGACTTACAGTTTAAAATCTCGTTAATCTTGTTAATCCTGTCTGTTTTAATTTTTAATGTAGGGTGCGCCCTGCGCACCGATCGACATAAAGCGGTGCGTGGGACGCACCCTACGTTTAACTAAAAACGAATGGACAGGATTAACAGGATTTACTGGACTAAAGATTTATAATTTTAAATCCTGTTAATCTTGTTAATCCTGTCCATTTTTATTTTTTTAGTTCTAACGCGCTTTCAAAACTCCATCTTCCAAAATCAACACGCGGTCCAAACTGGCCGCGAGCGCGGGGTCGTGGGTAACGATGATAAAGCTGGTTTTAAATTCGCGGTTCAGTTCCAGCATCATTTCATAAACGTTCTGCGCGTTCTCGCGATCGAGGTTGCCGGTCGGTTCATCCGCCAGCAAACACAAAGGTTGCGCGACCATGGCGCGCGCCACCGCGGCGCGCTGGCGTTCGCCGCCCGACAGTTCACTCGGGCGATGATGCAAACGATCTTCAAGACCGACACGTTTTAGCATTTCAGTGGCGCGTGCGTACGCTTCTTTCACCGGCAGGCGGCGAATACGCAAAGGCATAGCGACATTTTCCAGCGCGCTGAACTCGCCTAATAAATGATGGAATTGATAAACAAATCCGAATTTATTATTGCGCACCTGCGAGACTTCGCTCTCGCTTAAATGGGTAATGTCCTGGCCGTCGATTTCGACTTGGCCCGCGGTCGGTTGATCTAAGCCGCCGAGCAAATGCAACAAAGTGCTTTTGCCGGAACCGGAAGCGCCGACAATCGCCACGCGTTCGCCGGGCTCGACGCGCAGGTACACGCCTTTCAGCACGTGCACGTTGAACGTGCCTTCGGCAAAAACTTTCTGCAAGCCGGTGGCGCGCAGCATGTATTTTTTTTCGGCTTTTTCCGGCTTCTCGGCTTTCTCGGCCAGGTCGGCTTTTTCAGCTTTCTTGCTCATTCGTAACGCAAAGCCTCGGCCGGCTGCACTTTGGAAGCACGCCACGCGGGATACAGTGCGGACAGTAAACCCAGCACCAGCGTCGAGCCGGACACCAATATCACATCCGACCAATGCAAATCCGACGGTAGGTCGCTGATGAAATAAACATCGGGCGCGATGAAAGAAGTGCTGAATAAACTTTCAATGAAATGCACAATGGGTTCGACATTCAACGCCAGCAACACACCGCAAATCGTTCCCACCAAAGTGCCGACGACTCCCACCACCGAACCGTGCGCCAGAAAAATGCCGAGGATGCTTTGCGGACTCGCACCTAACGTGCGCAAGATGGCGATGTCAGCGCGCTTTTCGGTGACCACGACGACTAGCGTCGATACCACGTTAAACATTGCCACCGTGACGATCAATAATAGAATGACAAACATGGCGGTCTTTTCGATCTTGAGCGCGCGAAAGAAATTACCGTGCTCGCGCGACCAGTCGCGCGCCGCGTAGTTCGGTCCGAGTCCATCGGCAAGCGTTTGCGCGACTTGCGGTGCGCTATCGAGATCGTCGAGCTTAAGCCGCAGGCCGCTCACTTGATCGCCCATTTGATAAAGTTTGGCGGCGTCGTCGAGTTGCATCAACACCAAGCCGCTGTCGTACTCGAACATATCCATCTTAAAAATGCCGACGACGGTGAAGCGCTTAAACCGCGGCATCAAACCCGCGGGCGTCACCAAAGCTTGTGGAATCACTAATGATAACGGCGAGCCCACGGTCAAATTCATTTTCCACGCCAACGCGCTGCCGACGACGATGCCGAATTCTCCGGGCTTGAGTGCATCGAGGCTGCCTTCGAGCATGTGGCTGCCGAATTCGGAAACTTGATTTTCTTCCGTCGGCAATATCCCGCGCACCATTACGCCGCTGACACTGCGCCCGAACGACACCATGCCCTGCCCGGCCACGTACGGCGCGCGCCCGATGACATGCGGATTTTTGATTTTGCCCACCACCGTGCGCCAATCGTGCAAAGCGCCGCCGGTATCGGTGATGGTGACGTGCGAAATCACGCCGAGGATGCGCCCGCGCAATTCCTTGCCGAAGCCGTTCATGACCGACAAAATAGTAATTAACGCGGTGATGCCGAGGGTGATGCCGAGAATCGAAATCAGCGAGATAAAAGAAATGAAATGACTGCGTTTGCGCGCGCGGGTGTAGCGCAGACCGACAAAAATTTCAAACGGGCGAATCATGGCCCGGCATTAAACACAGATGCCGCGCGCGGCACAAGGGGAAATCGCATTTAAAGATCAGTACTCCCTCAAATAAGTTTTTGCGTATGTTTTGCTCATGATACAAAACAATGCGTCCCTTCTCCCGACGGGAGAAGGATAGGATGAGGGGGAGTTTATGAGCTATTTTACGATCCCCCTCACCCCTTCTCTTCCCACCTGGGCGCAGAAAAACATCTGCGCCCGTTCGGCGGGAAAAAAGGTCCACTGACCTTTTTCTGTGTCCGCCTCACCTCCCGATGGGAGAGGGAGTCCTATAGCAAAGTATCCGGAAACTTATTTCCCGGACTACTAGTTTTCGAGCGTCAGCACCGCCGCACCATTATGGTTCCGCAGCAGTGTGCCGCGCTCCTGCGCCATCTGTTGCAGCTGTTCGATCACCTGGTTCGCGTCTGCGCCCGCCAAGGGCTTCGATTGAAACACCACCTCGGCGTTTTTGACGTTGATCGGCAACATGCGCAGCTCGCTTAAGCGTTTATCGCGGAAAGTCAGCATGGCGATAGCGCTACGCGTCGCCTGGGCGCTATAAGAGCCAAAGACAAAATTCCCCAGACTATAAAGAATCACGCCATCCTTATAACGTTCCACACCCTGCAAAATATGCGGGTGATGGCCGAGCACCGCCACAGCCCCGGCATCGATCGCGGCATGCGCCAGCTGCACTTGATAATCGCGCAAATCGATTTTGCCTTCCTGGCCCCAATGAAACGACACCAGCACGATATCCGCCTGGGCGCGCGCCGCGGCGACATCGGCGCGCACGAAATGCTCGTGGCCGAAGGCAGTGCCGGGTTTATCCGGCGTGGCCCAAAATTCCTCGGGGAAAGTCAGGGAATAAGCTAAAAAAGCAATCTTAGCGCCACCCGCTTGCATATATACCGGTGCGCGCGCCTGCGCCAAATTGCGGCCGGCGCCGATGACGCGAATGCCAACCTTATCCAAGGCTGCGCGTGTATCGTCCAAACCTTGCGCGCCGTAATCGAGACTATGGTTGTTGGCCAACGAAACGATATTGAAACCGGCCCGTGCCAAAGCCGGCGCGACTTTGTCCGGCGGTGAACGGAAAAGATATTGTTTAGTGGTGATGGCGGCGCCGTCGTCCGTCAACGGGCCTTCGAGATTTCCAAAAACAATCTGCGCTTGCTTAAGGATCGGACTCAGAAGTTCGAAAGGATAATCGTAACCGTATTTTTGCATTTCCGGCGTGGCCGAACCGCCGAGCATGATGTCGCCGACCGCGGCAATACGAAATTCAACGACCTTAGCGACAGCAGCGGTCGATGGCGGCGTGCCGGGAGCAGGCAGCGCGGGTATGGAAACTTTTTCTGTGGGCGCCGTGGCGCAGGCCGCCGCTAAAACGCTCAACGCCGCCACGGTCAGCCGTCTCAGAGAATGGCCGAGGGCTTTCGACAATGACATCGCGGGAATTCTAAAAAATTATCTTTTTAACAACGATTGTTTTTCTTGCCAGCCGGCCAACCGGTTTAAGGATTTGCGCAAAGCCGGATCGGTAATGTCATCCGCCACGCTTTTAATGATGCGCGCGGCATCGTCGGGAATGCGACTCGGCACGGTGGCCGTGGTTTTTTGCTTTTCTTGCGGCGCGCCCGCGCGTTCCGGCAACACGCGCACATGCAATTCGGCCAGATGCAGGAAATACGGATCTTGCCGCAGTTGTTTCATGAGCTCCACTTGGCTGTGGCGCACACGGCTGGCCCAGGCCGAGGTATCGGCACGCACGCTTAAAAGACCATTATCGTAACTGACGGGGTAAGTATGCGAAGCCAGCGGTTCGCCGACGTAAACTTTCCAATGCGCTAGCAGGTTGGTGACTTTATCCATGTGCACGCCGGCTCGATTGATGGCGGCGGTGGGTAAATAGGCTGCTACGTTCTTCGGTCCATTTTTTGTCATCAATTCGCGCCTCGTGCAAACCAACCTATCCACTGCGGTCGATCATTATCCTCAAATTTTTTTTGCGCGCAACGTTGACAATGAAATATTTTTTTCAATTCGAGGTAACATGCAATTTATGAACCAAACTTCCAACGCGATAGCAAGCCGTTTAATTCAGTTGCGCGAAAAAATTTTCGCCGCGGCGCACAGCGCGCAACGCCGCGCCGATGAAATTCGTTTGATCGCAGTTTCAAAAACTCAATCGCCAGAAGCAGTTGCCGCGTTAAGCTCGGCGGGGCAGAAAGACTTTGGCGAAAGTACAACACAAGAAGCATTAAATAAAATTAAAAAATTTCCCGCGCAATCCATCACTTGGCATTTCATCGGCCACTTACAATCGAACAAAGCAAAATTTATTCCGGGCAACTTTGCCTGGTTGCATTCGCTGGATGATTTGGCGCTGGCGAGTAAACTTTCCCGACACGCTCAGGAAAAATCAGCGTCCGTTAATATGCTGATCGAGGTCAACGTCACGCGCGATCCGAAAAAACACGGCGTTGCACTCGATGCACTATTTAATTTTGTGGAACAACTTTTGAAAGCCGATCATCCCGCGCTTGATTTGCGCGGACTAATGACCGTCGGCCCCCACGCCGCGCCGGAAAAAGAAATTCGCCGCTGCTTCGCGCAACTGCGCCAACTGCGCGACGCATGCCGCCAGCGCTTCGCCCTGCCCGCTTTCAGCGAGCTTTCCATGGGCATGAGCGGCGATTACGTGGAAGCGGTGCAAGAAGGCGCTACGATGCTAAGGATTGGCACGGCTATATTTGGCGACAGGGATTATTCGAAATAAACGGCGCTGCTCAGAAATAAAGCGGTTTCATTCGAATAAATTAAAAATATAATCAATGTAGGTTGGGGTGAGCACCGCGAACCCCAACAAAAGAGCAAATTTTGTTAGACGCTCCTTATAAGGACTACTCAAAATAAATGGACCAAGTCATCGGCGTCGCGCTGCCGCTGTTCGCGATTATCCTGTGCGGTTACATCGCGCGCAAAAAACAGCTTTTAAACGAAGTATCCACGACCGGCTTGGTCAATCTGGTTTATTATTTTTTGCTGCCGGCATTTCTATTTATCAAAACCATGAGCTCCACGCTACATCAAGGCTTGGACTGGCGTTTGCTGGGTAGTTTTTACGGCGCCGGCGCGATTATTTTTATTATCGCGTTGGTTTCCGGGCGAATGCTGTATCGACATTCTCGCGTCAGTCTGGCGATTCGCGGTTTGGCGGCGATATCGTCGAACACCGGCTATATGGGCATGCCGCTGGTGATCTTGGCGTTTGGCAGCGCCGCGATTGCGCCGGCGGTGGCGATTGTGGTGTTCGATAATATTTTGGTTCTCATCGGCGGCAGCTTGCTGATGGAAATCACCCAAGGCAAACAGGCGCATTGGAAGCAAGCGCTCATGCAAGTGCTGCACGGCATTCCGCGCAATCCCATCATCATGTCGGTGCCGCTGGCCTTGGTGTTGCTCATAGCCAATATCAGCCTGCCGCAACCGCTGCGCGCCTTTGGCGAGTTGTTGAGCAACGCCGCCATCGCCTGCGCGCTTTTCGCTCTGGGCGCGACCTTGGCGATACGCACCACAAAAGTGCGTCATGCCGACGTCTGGCAAGTGATCGCGCTTAAACTGCTGCTGCATCCTCTAATAGTTTTTCTGCTGGCGCGCTATGTGTTTGCCTTGGAACCGTTGAATATCAAAATCGCCGTGACCATGGCGACTTTGCCGGTGGCGGTGAATATTTATATTCTTGCCAGCCGTTATCGCGCTTACGTGAACG
>JACQBD010000187.1 GCA_016194665.1 Gammaproteobacteria bacterium
GATGCACGCACAAAGTGCAGGATTCGACCGTGCCCTTGCCGCGCGGCGCATAAGTTTTTTGATTGCTGGTGTCTTCGTGCACGAACGAGCGTGCTTTGTACGGGCAAGCCATCATGCAATAACGGCAGCCGATGCAAATATGTTTGTCCACCAGCACGATGCCGTCGGCGCGCCTGAACGAGGCGCCGGTAGGACAGACGTCGACGCACGGCGGTTCTTCGCAGTGCTGGCACATGACCGGCAATGTTTGCACGTAACCGGTTTGATTATCTTTAAGCGTGACTTTGCGAATCCACTGCGGATCGGTCGCCGGGCGGTTGTGACCGGTGACGCCGTTTTCTTCGTGGCAAGCGGTGACGCAGGCATCGCAATCGCTGCACTTGCTGATATCGATGAGCATGCCCCAACGTTGCAGACTGGTGGCGGCTTCTTCCGGCGAGCGTGCGCGCGCCAAATCGATGAGGCGTAATTCGGGCGCCAAGGCGGCCGCGGCGACGGCGGCGCCGCTGATGCCGATGAATTGCCGGCGATTAATGCTCATGGCTGAACTCCACTGGCGTTATCGAGCATGACCGACGTTTGCGTCATGTTGCGCAGCATCGGCGTGGTCGCGGCTTTTTCGCCCCGAGTATTTTTTTCCGGTGATGGATTGTGGCAGCTGAAACAGTCGATGGTGACTGCAGCGTACTGGTGACAAGATTCGCAGAAACCATTCTTACCCAACACGCTATTCGTTTGCGGATCGGCGTGGCAGTCGATGCAATTTTTCAGGCTGTATTTTTGGGTGCGAATACCTTTGTGCATGGTTTCATCGCGCTGATGCAGGACCATTTTCATATGATCGCGACGCATAATTTCCGTCGGCTCCACGCATTGATCGCCTTTGCCTTTGTAAACTTTAGCGGTCGGATCTAGCCCGGCGGGTTTGGTTCCAGAAACATCGGCCGCCAGCGCGGCCACGCCAAATAAGCCAACGGCCAGTGCAGCGACTGCCGTAACCAACAAATATTTTGGTTTACCCCTCACAGCTTGACTCCCGTTATCTTAGAGCGCTGACAGCATGAACCACATTGGCGCAAAACTCCCTCTCCCTTCAGGAGAGGGCAAGGGTGAGGGAATCGTAATTTTTCAATGGAAAAATATTCCCTCAAGCCCATGAGCCGCAAACGCTCATTAAAAAATATATTGTGTTGCTGCGCAACGCTTGGTGGGTTACGCAAAAAACGCTAACCCACCCTACATTGATTCTTAATGATCGCCCATGCCCATTTTAATATAACCGGTCGGGCAGACGTCGGCGCAAATGTGACAGCCGATGCACAAATCGTAATCGGTGTAGACGTAGCGTCCCATGGTCGATTCGGATTTGGGCGTGCGCTTGACGGCGATCTGCGGGCAATAGATGACGCAGTTGTCACACTCAAAGCACAATCCGCAGCTCATGCAGCGCTTGGCTTCATCCACCGTGCCTTTTTCATCCAGGCCTTGAACGCGTTCCTTGAAATGACCGAGCACTTCTTCGGCGTTCGGTACCATTTCCACGCGCTTGTTGCGCGGCGTGTATTGGAAGTGGCCGAGGAACAATTCGTTCGATTGGCAGACTTCGGCATCGGCGCGGTCTTCGTAGTTGTGCACCGCGAAACCGCCGACGGATTTGCCTTGCTCGGCCGTTCCACGCAGACCGCGATCGATAGGACGTTCGTTGTCGGGACCGTCCGGCTTGAAGGCTTGCGGCGTGAGATTCACTTCCTGCAATTTTTCCAGCAGATTAAAGTGATGCACGTCGACCTTCGGACGTTTGGCGAAATCTTGTTTCTTCAAGAAATGATCGATGCTGTCAGCAGCGATCGAGCCTTGACCGATGACGGTGGTGAGCAAATGCGGACGGATGATATCGCCGCAGACAAAGAAGCCGGGTTTGCCCGGCACTTGATAAAACTTGTCGGAGTTGATCAGGCCCTTGCCGTTGTTGAAATCTTCCATGCCGCGGAAATCGCCCATTTGACCGATGGCGGAAACGATCAGATCGGCTTCGAGATCGACTTCGGTACCGGGTTTTTCTACCGCTTTGCCGCTGGAGAAATCGAGTTCGACCACGCGCAAGGCTTTGGCGCGGCCGGTCTTCTCATCCAAAATAACTTTAAGCGGTTGCATGCTGCCGCGAATCGTAACGCCTTCACGCTGCGCGTCGTCGATTTCATGTTTGGCGGCGTTCATTTTTTCCAGAGGCTGGCGCGAGATCAGCATCACTTCCGCGCCTTCTTTCTTGGCGGTCATGGCGACGTCGTGTGCGGTCTGGCCGAGCACCACGTATTCCGGACGTTCGGTTTCCGCCATTTCTTTGATGTAGCCTAAGCGGCGCGCCACCGACACCACGTCGATAGAAGTATCGCCACCGCCGACCACGACCACGCGGCCGGAAACGGCTTGCAGACGGCCTTGGTTGAAGGCTTCGAGAAATGCTACGCCGGTGATGCAGTTGGAAGCATCGGCGCCCGGAATAGGCAGCGCGCGGCCGGATTTGCAACCGATGGCGAACAACACCGCATCGTATTTTTTCTCGAGCTCAGCCATCGGGATGTCGACGCCGACGCGGGTTTTGAGTTTAACTTCCACGCCCATGTCGACGATGCGATTGAATTCGCCGTCGAGAATTTCGCGCGGCAAACGATAGCCGGGCACGCCGTAGCGCGCCATGCCGCCGAGCTCTTCATGGTCGTCGAACACCGTGACCGCATGACCCTTACGGCGCAGTTGATAAGCCGCCGACAGACCGGCGGGACCGCCGCCGATGATGGCGACTTTCTTGCCGGTGGATTGTTCCGCGGCTTTGAAGGGGAGTTTATTATCGATACCCCAATCGCCGATAAATTGTTCGACGGCGTTGATGCCGACGTAATCTTCGACCACATTACGGTTGCAACCGGTTTGACACGGCGCCGGACACACGCGGCCCATCATCGATGGAAACGGATTCGCTTCGGTGGAGCGGCGGAAGGCGTATTCTTGCCACTTGGTATCCTTCGGCGGCTTCTCGATGCCGCGCACGATGTTCAGCCAGCCGCGGATGTCTTCGCCGGAAGGGCAGCTCGCCTGACACGGCGGCGTTTTGTGCACGTAGGTCGGGCACTTATCGGTTTCATCGGCGGTGAAAATGCGCGCCTGCAATGACGGCCATTCTTGGTCGTCGTCTTTATATTTGCGGAAGGTGAAACCCGGTTTAACTTCCTTCGTTTTTTCGGGAGCTGCCATTGCCAATCTCCTGTCTGAATGTTCGATTAATAATTAAAAATTAATTCTGCGGGCCGAGTCGAATCGCTTTACTGACCAGTCCGTGTACGCTGCCGATCATGTCCATCGGAAATTTGTAATAAGGCAAAACCTTGGTGAACTGGCTTTTGCAAATAGCGCAGATCGCGGCGACGTGATTCACTTTGTATTCGTCGACCACTTGCTTCAGTGCTTGCATGCGCGGTTGCGCGCCCTTGACGCGCAGTTCGACCAGATCGTCGCTGAGCAGCCCGCCGCCGCCTCCGCAACAGAAGGTAGTCTCACCAATCGTCTCAGGCGCCATGTCGACGAACTTGTTGACGCACGCCCGGATGATCTCGCGCGGGATGCGGAACTGCCCGCCGGGCACGTCCCCCATGCGCGAACCGCGCGACACGTTGCACGAATCGTGGAAGGTCACCACCTTGTCGTCATTGGCCCTCTTGTCGAAAGTCAGGGCACCGCGCTGAATGAGATCGTAGGTCAGTTCGCAGATGTGCTGCGGCGCGGGGTAGCGGGGATCGAGGAAATCAAACGGCCCGATGAGCGTGTTCCAGAAGCTGTAGGCAACGCGCCACGCATGGCCGCACTCGCCCACCACGATGCGCTTGACCCCGAGGTCGAGCGCCGCGTCGCGGATGCGCACGGCCACCTTCTGCAGGTTGTCGTGATTGCCGATGAAGAGCGAGAAATTCGCCGCCTCGGAGGCGTGCGAAGACAGCGTCCATGAGATGCCCGCGGCGTGAAACACCTTGGCGTAACCGATCAGCCCGTCGATATGCGGTTCGGCAAAGAAGTCCGCGCTGGGCGTGATCAGCAGCACTTCGGCGCCCTTCACGTCGAGGGGGAATTTGACGTCCACCCCCGTCTCCTCCTTCACGTCCTCTTCGAGACCATCCAGCGTGTTGCGCAGTGCCGGCTCGGGCAAGCCGAGGTTGTTGCCGATCTTGTGGACTTTGCCGATGATCTCGTTGGAGTATTTCTGGCCGACGCCGACGCTGTCCATGATGTCGCGTGCC
>JACQBD010000188.1 GCA_016194665.1 Gammaproteobacteria bacterium
CAGTACCGATACCGGTTTGAATAGCAGCGGTCCGTTCATGGCGTGATTTCGAAAATGGATTCCAAGCCCAACAGTTGCGCGGTCTGGCGCATATTCGGCGAAGGCTCGTGCCAGGTCAGCGTCAGGCCTTGTTCGTGGGCGGTGCGGCAAAAACAGGCGAGCACTTGCAGCGCCGCGGTATCGATGCGCTCCACGCGCTCGGCGTGAATCGCAATAGATTGGCCGGCGAGCAGCGCCGGACTTAAGAGTTCATGTAAGCGATGTGCATCGGTAATGCCGAGCGCGGCCTCCAGCCTTAACTGGGTGGTCGTGGCGCTACGTTCAATCTGAACCGGGTCCGTGTTGATTCCCATACGACCCCTCCTTTTTGGGGCGCTACTTAACCGTCATTCGCTCCTTTAGTTATAGCAATAGCTGTGCCAGCCCAGGAGATTAATGAGCAACGCGGCTAAATTAACGGGGAAAACACAGGTAAACCTAAGAATCGGGCTAAAACACTAGCGAAACAAGCTGAATGCAGCCACTACGGTGTCAGGGAAATGCAATGCAGAACCGGCTTAGCCACAATGGGATAAAGACCAAAAGCGGCTATTTCGGCAGTTAATGCGGCATGTTCTCGAGGATAACCTTCTTAACTTCTTTCATCTCCGCCTTCACTTTCAATAGCGATCCGCTGCATTGCTTGATGGCCGTATCGGGGTCTTTGAGACCGTGGCCGGTCAGCGTGCAAACCACGCGGCTGCCATCGGCGATCTTTCCTTGTTGAATGTCGTGCATGGCCCCGGCCAAAGAAGTGGCCGAAGCCGGTTCGCAAAAAATTCCTTCCTTCTGCGATAAAAGTTTTTGCGCCGCGAGAATTTCTTCGTCGCTGAATTTAGCGTACCAGCCCTGCGATTCTTTTTGTACTTGCCAGGCCTTGTCCCAAGATTGTGGATGGCCGATGCGAATCGCGGTGGCGATGGTTTCCGGGTTGTCGACCATCTTGCCGAGGATAAAAGGCGCGGCGCCCGCGGCTTGATACCCCAACATCACCGGACGATTGTTGCAGATGCCATGATCGGCATACTCGCAGTAACCCATCCAGTGCGCCGTAATGTTGCCGGCGTTGCCGACCGGTAAACAATGGAAATCCGGAGCGCTGCCCAACTCTTCGATGATTTCGAAGGCGGCGGTTTTCTGTCCTTGCAAGCGATAAGGATTGATGGAATTGACGATCGTCACCGGTGCTTCTTTAGCGACATCTTTAACGAGCTGCATGCCGTCGTCAAAGTTGCCTTCGATTTGTATAACTACCGCGCCATGAATCATGGCTTGCGCCAATTTACCCAAGGCAATTTTTCCTTCGGGAATAATCACAAAACAAACAATCCCCGCGCGCGCCGCGTAAGCTGCGGCCGAAGCCGAAGTATTGCCCGTGGAAGCGCAAATGATGGCGCGGCTTCCTTCTTCGACCGCCTTGGTCACGGCCATGGTCATGCCGCGATCCTTAAACGATCCGGTGGGATTGAGGCCTTCGAACTTCATATACATTTCCACGCGCTTGCCCATGAGACGCGGAATGTTATTGAGCCGTATCAACGGCGTGGCGCCCTCACCCAGGCTGATGATGCGCGTGTCATCCGAGACTGGCAAACGGTCGCGGTATTTGTCGATGAGGCCGGTGTAACGATTGCCTAAATTCATATTTGATTCCTAATCAAAAATTGGCATTAAACTAATATTCACCGCAAAGACGCAAAGTGCGCAAAGAAAAATTATTGAAACTTTTACATCCTTGGCGTCTTTAATGTAGGGTGCGCCCTGCGCACCGATCGATAAACGGTGCGTGGGACGCACCCTACAGCTAACTATTCAGAGCTTCCTTAATTCCAACTGCTGTTCAAATGTTCCAAGCGAATGCGCGCCACGCTGCCTTTGATCGAGTCCAGTTTTTCAATCCGAGCGATCGCTGCGTTCATGTTTCGTTCTAACACGCGTTGCGTAAGAATAATCACCGGCACAGTATCTTCACCCACGTGCGGTTCTTTTTGCAAAATGGCTTCAATGCTTATTTTTTGATCCGCGAGAATGCGCGTCACATCGGCCAGCACGCCGGGCCTATCCAGCGCGTGCAGACGCAAGTAATACGAGGTTTCGATGTCTTCAATCGGCAAGATTGGCAGATCGGCCAAGGCATCCGGTTGGAAAGCCAGATGCGGCACACGATGATGTGGATCAACCGTGAGCGTGCGCACCACGTCGACCAGATCGGCGACCACCGCCGATGCTGTAGGTTCAGCGCCCGCGCCCGCGCCGTAAAAAAGCGTTGGCCCTACTGCATCTCCCTTCACCAGCACGGCATTCATGGCGCCATTCACATTAGCAATAAGCCGTCGCTCGGGAATCAGCGTCGGATGCACGCGCAATTCGACCGCGCCGTTGACGCGCCGCGCAATCCCCAGCAGCTTCAAGCGATAGCCCAGTTTTTCCGCGTATTGCACGTCCATACGCGTGATCTTGCTGATGCCTTCGACATAGGCCTGCTTGAACTTCAAGGGAATGCCAAAGGCGATTGCCGCCAAAATCGTCAATTTATGCGCGGCGTCGACGCCTTCGACGTCAAACGTGGGATCGGCTTCGGCATAACCCAGGCGCTGCGCTTCTTTTAATACATCGTTGAAATCCGCGCCTTTGTCGCGCATTTCCGTGAGAATAAAATTACTCGTGCCGTTGATGATGCCGGCGATCCATTCGATGCGGTTACCGGCTAAACCTTCGCGCACCATTTTAATAATCGGCACGCCGCCGGCCACCGCCGCTTCGAACGCCACCATCACGCCTTTTTTTTGCGCTTGCGCAAAAATTTCATTGCCGTGCACGGCAATGAGCGCTTTATTCGCCGTGACCACGTGTTTGCCGTGGGCGATGGCTTCCAGCACCAATTCGCGCGCGGGTTCATAACCGCCGATCAGTTCGACGACGATTTCAATTTCAGGATTACGAATGATTTCGTGCGGATCGAGTACAAGTTGAATGCCGGCAGTGGAACATGGACGTGGTTTTTTGATATCGCGCGCCGACGCTTGTGCAATTTTAATTTCGCGTCCGGCGCGCCGCGCGATTTCTTGGCCGTTGCGCGCCAACACGCTGACCGTGCCGCAGCCGACCGTACCCAGGCCGAGGATACCGATATTGACGGGTTTCATACGGCCTTGTTTTGTTTCTCGAGAATGGTTTTATCGCGCCGCAACATTTCGCGTATCGAACGCATCGCTTGGCGCGTGCGGTGTTCGTTTTCGATCAGACTGAAACGCACATAGTCGTTGCCGTATTCGCCGAAGCCGATGCCGGGCGACACCGCGACTTTGGCTTCGGTCAATAATTTTTTGGAAAATTCGAGCGAACCCATGGCGCGGTACGCTTCGGGTATGCGCGCCCACACGAACATGGTGGCTTTTGGCTTTTCCACGGCCCAACCGGCGGCGAATAAACTGTGGCATAAGACGTCGCGACGGTTTTGGTAAATCATGCGAATCTCTTGCAAACAATCTTGCGGACCTTCGAGCGCGCGAATCGCCGCGACTTGTATCGGCGTGTACATACCATAATCGAAATACGACTTAAGCCGCGACAACGCCGAAACCAATTTGTGATTGCCGCACATGAAACCCACGCGCCAGCCCGGCATGTTGTAACTTTTCGACAAGGTAAAAAATTCCACGGCGATGTCTTTCGCGCCCGGTACCTGCAGAATCGACGGCGCCTTATAACCATCGAACACAATGTCGGCATAGGCTAAATCGTGAACTACCCAAATGCCGTGTTCTTTGGCGACGGCGATCACCTTCTCGAAGAAATCCAGCTCCACGCATTGGGTCGTGGGATTCGCCGGGAAGTTCAACACCAGCATTTTCGGTTTCGGCCAGGAATTTTTAATCGCTTTCTCAAGCTCGGCAAAAAAATCGCCACCGGGCACCAA
>JACQBD010000184.1 GCA_016194665.1 Gammaproteobacteria bacterium
CAGGCGCAACATATTGTTTGTCCCCATTGCACCAGCGTTAACCGCGTTCCCGCGGAAAGATTTAAAGATCGGCCGAAATGCGGCGCCTGTCATCAGCCGCTGTTTGTGGCTGAGCCCATCACGCTGAATGAAACTAATTTCCAGCGACATATTGAAAACAACGATTTGCCGGTAGTCGTGGATTTTTGGGCGCCGTGGTGCGGGCCGTGCAAGATGATGGCGCCGGTATTCGCGCAGGCGGCGGCGCAATTCGATACGCGTTTGCGTCTGGCAAAAGTTAATACTGAAAACGTTCCCAGCTTGGCAGGGCGTTACGATATTCGCAGTATTCCCAGTTTGGTGGTGTTTAAAAAAGGTCGTGAGGTCGATCGCTTAGCCGGCGCTTTGCCGGCGCCGCAATTGACGGCGTGGTTGCAGCGCCAACTTTAAAAAACAAAACGCCCCATGCGGGGCGTTTTGATGTACCACAAAGACGAAATGCTTACTTGGCCGGGCTAGCAGGAGTGGCCGGGGTAGCAGGAGCAGCCGGAGTGGCGGCTTCTTTCTTCTCTTCTTTCTTCATGGCTTTTTTCTTGGCTTTTTTCTTGTCTTTCTTCATTTCTTTCTTTTCGTCCATCTTGGCGT
Organism: Gammaproteobacteria bacterium; assembly: GCA_016194665.1. Lineage (GTDB taxonomy): Bacteria > Pseudomonadota > Gammaproteobacteria > Acidiferrobacterales > Sulfurifustaceae > Sulfuricaulis. The sequence continues at coordinate 625 of JACQBD010000184.1, forward strand.
CCGCGGCAGGGGCTTCGGCACCAGCGGCAGGGGCCATATGCTTCATGGCGTTGGCAACGTGCACCATGCCGAACATAAGAGTGAACGCTAAGGCGAACATTGAGATTAATGATTTTTTCATGGTTAAAAGCTCCAATAGAGAAAGGTTATTTATACGTCTAGACGTCTGATAGTTTTTTTCGCACTATCATTGCTACTCTCCATAGCAATCGCTATGCCAGGCCTTATGCAGGTATAAGTCTTTTATAATCATGGCCTTATTTATTACTACAAACTACGCTATGCTTGGCTTTTGTAGTAAGCATCAAAATTTGTAGCTAACGCCCACTCGGAAAATACATGCCGCGTTTTTTTAAATTAGGCCGTCTACAGCGCAAGGTGCTACTGGTCATTTCCGTGATCGTCATCGTGCCGATGTTAGTCGCCGGCTGGTTGGCCGCGGAGTGGGTCTCGATCAGTTTTGAAAAGCGCTTACAGCAATGGATCGTGGACGCCGCGCGCGCGAATCAGAATTGGCTACAGGCGTATCAGAACGACGCAGTGATGTTGGGCCGAGTGCTGATGGAAGATCCCACGTTTCTCGCCAAGGTCGAAGCCAATCCCGAAGCAGCCATGTCGTCGCAAATGCGGCGCATCTCTCAGGAGCTGGGGATTAATTTAATCCAACTCTATACCGCGGATAAAAAATTAATTTACTCCTCCATTCCCATCGAAGTCGATACGCAATGGGCGCGCGGCCAGACCGAAGCCGTGCTCAAGGTGTTGCGCAAACAAAAAACCATGCTGGCGGCGGTCGGCATCACCTCTATTCCGCGTCGCAACGATCCGCGCTATTACTTGGTGTTGGGCAGTCTTTTGGGGCAAGACTTTACCGACGAGTTGGCGCAATTGACCGGCTTGAAAGCGCGGCTGTATTACCGCGAGGGCAAAAATTATTACGATCTTTTTTCCACGCCGGGCGAAAGGATCGCTTTGAAAAATCTTCCGGCCGCGGCCTTCGAGCGTTTGGAGAAAAGCAAAAAATCGTATTACAGCATCGAGGCGGAGGACGGAAAGTATCGCGGGTTGTATATGCCGATCGTCGATCCCACGGGCCGGGTGGAGGCGATTATGTTCAGCGGCTTGGAACGCCGCGGCGTACAAGAAGTGTTGACCAATCAAGTGGCGTTATTTTTATTTATCGCGTTACTCGGTATCGTCATCGGCGTGTTCACCGGTTTGCTGTTGTCGCGACTGATCGTGCGGCCCTTACGCTATCTGCGCGACGGCGTGATGCAACTCGCGGGACAAAATTTCAACGCCAACGTGCCGATCAACTCGAATGACGAACTAGGCGATCTCGCCAAAGCGTTCAACGCCATGGCCGCGCGCCTGCGCGAGGCGCGCGACGAACAAGCGCAGCGTTTTCAAAAGGACAAGCTCGTGGCCATGGGCGAGTTGTCGGCGGCGCTGGCGCATGAGATTCGCAATCCCATCGGCATCATTAATACCTCAGCCGCTTTATTGGACAAACCCGATTACAATCCAGAAAAAAAAGCCGAACTCACGCGCATGATCCGCGAGGAAAGCTTGCGCGTTGCGGGCCTGGTGCAGGATTTTTTGCAACTATCGCGTCATCGCCAGCCGAAGTTTGCCTTTATCGATCCGGTGCAGCCTTTGGAGCGCGCGCTCGATCTCGCCATTGCCGGACCGAATCCGGTCAATGTGCACAAGCAGTTCGCGCATGGCGACGCCAAAATCAAAGCCGATGCAGGTTTATTGCAACAGGCTTGGAGCAATATCTTTACCAATGCATTGCAAGCCATGCAGGGGAAAGACGCCGAGCTTAGTCTGCAATCTTGGCTCGAAGACAATCAGATCTTCGTTTCGGTTGAAGACAAAGGCCCGGGTTTGCCCGCGGAGATTATGCCGCGTTTATTCGAACCTTTTTTCACCACCAAAGAGCAAGGCACGGGACTTGGACTTACGATTGCTTATACGTTGGCCGAGGCCAATGGCGGGCGATTGGAGGCAGCAGTGCCGCAAGGCAAAGGCGCGCGGTTTTTGATGCGTTTTCCGATTACGCATGAGGCATTGGCATGAAACGCACGGTATTGGTGGTAGACGACGAACAAAACATGCAAGCGGTTTTACGCATGATTCTCGAAGGAGTGGGTCATCAGGTGATCGTCGCCGACAGTGGCGAGGCAGCGTTGGCGCACGTACAAAATCCCAACCTCGACGTGGTGCTGAGCGATCTTAAAATGCCCGGCATGGGCGGCGAGGCTTTTGTAATTCGTTGCCGCAAAGAACGACCGGACGTGCCGGTGATTATCATCACCGCGCACGGCACTATCCGTTCCGCGGTGCAAAGCATTCACGATGGCGCCGCGGATTATTTAAGCAAACCCTTCGAACCGGAACAGGTGGAAATCGCGGTGCATAACGCGATTAAGCTGCGCGACATTCTGCGCGAAAACGCCCAGCTCAAAGCCGCGGTGCACGAATCGCGCGGTTCAAAACGGATGGCCGGTGAAAGTCGCGCGGCGCAACAACTGCTCGATGAAATTCGGCGCGTGGCGCCGTACAAGACCAGCGTGCTGATTACCGGCGAATCCGGCACCGGCAAAGAATTGGTGGCGCGCACGGTGCATGAACTGTCACCGCGGCACGATCATCCGTGGGTGGCGATTAACTGTTCCGCGATCCCGCGTGATTTGATGGAATCGGAATTGTTCGGCTACATCAAAGGCGCGTTCACCGGCGCCACGCAAAATCGCCTCGGCCGCCTCGAGCAAGCGCACGGCGGAACATTATTTCTCGATGAGATCGGCGATTTGGATTTGTCGCTGCAAGCTAAACTGCTGCGTGTATTGCAAGAACGCGAGTTTTCTCCGGTCGGCTCGGACCAAGTGCGCACCGTGGATGTGCGTTTTATCGCCGCGACCAATCGCGATCCCAAACAGCTGGTGCGCGAAGGTCGGTTTCGCGAAGATCTGCTTTATCGGCTGGACGTTTACAGCATCGTGGTGCCGCCGTTGCGTGAACGGCAGGAAGACATTCCGTTACTAGCGCGGATTTTTTTACAGGAGTTAGTCACGGAGACGGACAAGAAAGTCACCAGTTTTACTCCCGCCGCTTTAGCAGTGCTGGAACGTTATGCTTGGCCGGGAAATATTCGCGAACTGCGCAACACCGTGGAGCGCTCGTTATTATCTTGCCGCGGCCAAACCATCGACGTGCAAGACTTACCGCAAGCGATAGCCGCCAAGGTCGGTTTGACCGAAGTAAACGCAGCAGTTGCCTTCGATAAGCCTAGCGAGAAAAATTTAGACCACTGGCTGGAGGAAGTAGAGCGTCGCGCTATCCTCGACGCCTTGGCGCAATGCAAGGGCGTGCAGGCGCATGCCGCCAAGCGCCTCGGCGTTTCCGAACGCAGCCTTTGGCACCGCATCAAGAAACTCAACATTCAGATTAATCGCGTGGTGAATTGAATAAGAACTTATTTTATTTATTGCGAACCACAGAGAGCACAGAGAAATAAAATCTTAAAATTAATTTAAATATCTCTGTGTCCTCTGTGCCCTCTGTGGTGAAAGATCATATTTATCAGCTAACTTATTTAAGCGTTCGTACACCTTGATCGCCTGCTAGCAGCAATATATCGGCCGGCCGAATCGCAAATAAGCCATTGGTGACCACGCCTGCAATGTGATCGAGTTTTCCTTCCAATTCCACCGGATTCATGATGTCCAAGTTGTGCACGTCAAGAATGATGTTGCCATTGTCGGTTTTAAAATTCGCGCGCAACACCGGTTTGCCGCCCAGCTGCACGATGCGCCGCGCCACCAGACTTTGCGCCATGGGAATGACTTCGACCGGCAGCGGAAATTTGCCGAGCACGCCCACGAGCTTGGAATCATCGGCGACGCAGACAAATTTGCTGCTGGCCGCGGCCACGATCTTTTCGCGCGTGAGCGCGCCGCCGCCGCCTTTAATCAAGTGCAAATTTTTAGTGGCTTCGTCGGCGCCGTCGACATACAGCGGCAAATCGCCGGTCGCGTTTAAATCCAATACTGGAATGCCGTTATGTTTAAGGCGTTCGGCCGTGGCATTGGAACTGGCCACCGCGCCGTCGAGCTTGCCTTTGATCTTGGCCAGCGCATCGATGAAATGATTCGCCGTCGAACCGGTGCCGACACCCACCACCCAACCGGATTCCACGTATTCCAGCGCCGCCAGGGCCACGGCTTTTTTCTTTTCATCGGCAGTCATACATTTCTCGTCGCAACTAAAAGGGGCGTC
>JACQBD010000197.1 GCA_016194665.1 Gammaproteobacteria bacterium
CGGCGACGGAAGCTTGTGAACCCGGTCAGGTCCGGAAGGAAGCAGCCGCAGCAGGCATACCGGGTACTGAGGTGTGGTTGGCTTGAACCGCCACCTATTTTTTTGAGCTGATCCGATCCTATGAGCTATCAGGTTTTAGCGCGCAAGTGGCGCCCACGCAATTTTGCCGAGCTGGTGGGCCAAAGCCATGTGGTGCGGCCGCTGGTCAATGCGCTCGATCATGCGCGCATGCATCACGCGTTTCTGTTTACCGGAACGCGCGGCGTCGGCAAGACCACGATCGCGCGCATTTTGGCGAAATCCCTCAATTGTGAAACCGGCGTGACGTCCACGCCCTGCGGCATCTGCAGCGCTTGCAAGGAAGTGGACGAAGGGCGTTTCGTGGATTTGATCGAAGTCGACGCGGCGTCGCGCACCAAGGTCGACGACACACGTGAGTTGCTCGACAACGTGCAATACGCGCCCACGCGCGGACGCTATAAAGTTTATCTCATCGACGAAGTACACATGCTGTCGGGCCACAGTTTCAACGCGCTCCTCAAAACACTGGAAGAACCGCCGCCGCACGTTAAATTTCTGTTAGCCACCACCGATCCGCAAAAATTGCCGGTCACTGTGTTGTCGCGTTGTTTGCAATTCAATCTCAAGCGCCTGTCGCTGGATGAAATCGCTCCGCAAATGCAAAAGATTTTGGATGCCGAGGGCATCACGCACGACGCCGCGTCGATCAAACTGCTGGCGCGCGCCGCCGACGGCAGCATGCGCGACGGTTTGAGTTTGCTCGATCAAGCGATTGCGTATGGCGGCGGCAAAGTCGCCGAAGCGGAAGTGCGCGCGATGCTGGGCAGCATCGATCAAGATTTTATCAATCGTTTATTGCAAAGCCTGGCGGCCGGCGACGCCGGCGCGCTGCTGCAAGCCGTAGCAGATGCCACGGAATACGGTCTCGATTATGAAATGTTATTGAAAGAATTATTGTTGAGCCTGCATCGCATCGCCTTAGCGCAAGCCGATCCCGCGTTGGCCGGCGAGGAGGGTGAGAATGTGTTGGCGCATGCACGCGCGCTGTCGCCGCAGGACGTGCAACTCTATTATCAAATCGGTCTTTTGGGTCAGCGCGATTTGCCGTTTGCGCCCGATCCGCGCAGCGGCTTGGAGATGACCTTGTTGCGCATGGTCGCGTTTCGTCCGGTGGAAGCCGGGGAAGTGCGGGCATCGATTAAACCTGTCGCTACGCCAACTAAACAATCACCCGTAGAATCCCGTGGCACAGTTGCACCGGCGGCGGTTGCTCCGGTTTCAGCTCCGCCAGTTACTGCTCCCGCCGCATCACCGCCGGTCTCCGCGCCGGTAGTTCGTTCCGCATCCATTGCCAGCACCAAATGGAGCGAGACCGTGGCGCAGCTGGGTCTCGCCGGTCTTACGCGCGAGCTCGCGAATAACACCACCTTGGAATCGCACGCCGACGGAGCGATGACACTTATATTAGATGAATCCCGCGCCCAGCTTCTTAATAAAGATCGCGAGGCCGAGTTGAAGCAGGCGCTGGAAAAATACTATGGCGCTGCAATTCGATTGACAGTACGCCTCGGCCGTCCTGCCGAGGAAACTCCCGCGAAACAGAAGGATCGTTTGCAAGAAGAACGTCAGCAAGCAGCGGTGCAGGCCATCACCGACGATCCCAACGTGCGCGCTTTGCAAGAAAAGTTGAACGCGCGCATCAACCCGGCTTCGATTCGGTCCAAGGTTTAAACGAAGGCAAAACATTGAATAAACTTAAAACGTATACGGAGTGAATATGAAAGGCGGACTAGGCAATTTGATGAAACAAGCCCAGGCGATGCAAGAGAATATGCGCAAGGCGCAGGAACAGCTCGCCAGTATCGAAGTGATGGGCAACAGCGGCGGTGGCATGGTGAGCGTGACCATGACCTGTCGTTACGACGTGAAGCGTATCCAGATCGATCCGAGCTTGATGAAAGACGACAAAGAAGTGCTGGAAGATTTGGTGGCCGCGGCGGTGAACGACGCGGTGCGTAAAGTAGAGCAGACCACGCAGGAAAAAATGTCCGGCTTGACCGCCGGTCTTAATATTCCCGGCATGAAGTTGCCGTTTTAATGGCATGAATGATATTTCCGTTCTCGAAGCGCTCAAGCAAGCGCTGCGGCGCTTGCCCGGCGTCGGCCCGAAAAGCGCCAGCCGCATGGCGTATCATTTGCTCGAACGCGATCGCGACGGCGCGCGTTTAATCGCGCAAGCGCTTAACGACGCGATCGAGCGCATCGGCCACTGCAAGCGTTGCAACAATTTAAGCGAAACCGAACTTTGCTCTATCTGCAGTTCCCCGCGGCGCGATCATGCTTTGCTGTGCATCGTCGAATCGCCTTCCGATCTTATTTCCCTGGATCAATCCGGCGTTTACAACGGTTTGTATTTCGTTTTGATGGGCAGGCTGTCGCCGCTCGATGGCATTGGGCCGGATGAGATCGGCATTCCCCGTTTGGAAGCGCTGTTAGACGAAGGCATGATTAAAGAAGTCGTGCTTGCGACCAATCTTACCGTCGAAGGCGAAGCCACAGCGCACTACATCGGCGAGCTGGTGCGCGCACGCCAAATCAAGGCCACGCGCATTGCTTATGGCGTGCCGATTGGCGGCGAGCTTGAATATACCGATCGTAATACTTTAGCGCGCGCCTTGGCGGGGCGGCGTGAGGCGTAATTATAAATTTTAACCACAGAGAGCACAGAGATAATATTTTTTGATTTTTTTATTCTCTGTGTTCTCCGTGCGCTCTGTGGTTAACGATAATACATAATTTTTTGCATTGTTTGCACGCAAGGAATGCATAATGCATAACGACTCACTGCTTTTCGTTGTCTTCCTGATCTTCACCGGCGCCGCCATCTTTGCCACGGTGGCGCTGTATGCGCGTCAAGCTTTGATCGTTTCCTATATCGTGCTCGGCGTGGTGCTCGGGCCTTCGCTGCTCGGCTGGGTGACGGACGCTTCCTTAATCAAAGGCGTCGCCGATATCGGCATCATGTTTTTGTTGTTTCTCCTCGGACTCAACATGCACCCGCAGAAATTATTTCGGTTGCTGGGTTCGACCACGCGCGTCACCGGTTTGAGCTCGCTGGTCTTTGGCGCGGTCGGTGTGTTGGCGGGGTTTATGCTGGGGTACACAGCCATCGAAGCGTTTGTCGTCGGCGGCGGGCTGATGTTTTCGAGCACGATCGTCGGCTTGAAATTGTTGCCGACTACCGTGCTGCATCATCGCCATACCGGCGAAATCATGATCAGTATTTTGCTGATGCAAGATGTCATCGCCATCTTGCTCATGTTGCTGCTGCAAGCCGGTAGCGGCGAGCATATGCTCATCAATATCGGACGTTTAGCCTTGGCCTTGATCGGTATCGGCATCTTGGCTTACGTTCTTGAACGCTGCGTGCTGGTGCCCTTGATTGCGCGCTTCGATGTCATCCAAGAATATATTTTTCTATTAGCCATCGGCTGGTGTTTGGGCTTGGCGGAGCTTGCCGTGTGGCTCGGCCTGTCGCGCGAAATCGGCGCTTTCATTGCCGGTGTGGTATTGGCGGAAAGTGCGATTTCGCTTTTTATCGCCGAGAGCTTGAAACCCTTGCGTGATTTTTTCTTGATCATCTTTTTCTTTACGCTGGGCGCCGGTCTCGATGTTAAAATGTTGGCGGACGTATTAATTCCCGCGGCAGTATTGGCGCTGATTTTATTGCTGCTGAAACCGCGGATATTCCGTTCATTGTTAGTACACGCCGGCGAGAAAGCACCGCGCGCCAAAGAAATTGGCGTGCGTCTCGGACAAAACAGCGAGTTTGCATTACTCATCGCCGTGCTGGCGTTGAACATGGGCGTAATTCGCGATCAAGTGGCGTATCTGCTCGAACTTTGCACGATCTTCACCATGATGGCGTCGATGTATTTAATAGTGGCGCGTTATCCTACTCCCATCGCCATTCGCAATGATCTGCGGCGTAACTGAATATTTTCTGCATGACTCGCATAATAATTATCGGTTGCGGCGATATCGGTCGGCGTGTCGCCAGACTCGAACAAAGCGCAGGCAACGTCGTTACCGCTTTGACGCGCTCAGAAGAATCCGCGCGGCGTCTGCGCGCCCTCGGTATTGAACCGATCAGCGGCGATCTCGACGTTCCAAACACTTTAACCAAGCTGCCGGCTGAAGATGCGTGGATATATTATTTTGCGCCGCCGCCAGATCACGGCATTACCGACCCGCGTCTGCAAGCCGTCGTCGCAAATTTAAAAAAAGAAAATTTGCCCGCGCGCGCGGTGTTGATCAGCACCACCGGTGTGTATGGCGATTGCCGCGGTGAATGGGTGACGGAAGAACGACCGCCGAATCCGCAAGCAGATCGCGCTAAACGGAGGTTGGCGGCGGAGACTATTTTGCGAAGTTGGAGCGAAAAAAATAATGTAACGAGTGTTATTTTGCGGGTACCGGGTATTTACGGTCCGGATCGGCTTCCGGAGAAACGTTTGCGTGCCGGTGAGCCGGTGGTGCGTGCGGAGGAATCGCCGTTCAGTAATCGCATTCATGCCGACGATTTAGCGCGGGCTTGTATGGCCGCGATGCGACGCGGTCGCGCCGGTGCGATTTACAATGTCAGCGACGGTCACCCAACTACCATGACGGATTTTTTTTATGGTGTGGCCGATCTGCTCAAAATAGCGCGCCCGCCGGCGATTAGTTTGCAAGCAGCCCAGCAACGTTTGGGCGCCGACATACTTTCTTATTTGGCGGAATCGAAGCGCATCGATAATCGCCGCTTGCGCGAAGAACTGGGCATCGAATTAAAATATCCCGATTTAGCTTCTGGCTTAGCCGCTTGTGTTAAAAAGTTCTAAGCCGCGCTGATTTTCACGCTTTACGTCTGCGGAATTTCCCTACAATTTGTCGCCTTGTTCCCCGTTGCACACAGCGGTAGGCTGATGGCGGGGTAGTAACCAATAATCAGTCTTACATGGAGGGAACATCATGACTATTCAACTGGGCGACACCGCTCCGGATTTCAGCGCAGAAACCACCGAAGGTCCGATTCAATTCCATCAGTGGATGGGAAACAGCTGGGCGGTTTTATTTTCGCATCCGAAAGATTTTACGCCGGTATGTACCACCGAATTGGGCGAAGTGGCCAAACTCAAACCAGAGTTCGACAAACGCAACGTAAAAGTAATCGGTTTGAGCGTGGATCCGATGACGTCGCACAAGGCTTGGGTCGGTGACATTAAAGAAACCCAAGGACATGCTTTGAACTTTCCTTTGATTGCCGATGAAGATCGCAAGATATCCAATCTTTACGGCATGATTCATCCCAAGGCCAACGACACCCTGACGGTGCGTTCGGTTTTTATTATCGGTCCGGATAAAAAAGTAAAGTTGATGATTACTTATCCCGCCAGCACCGGCCGCAATTTTAGCGAAATCCTGCGCGTGATCGATTCGTTGCAATTGACCGCCAAGCACAGTGTGGCGACGCCGGTGAATTGGATGAATGGCCAAGATGTAATCATCGTGCCGTCGGTGACCGATGAGCAGGCGAAGCAGAAATTTCCCGGTGGCTGGAAGACGCTGAAACCTTATTTGCGCATCGTGCCGCAACCGCGCGGTTGATGCTGCACGTTGGCGTTTAACGGGGAGTGAGGTGCGCTTATTCGTTCAGTAATGCGTTAATTTTAGCGGCGCAGATAAAGTCGTTGTCCGACAATCCCTTGATGCTGTGCGTGCTAAAACGCACGTGGCAACGGTTATAACCCACTTCCATGTCGGGATGGTGGTCTTCGCGGTGCGCGATCCAGGCAAGCGCGTTGACGAAGGCCATGGTTTCGTAATAGTTCTTAAATTTAAACGTGCGGCTGAGTTCAACGGCAGCATCGTTCAACGACCAACCGGCGGTTTGCGCGAGCAAAGCTTGTGCCTGACTGCGCGTGAGCGGGGCAGTGCCGGGGGCGCAGGCTTTACATGACTTGCTCTTGAGATCCATCGTTACTACCTCCGTTATTTGAACTTATAATAGGTATCGTTCAAATATTTAGTTAAGTTGTTCATTTGCGCTTTGCTCAAGCTGACGTCGATTTGATGGCCGCAAACATCGACCTTCTGCAGCAATCCTTGCATATCGGTGACATGTCGGTCTTTGCGCGTGTACACGCTGTCGGTATGGCAGGAAGTGCAGTAGGCGTCGTGAACTTTCTTGCCTAGAGCGGCGTCAGCGGCGGGCAGCGTGGCCGCCTGCGCGCCTGCGGATAACGCGCTTAAAACGGAAAGTAGTAAAAAACCTCTAGCCATAAGTCCTCCATGATAATCGATAAGCTTTCAAAAGAATGCCTCAACGCAATCAAACATCGACTGAAATTCTACGTCGATTAGCTTTTGCCGGTGAGATGCGCGATGCGCAATGCCGCCGGCGGATGCGAATCGTAAAAAGCCGAGTGTAAAGGATCGGGCGTGAGCGTGCTGGCATTCTCTTTGTACAGCTTAACCAGCGCACTGACCAATTCCTGCGCATTGGTTTGTTCCGCGGCAAAACTGTCGGCTTCGTATTCGTCGCGGCGCGAGCTCCACGCCAGTAGCGGTTGCAGGAAGAAAGTGAAGATCGGCACGGCCAACATAAACAGCATCAATGCCGCATAGTTGGAAGTTTGCGTCATGCCGAGACCGGAATAAAACCACGATTGCTGCGCCAACCAACCAAGAACCGCCAGTCCCACCAAGCTCATGCAAAAAGTCAGCACCATGCGTTTAATCACGTGCTTGCGCTTGAAGTGTCCGAGTTCATGCGCCAATACGGCTTCGATTTCTTTTTCACCCAGATGTTCGAGCAAGGTATCGAAAAAAACGATGCGCTTGGTTTTGCCAAAGCCGGTGAAATAAGCGTTGCCGTGAGCGCTGCGGCGCGATCCGTCCATGATGAAAATGCCGCGCGAACGAAAACCGGTGCGTTCCAATAATGCTTGAATGCGTTCGCGCACCGATCCTTCTTTCAGGGGCGTGAATTTATTAAACAACGGGGCGATTAAAGCCGGATAAGCCCAAATGAGGAATAATGAGAACCCGCTCCATAGCAACCACACGTAAACCCACCACAGCGCACCGCTCTCTTGCATCATCCACAGCGCCGCGGCGATCAACGGCGCGCCGAGCAATAATAGCAGTGCAGTTTTCTTAAATAAGTCGGCGATAAACAGGCCCGGTGTGATTTTGTTGAAGCCGAAACGTTTTTCTATAACGAAAGTTTGGTACCAGGACATCGGTAGCTCGAACAAACCCATGATGATAAAGGCACTCAGCATAAAGCCGATGCCGGTGATGAGTTCGCCTGTATCGAAGCCGCGCCAAACGCGATCGAGCCATTCGAGTCCGCCGCCGACGGTCCAGATAAGGAGTAACAGCGCGCCGTAGATGTCTTCAATCCAACCGAAGCGACTGTGCGCGATGGTGTAGTCGGCGGCCTTTTGGTGCTCCTCGAGCGATATTTTATGGCGAAACGCCGGCGGCACCGTGTCGCGATTGGCGCTGACGTAGCGGATATGACGCTGCGCCAGCCACAGCTCCAATAATAACGACACGCCGAGGAGCGATAGAAAAATGATCGTGAAGGTATTCATACGCTGTATAATAACAAGACGAGAGCAGAGACAGTAGGGAAGCCTTAAAAATTTCCCCGCAGAATAATCCGGAGACCATGCATGGCGCAAGCAACACCCAACGGGGCGCAGGACAGTAACGCGCTCATCTGGATAGACCTGGAAATGACAGGGTTAAATCCAGAAACCGACCGGATCATCGAAGCCGCCACCATCATCACCGACAGTGAGCTCAATATCATCGCCGAGGGTCCGGTATACGCCGTGCACCAATCGGATGCGATGTTGGCCGGCATGGATGAATGGAATCAGCGCACGCACGCCGGCACCGGGCTCATCGAGCGCGTTAAACAATCGCCGTATTCCGAGTCTGACGTCGAGAAATACATGCTCGACTTCTTGCAAAAATACGTTCCCAAAAACAAATCGCCGATGTGCGGCAACAGCATTTGCCAAGACCGCCGGTTTTTGGCGCGCACTATGCCGCAGCTGGAGGCGTGGTTCCATTATCGCAATCTAGATGTGAGCTCTATTAAGGAATTGGTGAAACGCTGGAAACCTGGGTTGTGCAATGGCTTGGTCAAAAAAAATACTCATAAGGCCATCGATGACATTCGTGAATCGATAGAAGAATTAAAATATTACCGGGAACATTTTTTTGTGAAATAAATAATTAAAATAAAACGCGACTAATTTTGAGCAACGTCGTTCGATTATTCAACCACAAGCGGTAACTTTTCGATTTCAGTCGGCGTTCATTCAATCAAGTGGAATAGTGTCAGTGGTGCTGTCGTGAATGAGCGACGATTTTTGCCTAATCGGAATGGGTGCAGAAATATTGCGAGCGCCTCGATCCCAGGCTTTAACGAGCTCGGCGCAGTCATTACAAATTCCTTTACGCTTTTGCCGATCTAGACGTATCCACCAGCAAGATTCATGTTCTGTGCTGCCACAGCCGATACAAGTAAGCGTTGGTTGTTGCATAGCTCCTCCCCTTTATATTCGTGTTGTGCGTATAAGACGCTACTCCTCTTGCATTACGAAGCAAAGAAATTTCGTACTAACGAATATTTTTTATACCCCCATTTCTCGTGGTTAATGGCCATATCTCGTTTTTGTCCTTACAAAAGTTAGCTTAATGTCAGTAGTCCGTATGTTAGCGAACAGAATATCTGTGTTTGCTAGTCCATTATCCCGGCAACTTAGCAGGGATAAAACTTTTATGACCATTCGAAATATCAAGCGCGTAACGGGTATCGCGGCTTTGCTTTTGATTCTCGGCGCTTGCAGCTCTAACAGTGGACAAGACAACGGAGCGAATACTCCCGGTGCAGTTAACGATGGTGGGTCTAATACCGGCAGTGTAACGAATACGAGCAGTGGGACAGGCGCGGGCAGTGGCCCCAGCACAACAAATCCCAACGGTGGCGTGGTAAATATTTCGCAAATTAAATTTTTATCCGCCAACGATGTTTGGAGAACTGACGGCACTGCAGATGGCACGATGCTGGTGAAGGACACGAATGCAACTTCCGTGGGCAACTCTTTTCCTTACGGTTACAAAGAATTTAACGGCGCGGTTTATTTTCAATCCAATGATGGCGTGAACGGGTTTGAGTTGTGGAAAAGTGACGGCACCACGAATGGTACGGTGCTGGTAAAAAATATTAATAACACCGGCAACCAGGCGAGTGCTTTTCATTACCGATTTTCCGACTTCACGGTGTTTAACGGCGCGCTATATTTTCAAGCCGACAACGGCGTGAATGGTTTTGAGATTTGGAAAACCGACGGCACCGATGCAGGCACGGTAATGCTGAAGGACATCAATCCAGCCGGCAGTTCTTCTCCCACCGATTTCACGAGCATGAACGGCGCGCTTTATTTTAGGGCAGACGCTGGTAACGGCGCCAGACTTTGGAAAACCGACGGCACGAACGCCGGCACAGTGATGGTGAAAGACCTCAAGATCGCGACCGCCACTACTATGGCCCCCGATGATCGCATGCGTGGTTTCCCTGTATTGAACGGTGAACTTTATTTCAGCGCCGACGATGGCGTGCACGGTTATGAATTGTGGAAAAGCGATGGCACCGCGGCCGGCACGGTGATGGTGAAAGATATTAATCCCGTGAGCGCCGCAGGCTCATCGCCGGCGGAATTTATCGTCTTTAACGGCGCGCTCTACTTTGAGGCGAATGACGGAATGAATGGCGTCGAATTGTGGAAAAGCGACGGCACTGCTGACGGCACGACGATGGTGAAGGACATTAATAGCATCGGTCCCGGATTCGGTTCCATCCCTGCGAGTTTTATTATTTTAAACGGCGCGCTTTGTTTTCAAGCAACCGACGGTGTGAACGGCTATGAGCTCTGGAAAACGGACGGCACTTCCGCGGGTACGACGATGGTGAAGGATATCAATGTCGAAAACGGCGCACGCTTTTCGGAATATCGCTTTACCGATCTCACTATTTTAAATGGCGCGCTTTATTTTCAAGCTAACGACCACGTTAACGGGCCGGCGCTGTGGAAAACCGATGGCAGCGCCGCCGGCACGGTTTTACTGAAAAGTATTAATACCGGTCTAACTAACTTTTTTGTCTTAAACGGCGCGCTTTATTTTCAATCGGGAGCCAGCCTTTGGAAAAGCGACGGCACCGCTGCGGGTACGGTACTCGTAAAGAATTTTAATTAATTTACCGCAGTTAAGACTCACGGACGGCGTTTGTTTGGCGCGTGTTAATTCCCTCTACTTTTATTTTGTTATGGC
>JACQBD010000007.1 GCA_016194665.1 Gammaproteobacteria bacterium
AATTTGCCGACCGTGCTGCATAAGATCGTGAGTCTTGAGTTTGAATAAAAGCCAGCCGGCGGCGGTAAACCAGTGCAGCCGCGGTTTTGATGTGTGCAGCGGAACGAAATCGTGAACCAAGCCCGTCGGCGAAAAAAAGTAGGATTACTGCTGTGGTGCGCGATGGTAATTTTAATCGGCGTCACCGTTGTGCATGCGGCAACTGAAATCGATTCGACTTCGACCATCGCTGATTCCGAGAAAAAGACAGCCACGGAAAAATCCAAAGCCACAGCGCCAAACTTCACCGTGATGGAATACCAGATCGAAGGCAACAGCGTATTGCCGGTGATGGCGATTGAGCAAGCGGTCTATCCGCATCTGGGCGAGGGCAAGACTATCGACGACGTGGAAGGCGCGCGTAAAAGTTTGGAGCAAACTTACCAGAAGGCCGGTTACTCCACCGTGTTCGTCGATATTCCCGAGCAAGACGTGGTCAACGGTGTCGTGCGCTTGCGCGTCATCGAAGGCCGTGTCAGCCGCTTAAGCGTTACCGGCTCACGTTACTATTCTCTCGGCCGCATTCGCGCCCAAGTTCCGGCGCTCGCCGCCGGCTCCGTTCCGTATCTGCCGGCGGTGCAGCAACAAGTGAACGCGGTTAACAATGTTTCAGCTGATCGCCAAATTACGCCGGTGTTCCGCGCCGGCCGTACGCCCGGCACGGTCGACGTTGAACTGAAGGTCAAGGATCAGCCGCCGTGGCACGCGAGCCTCGAAGTCAACAATCGTTACAGCGGCAACACCAGCCGCACACGCGCCAGTGGCCAGTTACGCTACGATAATTTGTGGCAGCGCGGGCATAGTTTATCGCTGCAATATCAGACCGCGCCGCAAAAAACCGACGAAGTGAGCGTGGCCTCGGTGTCTTATTTACTGCGCGCGGATAACGACGATGATTTGACCGCGTTGTATGCCGTACGCTCGCGCAGCGACGTGGCCGCGGTCGGCGATATTTCCGTCATCGGTTCCGGCGATATCTATGGCCTGCGCCGAATCATTCCCTTGCCGCCCGGCAAGCAATATTTTCATTCGCTTTCACTTGGAATCGATCTCAAAGATTTTAGAGAGAACGTGGTGCTGCAGGGAGCGGACAGCGTGGAGACACCTATCCGTTATTTGTCGTTTTCCATTGCCTACAACGCCAGTTTGCCAGGCGAAACCGCCAGCAACCAATTCAGTGCCTCACTCAATTTTTCTTTGCGCGGATTGGCTGACAGAAAGATCGATTGTTTGGGACAAGAAGTGGATCAATTCGAATGCAAGCGCTTCAACGCGCATTCGAACTATTTCTATCTCAAGGGAGATTATCAACGTACGCAAAGACTAGCGCAGGGCATGAGTTGGATCGCCAAGATCGGTGGCCAGCTCGCCGACCAGCCGCTGATCAGCAACGAACAGTTCAGCGCCGGCGGCGCGGACAGCGTGCGCGGTTATCTCGAATCCGAACGTCTGGGCGATAACGGTTTGCAGGCGAGCCTCGAATGGCGCAGTCCATCGCTCGGCGGCGAGAACACAGCGGGCGTGCAAGAGTTGTTGTTGCTGATTTTTACCGACGCCGCTTATTTGCGCGTTAATCATCCTCTGCCGGAACAGCAAGCGCGCTTCAACCTGATGAGCGCCGGGTCGGGTGTGCGTTTTACCGCTTGGAAAAATTGGCAAGGCGAATTGGATTGGGCGCGCGCGTTCAAAGACGGCGCTGTCACTAAATCAGGCATGGATCGATTGCATTTTAAATTGGAGTATGGCTTTTAAAAATAAAATTCAGAGTTTTTTGGGGATTTACCAAGCGGTCCTTAAATCGTCTACGTTTGTCATACGAAAAAGTAGCGGTTTTTTTATAACGCAGTGAAATAGTTCAGCGCGCGACCCCCGTTTAATAAAAAATTCATTATTCCTTCAATTTGCCGACATGCTTGCCCGGCAACATACAGCGCGACATTTGGAAAAACTGATCGCAGCCGTCCATTTTAAATTTGTGCGGTTGAGGAAGCTGCGATGAGAATGAAAAACGTCAACGTCGAGATGTATCGATCAATCAACGGAGGAAAATTCGCATGAATTTTAAATTTAAATCTTTGGTGGCAGCCGTGGCGCTGACCGTCGCGGGTGTTGCGCAAGCGGCCATTTATAACGATAACCTTAACAGCTCCACCGATCTAGGCAGCGGCACCGGCGACGGCGAACTGATATTCAGCATTTACGATCCAGGCCGCGCGCAATCCTTGACCTTGGATATGAATCTCACCGCCAATATTTTCCGTAACAACAACGCCTCGCTCGTCAATACTTTCAGCGTCAGCGATTCGTTGTTGCAAACCTTCATCGCCGGTTCGGCAAATCAATCCGCCATGGTCTGGAATCTCGGCGCCTTGAGCAACAGCGGTTTAGGCCCGAACGCCGGTGTCTTGACGACCCATGGCAATGCCGGAGCGACTATCGACACCTCGGCCACCAATGGCAACGCCCTGACATCCGCCATGCAGTTTGCTTCGACCTATGGCAGTTATAACAACGGCCTGTTCAGCGCCGCCAATCCCAATTCAGCGGTTTCATCGGCGTCCAGCGCGACCGGTTTTTTGGGCGGCTCGTGGGGCACTAACTTCGGCGGTTCTTTTCCCTTTAACAACACCGTCGCTGGGTTCGGCAGCGATCAAATAATGTCATTCATAGCTTTAGGCACCGCGGATGTCACCGATCTCGACGGCTTGGCGGTCGCGAACGCATACGCCAATGGCGCATGGCATGTGAATGCCGCTACCGGCACGGTGTCGTATGTCGGCGTCAGTGCAGTGCCGATTCCGGCGGCGGTATGGCTGTTCGGATCCGGTTTGCTGGGATTGGTCGGCATCAGCCGCCGCAAAAAAATCTGAATCAAAAAATTAAGCCAGCGGATTCTCCGCTGGCGAATCTATATCAGTGAGGAAATACAAATGAAAATGAGCAAACTGTTATTGGTTTCATTAACCACGGCCGGAGTGATGGCGTTGGCTGGTCAAGCCTCCGCGTTCGCACCGGTGTGGCCCACCGACGGTGACGCCGCCGATGGCGCCGATCCGGTGGGCAGCGTCGTGCTTTGGCACGCTGGCGCCAGCGCCTCGACCGCCAGCGTGCAGACCGCCGTGGTCAGCGCCTATTGCGATGCCGCGCAAGCGGTGGACATTCTGGAAGACGCGCGCACGGTAGGCAAACCGGCGTTTTGGACCGTGGCTTGCATCGGCAAAAGCACCTTGCCCGCGACCTTGGCCGGCAAAAAAATTCTGTGGAACAAGCGCGATGAAGGCGGTTCGGGCGTCGGTGTCGGCCCCTTGGCGTTAAGCACGCCGATCGGTTTCATGAAACCGTCCACGGGCGCCGGCAACAATTGTCCCGCGGTCAGTTCAACTCGTTTAATCACCGGCACCACCATCACTGCGAATATTTGGAACTGCACCAACTTTACGTATTCTTTGACTCCTCCGGTGGCTGCCAGTTACGGTTTGAACGATGCCGATCCGGCGGCGGATGCCGTAGCGCGCGTGCCTGACATCGGCACCTCTGATATTGAACCTGATAAATTCACCTCGACTTTTTCTTTTAACGTACCGAAAGCCGACTTTAATCTCGATGGCGTCATCAATGCCGCGGATACGTTGGCGACTTACGATGCCACGGGCCTGACCAAGGACAGTCTGGCCGCGTTGACCTTCGGCATCCCCGTCAATATTTTGATGTACCAAGACTTGCAACGCGAACAGTTCCCCACCGGACATCCTTTGTTTAGCGATTGCAATCCCGCCGGTGCTACGTACGGTACGATCGCCAGTTCAGCCAGCAACGCCAACGCCGAAAAGTGCATGCCCAGTTTAACCGGCAATGAAATCCGTTCTGTCTATATGAAGGGCGGCGCGATTCGCAGCTCGACCGACTTACAGTACGAAACGCCGTTTGGCTCCGCTGCTTTCACGACACTGGCGGCCACTCTCAATGGCGCGACCGATAACACCATTCAAATTTGCCGACGCGTGAACGGTTCGGGCACTCAGGCGCAGTTTAACGCCATCATGCTCGGCTATCCCTGCGACGCCACTTTCGACGGTGCTATCGATTCTTTACAGCCGGAAGCCGCGGGCCCCTTGGCCACCTTTGTGACGGAAAACGAAGGTTCGGGTGACGTGGAAAAATGTCTCAATGACTTTAACAACGGCACCAACACCACCGGCCAGAACAGCGCGCTCAGAAAGCGTTGGGCCGTGGGCATTCAAAGCATGGAAAAGAATGCACCCAGCGGCGCCGGGGCTTACACCAACGCCTATCGTTTCATAAAGGTCGATGGTTTTGCGCCGACACTGGCGAACGTGCATGCCGGTGATTACTACGATGTCGCCGCGCAATCTTTACAGTACAAGACGGGCGCGCCGGCGGTGACGGTGGATGCTTACAGCAGCCTGAAGCCGGAATTTCAGAACCCGCTCAATCTGCCCGACCTTAACAAGCTGCAGGCTTTCGGCACCGCCGGTTGGATGGCGCTTCCTTCCGCCACCAATACACCCGACGCGGTGTTGAATCTTGCGCGTCCGGTGTCCTGGTACCGCCGCGTGTCTTTCTCGGGCGCCGGCAATACCTGCGCTTTGCCCTCGATGTTCAAGAAGACCGGCGGTTCCGCCGCCACGGTAGGTCCGCAGAACTGGTCGAGCAACGGCGGCGCGGACAGCAATTGCTACACACCGTAGCAATCTTTATCGACACTGACAGTTTGATTGGAAGGAATTAAAAGAAAAAAAGTTGTTAAAGGAGTTGTTAAAGGAGTTGTGCCAGTAAGCTGTGAAAGATGGTTGTAGATGTAAGCAGGTTGACGGCTCTCTCAGGAATGAGTGAGCCGTTTTTTTTGGCCCGCCAGTTCACATTGTTGTAACAGTCGACGGCGACAATTCGCTCTCGCTGAATTTTCAGTTCGAATGAATTTAAATTTTAAAACGCAAGCTAAGCGAATGAGTTTCCCGTGGACTATTAAGAAAAATACCAAAACCGTGCGCAAACGCGACGCGCGCATAGCCACATGGCGTTTACGCCGCCGGCAATCGTTGAAATGGTGCGTGTGCCAAGCCGTGAGCGGCGCGGCCTTATTCGCGCTCGGTTGGCCGGCGGCGGCCGGGCCCTTGGATGGGATGGTGAAGGGCGGTGGGCCGTGGAACGGCGCGAAAGATCCCGTGAAACTTCTGGATACGCGCACGATGTTCATCGAGCAGACCCAGCAAAAGGCCACTCTCAACTGGACGCGGCTCAATATCGAAGCGGGCGAACGGCTGCACTTCGAACAACAGTCATCCAATTGGGTAGCGTTAAACCGCATCCATGATGTGGCGCCCAGTCGCATCCATGGCGCGATCGATGCACGCGGGCAAGTGTATCTCATCAATCAAAACGGCATCATTTTCGGCAGCAGCGCGCAGATCGATACGCATTCTTTCGTGGCTTCCACGCACAACATCAGCGATAAAGTTTTCAACACCAGCGGCATCGCCGGCGCCATCAACGATCAGCACAGCGCCGCGTTCGACGCCCACGCCGACGGTTGGAATATGAGTCCGGATGGATTTATCCGCATCGACGCCGGCGCCACGCTTAGAAGCGCCGAAGGCGGAAAAATCATGATGTTTGCGCCGCGCGTCGACAATCACGGCGATATCAGCACGCCGGGCGGGCAAGCGATTTTGGCGGCGAGCCACGACAAAATTTATTTGGCCAACTCCGACGATCCCCATTTGCGCGGCTTGCTGGTGGAGGTCAACACCGGCGGCGACGTCAGCAACTGGGGAAAAATTATCGCCGAACGCGGCAACGTCAGCATGATCGGTTTCATCGTCAATCAAAACGGCGTGGCGCGCGCCACCACCGCGATTAATGTCAACGGTTCGATTCGTTTGGTAGCGCGTGATGCGGTGTCATTCGTGGATGCAAAAACCGAAGCTACAAAAAAAGATCAAATTCCGTTGGCCACTAAAACCGGCACGCTGACGCTGGGTGAAAACAGCTTGACCGAAGTGAGCGCCGATAATCTCACGGCCACGGCCGTGGACAGCCAGGAGCAGTTGCTGTCGCGCATCGAACTGATGGGCAATCAAATAACATTGAAGACAAATGCGCACGTTGTCGCGCCTGCCGGTAACGTGCAGATAACAGCCGCTAAAGATCCCGGCAAACCTGGGCCGACGAAAACAAATGAGACGCAGCCCGTTACCGACGGCCAATTCGTCATGCAGGCGGGCAGCAGCATCGACGTATCCGGTTTGCGCTCGGCAGTGCTGCCGATGGAGCGCAACGTCGTGGCGGTGGAGTTGCGCGGCACGCAGTTAGCCGATTCGCCGCTGCAACATAACGGTCCGCTTTATAAAGAGACGGTGTACATCGATACCCGCCGTTACGGCGTCAACAGCGACGGCAGTACATGGCAAGGCACGCCGCTGGCGAACGTCAGCGGCGAGATCGCAAAAATCGAACGCCCTTTGGCTGAACGCTTATCCACCGGCGGGAAAGTATCCATCGTCGCTGACGGGGTTGTGGCGCTTAATAAGGACAGCCGCATCGATGTTTCCGGCGGCGCGATTCGTTATCGAGACGGCAGCGTTAATACGACGCAACTCATTTCCCAGGGACGCCTCTACGACATCGCCGATGCCGATCCGAACCGCCCTTATCAGGGAATATTCGGCAGCTACAAATTAGCGCATAAGAAATGGGGCGTCACCGAAGTTTTCAATACGTTTGGCGTCGGCGGATTAATGCGTTTCGAGTCCGGTTACGTCGAGGGCAAAGACGCCGGAAGCGTATCGATCAATGGCCGCGATTTGCCGATCCAGGGTGTCATTCGCAGCGACGTAATCGCCGGCCGCTATCAGCGGTTCGCGCCCAGCACCGACGACTCCGGTTTCAAGCGCCGTTACGATCAAGCGCCACTTGGCGGTGAGCTAGTGTTGGGCGCGGCGGAATATTCCGGCGTCAATGAATTTTCGTCTAGTACGCTCGCGGATTTGGCAACCGTCGGCATAAATCGTGTACGCGTTTATGCCAATAATAAAATCACTCTCGATGCTGGAACGAATGTGACATTGACGCCCGGCGGCGAGTTGACGCTGGCATCGAATGGATATGTCGACATCGAAGGCAATATCACCGCGCCCGGCGGCCACGTCCAGATCAAAGCGCAAGGCGAGACCGCTACGTTAAACGGTTTAGCGGCCAAATTGGGTGAGCGCGCCAGCATCGATGTCTCCGGACAGTGGGTCAATGACGGAGTCGCGTTGAATCCCGGTGCGGCGCCGGCCACGCCGGTGTTTATCGATGGCGGCGCCGTCACGCTGGCAGCAGCGGGAAACATGACTTTGGAGAAGGGCAGCGTGATCGATGCCGGCGGCGGCGCGCAGCTGCAGAATAATGGCAAGTTACGTTATGGAAGCGGCGGCTCGATTAACGTTTCCAATACGCCGCTGGCGTCGTCGCTGGCTGCCGGCAGCGAAGCCGCGGATTTGCGGCTCGACGGTGAGCTGCGTGCTTACTCCTTTAATAAGGGCGGCACGCTCAAGCTTAGCGGCGCCGGCTTTCGCATTAGCCGACAAATCGGCGACGCCGCGGCGCATATGATATATCTGGCCCCGGAATTTTTTCAGCGCGGCGGTTTTAATAATTATCAATTGACGTCCACGCATACCGGCATCAGCATCGCGCCCAACACCGACGTGCCGCTGCGTCCCATGAACCGCGTGCTGGCTGCGCAGTTCGCCACCCAAGCAAGCGGCGCCGATTTAAATCGATTGGGAGATTTAACTTACCTGCCCGCCGACCAACAGCAAGCGGTTTCGCTGGGACTGAAACTTGAGCGCGCTAAGAATGTTGCGAGTACGGTCGATGTTAAGCTTGAGAGTAGTGCCAGCATTCACGCTAACCCCGGCGCGAGCATTGCTCTGAGCTCCGACACTAATTTAATTATCGACGGTGTCATCGCCGCACCCGCGGGCGACATACAGCTAAAACTTAATCCACCGAATAAAGATAACAAAGACCTAGAAGCCATCAATCCCTCACCCAAGACCATACGTTTGGGACCGCATGGCCAATTACTCGCCGGCGCTATCTATCAAGCGACGCCGGATGTGACCGGGCGCGATCAACGGTTGGGTACGGTGCGTAACGGTGGAACGGTCGGCATCGCCGCCGCGGTCGATGCGCAAGGATATTTTATCGCCAGCCCCGGTTCGCGCATCGATGTCTCCGGCGCCACGCAGACGCTGGACATCGTTCGTGGCACGAAGACGATAGCCACTGCGGTAAATGGCGCCGCTGGCACCATCGATTTATCGGCCGCCGAAGGCATGGTGTTGAACGGCGACATGCTCGGCGCGCCGGGCAGTGCTGCCGGCGCTGCCGGTGGCACGCTCAACGTCACACTAGGCACGGACAATAGTTCCGGCACAACCATTGCGCTGACCAGCGCGACGACAACAGCGCCCGGCCTCGATGAAGCGCCGGCGGCCACATTAAAAAATAAAATACAAATTAATCCCGCCAAAATAAAATCCGGCGGCTTCGATGCCGTGGCTTTGCACAGCGTGGGAAAAATAACCGACCCGAATGCCTTGGCGCAGATTAAACTGGAAGGCGACATCGATCTTAAATTGAACCGCAGCTTGGTGTTGGATGCGCCGGTGCTCGCTTCTAACGGCGGACGCGCGAAACTCGCCGCCGGATATATAAAGTTGGGCCCGGTTCGTTCCACCGTTGTCCCTAATCTCAGCTTGGGCCAGGGCAGTTTAATTTTACAAGGCCAGCATATCGACTTAGTCGGCACCTTGGGTTTGAGCGGCTTTGGCCCCAGAACAACGAATGCTGCGCCGCTACAGTTCGAAAGCACCGGCGATATCCGCTTGATCGGCGGCAGCCAAATCGAAAACGGCGTCGATGGAATTTTTAATAAAGATCGCGCAGGCATTTTTGCCGCCGGCCGCGTGAACAGCGTCGCCGACATAGAGCTGCACGCCAGCCAAATTTATACCGCGACGGCGACGGATTTTATCTTGTCAGTCAATCGTGCCGATGCCAACGGTCAAGCCGATGGAAAAATTACCGTACGCCAAAACGGCGCAACGGGCGCCGCGCCGTTGTCCGCCGCGTCAAAATTAACACTCGTGGCGGCGGAGATCGAACAGCTTGGCACACTGCGCGCGCCCTTCGGCCAGATCGAACTCAATGCAAATAAAAATTTAGTTTTAGGCGAGACTAGCGTCACTTCCGTTGCCGGCGCCGGACAGCTTGTGCCGTTCGGCAAAACCGAGATCGGCGCGGATTGGGTTTATCCGCTAGGTGCTGCGCAAGCGATTTACACGGCGGCGCCGGAAAAAAGCATCACGCTTAAAGCGCCTAACGTAAGTTTGGCCAAGGGTTCCGTGGTCGACGTCAGCGGCGGCGGCGATTTGCTCGCACGCGAACATCAACCCGGACCGGGCGGCACGGTCGATATACTCGGTGCCGCTCATGCCCCAGGCGCGTTCGCGATCGTGCCGACGAATAAAAATTTATTTGGCAGTTACGATCCCTATCTCAACGAAAATTCAACGGTTAAAACCGGCACCACCATTCATCTCGCCGATGGCGGTCCGCTGCTCGCGGGCGAGTACGCGATGCTGCCCGCGGGATACGCCATGTTGCCGGGCGCTTATTTAATCACTCCGTTGACAACGATGAGTCCGACACCCGGCCAGTCGCAACAAGCCTATGACGGTTCGCGTATCGTCGCAGGACAACGCGGCGCAGGCGGTCACAACACTTTAAATAAATTCCAAATGGTTGTCATCTGCTTCGATTAATTTATTTTTTTAGTTAACGCGTCTGTTGGCACAAACTCATTTACGTATTCTTAGCGTACCGAAGCATTGCGCCCAAAATTCATCGCTCTATTTAGATAACGCATGCGGTTGCAGCAACATCCGTGACATGCAATTGCCATGAATCTGTCACATTCACTCTATAGGATTCAACCAACGCGATTTACTTGAGCGTGTCAGGAGCCAATGTGAATTTAGAAATTATGCTGCTGCTGTGGGTTGTCGTGGGCTTGTTCGCCGCCATCGGTTTCGGCCGCAGCTTCCACAAAACCACGCGGGATCACACCTGGCGCTATTGAGTGGTGTTACCTCCGCGCCTGGGCGTTTAACTGTTATTTATTTTTAAGGATCACCGATGCCGAAGGCGTTACCGCTGTTCGCCATTCTGCTGATGTTCGCGCACACCGCGCACGGCGATGAATGGCCCGCACAAAAAAAAATCATTTTGAATACCACGGAGTCCGGCACCAATCTTAAACAAGATCTTACCCAGGTTCCCGTGCTTATCCGTCTGCACGCCGGCAACTTCACGCATTTTTTGGACATGAAGGAAGACGGTTCGGATGCGCGCTTTTTCGGCGCCGATGAAAAAACCCCACTGGCGTATCAAATCGAAAAATTCGACGCCTTGAACGAGCTCGCGCTTATTTGGGTGCAAGTCCCCAAATTGTCTGCCGGCAAATCGGATGCGATCTGGATGAAATACGGCAATCAAAATGCCGCCAATGCCCAGAACGCCAAGGCCGTGTACGACGCCAATACCGTAGCCGTATATCACTTCGAAGTGCCGGGTGCGCCCAAAGACCAGACGGGCAATATGAATAACGCCGCCGCGTCCACGGCCGAATCCAACCCGGCTTCCATCATCGGCGCGGGCGTTAAATTTAACGGCGCGCAAAAAATTCTCATCCCGGCTTCATCCTCGCTTAAGTTCGGCGACACCGGGTTTACGTTTTCAGCGTGGATAAAAATCGCCGCCGCGCAACGCGACGCGGTGCTGTTCGCGCGCCACGACGGCGCCGATGGCGTGAGTCTGCGGGTGGATCAGACTCGCGCTTACGTGCGTATTACGCGCGGCGGCAAGACACAGGAAACGCCGCACGTCAGCGAACTGGCCGTCGGTGTTTGGCATCATTTGGCCGTGACCGGCGGTTCGCGCGCGGCGTTGTACGTCGACGGACAGGAAACGGCGGCGCTCGACGCCGCCACACCGGTGCTGACGGGAGACATGATTATCGGCGCGGCGCCGGGCGGCGGAAATTTTTTCAGCGGTGAACTCGATGAACTGCAACTTTCCAATATCACGCGCAGCGCCGATTGGATCAAGGCCGCGGCCAAAGGCCAAGGCGTGGACGCCAAGCTCGTGACGCCGGGTGAAGATACGCACAGCGGATCAAGTGACAGCACATCGTATTTCGGCACCATTCTGCGCGCGGTCACGGTGGACGGCTGGGTGGTCATTGCACTGCTCGCGGTGATGGCGGCAGTGAGTTGGTGGGTGATGGTCAAAAAGTTTCTGACCCTGCGCGTTATGCTCGAAGACAATCGCCGATTCGTGCAAGCGTTCCAAAAACTCAACCGCGACCCCGGCGCCTTGGATCGCGATAAAGACGAGAACGACACGGCAGAAAAGTCGGATTTCGAGCGCGCCATATCCGGTGCGCACGATCATTTTCAAAGCTCGCCGATTTATCGCGTGTATCACGTCGGCGTGCAGGAACTCAAACATCGTTTCGGTCAAACCGATACGCGCTTGACGCGCGGAAAAATTTTAACTCCGCAAGCGATCGACGCCATCCGCGCCAGCCTTGACGCCGCGCAAGTGCGCGAGAATCAGAAACTCAACAATCTTTTAGTGCTGTTGACCATCGCCATCAGCGGCGGCCCGTTTTTGGGACTGCTGGGCACGGTGGTCGGGGTGATGATCACCTTCGCCGCCATCGCCGCCACCGGCGACGTGAATATCAACGCCATCGCGCCCGGCATCGCCGCTGCGCTGGTGGCCACAGTCGCGGGCCTATTGGTCGCGATCCCAGCGCTGTTTGGTTACAACTATATCGTCTCAGTTATTAAAAATATTGCCGCCGACATGCAGGTGTTCATCGACGAGTTCATCAGCAAGATGGCCGAACAATATTCCGCCGACGTGAGGATAGGCTATGAAGACGCAAGCCGAAAACGAGCCTTATAGCGACATCAACATCACGCCGATGCTCGATCTGGCGTACGTATTGCTGGTGATCTTCATCATCATGACCACGGCTACGGTGCAAGGCATCAAAGTGAATTTGCCCAAAGCCAGCGCCGCGCCGAGTCTGGCTAAGCCGCAGACCAAGGCCATCACGGTGGCGGCCGATGGCACGATCTACCTCGATACATTTCCAGTAACGATGGCTGAGCTGGAGACTCGATTGCGCCAGTATAAATCGGCGAATCCGGCCTTGCCGGTGGTGATCAAGGGCGACGCCGCGGTGCAATACGAAAAAGTGGTTCAGGTGCTCGATCTCATGGGACGCCTGGATATCACGCAACTTGGTTTGGTGACGCAGAGGTTGGTGAAATGAACATGCACGCCACGATCGATGTCAATGTCGGCCGGCGACGTGTCGGCGCGCGTAATTTTTTTGCGCGACGTTTTTTTAGCAGCGTTTTAATCTTGCTGGGCATCGGCGCGGTTTACGGACTCATTAATAATTTTCTGTCGGCGCCGAAGCCGCCGATGAAACAAGTAGTGCATCAAATATCTTTGTTGCCGCCCCCGCCGCCGATCGAGCAGCCGCCGCAACCCGAGATCAAAGAAGAAATAAATATTCCTGAACCGCAACCGGCGGCTCAGGAAGACGCAGCGCCGCCCGGCGATCTGGGCGTGGATGCGGACGGCAACGGTACCGACGGATTTCAGCTACGCGCGCGCAAAGGTGGGCGCGATCTGTTGGGCGCCGGCAGTCCTTTCGCCTGGTATACCAGCCGCATTGAGGATTCGATTAAAAAAGTTTTATCCGCCAACAAGAAAACCCGTCACGCCGATTATGTGTTACTGATCAAACTTTGGCTCAAGCACGACGGCAGCGTCGAACGTTTCGAGCTCGCCGATTCCACGGGCGATGCCGACGTCGATCAGTCCATCAAACTCGCGCTGGCCAAAGTCGAACCGCTCGGCAGTGAGTTGCCAGCCGATTTAAAACAACCGGTACGGCTGCGAATTACATCGCGGCAATAAATAAAAAATATATTTTTTACTAACCTGTTTACCTGAAAGGCTTTCACTAAATGAACGCTAAAAAATGGCGCGTGGCTAGCTTCTTGTGCATTTTGGTTTGTATAAATGCCTGGAGCGCTGAAAAAGATCAGGCAACTAACGTCGATCCCACCACACTAAAACTTATCAAGCTGCTCGTGGAGCAGGGCGTACTCACGCAAGACAAGGCCAACGCGTTGTTGCGTGAAGCCGGCAAACCGGATGCCGCAACTAGCGACGTGCCGAAAACCGAACCAGGCATTGTGCGCGTTCCGTACGTGCCGGAAACAATCAAAAATGAAATGCGTGAACAGATCAAGCAAGAGGTGCTGGCGCAAGCCAAGCAAGAGCGCTGGGGCGCCCCGGGCGCGCTGCCGGAATGGATCGAGCGCATCAAATGGGACGGCGATATCCGTTTGCGTTATCAACGCGACCAATTCCCCGACGGGAATTTAGGCGCCACGCCTAATTATCAGGCGATAAATTCGGCCGGCGGTATCGCGCAAGCTGGCACGAATGTATTTATAAACGATTCCGTCGATCGCACGCGCTGGCGTTTGCGCGCGCGCCTGGGAATGCTCGCGAAAGTAAACGATGAATTAGAAACCGGCTTGCGCCTGACCACGGGCAACACCGTCGATCCGGTGTCGACCAATCAAACGCTCGGCAATAATTTTAATCGCAACAGCTTCGTGCTGGATCGCGCTTACCTGCGCTTCGATCCCAACGAGCGCTTCACGCTTTGGGGCGGCAGGTTGCCCAATCCGTGGTTCGGCACCGATTTAGTGTGGGACGAGGATTTAAATTTTGACGGCGTGGCAGCCACGTTCAAACCAAAACTAAGCGACAACATCAGCGGCTTTGCCACGCTGGGATGGTTCCCGGTGCAAGAAGTGGAATTGTCCGCCAGCGATAAATCGCTCAGCGGCGCCCAAGTCGGGATGGATTGGAAAATTTCCGCGCATCATGGCCTCAAGATCGGTTTGGCCTATTACGACTACCGCCATGTCAGCGGCCGGCAAGCGGATAGCGCGCTGCTCGATTACACCGCGCCGCAGTTCGTGCAGAAGGGAAACTCCATGTTCCATATCCGCACCGACACGGTCTTCAGCAACGGTTTGTTTGGCTTGGCCCCTAACTTTAAGGAAATAGACTTGACCGCCGTTTGGGATATCGCCGCGTTCGATCCGGTGCATGTGGTGTTTACCGGCGACTACGTGAAGAACGTCGGCTTCGATCGTGCCGAGATCCAGCAACGCACCGGCCTGGATATCGAACCCAAAACGCGCGGGTATCAGATGAAATTCGCCGTGGGCTCGCCGTTAATCAAAAAACGCGGCGACTGGCAGTTCATCAGCGCGTACAAATATCTCGAACGCGACGCGGTGCTCGATGCCTTCACCGATTCCGATTTTCATCTCGGCGGCACCGACGCCAAGGGGTGGATATTGGGCGGCGGTTACGGCCTAGCCAATAATACTTGGCTGAGCTTGCGCTGGTTAAGCGCGAATGAAATTGACGGCCCGCCGCTGGCGATTGATGTTTTACAGCTGGATTTAAACGCGCGGTTTTAGCGATTCGTAGCGGAAATTTTTCTGGACGGAGGTCTCTATGCGTATACTAGTTTGGTTTCAGGCTGCGACCTTGGCGCTCACCGTGGCGACTCCTGCCGCTGGGGCTAATGAGGCGGATGATCAAAAAATGTTGCGCGCGCAACGCTTGCTGCGCCAAGTGTCTCAGGAACGCGATGTTTTACAGGCGGAAGTCTCTCAGCTCAAGAGTCAGATGAACGATTTAAACCAGAAATTAGTCAGTCTAAAAAAGAATTCGGAAAATGCGTTGGCTAGATCACGCGAAAGTAATTCGGTTTTAAGCGCGAACGTAGCGCAGCTAACGCTGAATTTACGTCAGACCGAGTCGGCCAAAAATCAATTGCAAGAGACGCTGACCGATCAAGCGCAGCAAATTGAATTTTGCGAAGTTAACAACGTTAAGTTGGTGCAGATCAACCGCGAACTGGTCGATCGCTACGAGAAGAAAAGTGCGGTAGACGCGTTACTGCAGCGCGAACCGCTGACTCAGTTGAAGCGCGTTGAGTTCGAAAACATAGTGCAGGAGTATCAAGATCGGATTGAGCAGTTAACGTTCAAACAAAAAACGATTAGTAGTCAGTAGACCGTTTGTCCAATGTCGCAGCCGGCGCAGCGGTGCGCGTGCGTGTCGGCGGAAACAGGCAGGTAAAAGTACTGCCATGACCGATCTCACTTTCAATTTCCAATTGTGCGTCATGGCGCAGCAGTACGTGTTTAACGATTGAAAGTCCCAGACCGGTGCCGCCGGAAGCACGCGAGCGCGCCGAGTCGACGCGATAGAAGCGCTCGGTAAGGTGTGGAATATGTTCTGGCGCGATGCCTTCGCCGCTGTCCTTAACGTAAAATTTGGCGCCTGTGTCCGCTGCCTGCCAGGCGATTTGAATCGCTCTGCCGGGCGGCGTGTAGCGCACCGCATTATTAATGAGATTGGAAAAAGCACTGGTAAGTTCTTCGCGGTTGCCGCGCAGTTTAAGATTGGGGTCCGCGTCCAAGGTGATAGCGTGTTGGCTTTTATCGCTGAGTAACGTCGCTTGTTCGCGCAGGCCGGCTAACAGGGCGGCGACGTCAATCGCCTCGTCGTGCGCGCTGGGCGGCGCGGTTTCCAGCCGCGAAAGCGTCAGCAGATCATCGACCAAGCGCTGCATGCGCACGGATTGTTCGTGCATGATGCTCAGGTGTTTGCGCAAATCGTCGGTCTTAATCTGATCCATCTGCGTTAAGGTTTCGACGTAGCCGCCGAGCACCGTCAGCGGTGTGCGTAGCTCGTGCGAAACATTGGCGACAAAATTGCGGCGCATTTCCTCGAGCCGCACCAAGCGCGTCACGTCGCGGCCGATCACAAGTTTTTGGCGGCTGCCGAACGGCGTGATTTGAATGGTCACGTGCGTTTGGCGATCGTCGGGAGAAGTGATCTCGATTGCTTCGGTGAACTCGCCGGTTTGCGCGTATTGGGCGAACTCGGGATCGCGCAAAATATTCAACAAGCGCATGCCGGCGTCTTCGGGAAAGCGCACGCCCAACAAGCTCGCAGCCGGAGGATTGGCCCAATCGATGTTGCCTTCTTGCGAGACGATGATCACCGCATCGGGCATGGCGGTGGCGGCGTTTTGAAAGCGCGTTAACATTTCGGTGAGCTGCGCTTCGCGTTGCGCGGTTTCTTTCAAGATGCGATGCAGCTCGTCGAACACTTCGCCCCACATACCGCCGGCGTCGGGAATATTCACCGACTGGCGATCGAGCAGCCAGCGGTGCAAGTGGCGCAGGTGGCGTAATGTTAAAACGACATAAGCACCGACGCCGAGTGTGGCGACCAAGAACGGTCGGCCGATAAACGCGCCGAAGATAAGACTGCCTACGGTAATACCGCTGAGTACCCAAACCTCACGCCACAGACCCGGATGCATGATTTTAATGATGCGTCGAAAAACGATAACCGGCGCCGCGCACGGTTTGAATCAAGCGTTCGTGTCCGCTGGGCGTGAGAAGTTTACGCAAGCGGCGGATGTGCACATCGACCGTGCGCACTTCGACGTACACGTTGTTGCCCCACACGCCGTCGAGCAGGCGCTCGCGCGAATGCACGCGTTCGGGATGGGTCATGAAAAAATGCAGCAAACGAAATTCGGTGGGGCCAAGTTCCAAATGTTTATCGCCGGCGTTGACGCGGTGTGTGACCGGGTCGAGCGCCAGCCCGTCCACTTCCACCGCCGCTTCCACCGCGTGCGGCGCGGTGCGCCGTAATTGCGCGCGGATACGCGACAACAGTTCGCGCGTGGAGAACGGTTTGGTGATGTAGTCGTCGGCGCCGCTGTCCAGTCCTTTCACTTTGTCTTCTTCTTCGGTGCGTGCGGTTAACATAATAATCGGCACATGCACGGTTAGTTTTTCGCGTCGCAAAAGCCGGGCATATTCTAATCCACTTAAGCCCGGCAGCATCCAGTCGAGCAATATTACATCCGGTTTGTCGGCCAAGATTTTTTGCTGCGCTTGTTGGGTATCCGCGGCTTCCAGGCATTCATAGTTAGCCTGCGACAGTGCCAGACAGACCATCTGACGGATCGCGGATTCGTCGTCAACAATAAGGATTTTGGCCCGCATGGATTAATCGCTCAGGCCGGGTGGCCGTTAATTTTGGCGCTATTTCATAGCATAAATGTGTCATAAATATGACAATTTCATCGATCTCTTCAGGTCTATTTTTAGCCGCCGCTGGAATGCATTGCGAGCGAGCGCACGACGCGGTGCGCATAATTTAGTTACCATTACCGATTTATGACGCCGCTGTCGGCCACTTTAACCGAAAGCGAATATACTGACGACCCTATTTCGACCTGATGCAGGAAAACATGCGTAAAGATTCAGTCAGACCCACCGATATTAAGCTGCACCAAAAGTCGCGAATGCTGGAAGTCGCGTTCGATGACGGCGGGCATTTTAACTTGCCGTGCGAATATTTGCGGGTGTACTCGCCTTCGGCGGAAGTCCGCGGCCACAGTCCCGGGCAAGAGGTGCTGCAGGTTGGCAAGGAAAACGTCAACATCACCAACATCGAACCGGTCGGCACCTACGCCGTGTGCCTGTTCTTCGACGATGGTCATAGCACCGGAATTTATTCTTGGGACTGGCTGCATCACCTGGGCACTAACCAAGAAACTTTATGGAAACAGTATATCGAACGCTTGGAAAAATCCGGCCATCCACGTAAGACGCCAAAATAAATCACGCCATGACCGCGCCCGATTCAAAACAACGCACTACCCACTTTGGTTTCCGCGAAGTCCTGGAATCCGCCAAAGATGGAATGGTCGCCGACGTATTTCATTCGGTGGCCAACAAATACGACTTGATGAACGATCTCATGTCTTTGGGCGTGCATCGTTTATGGAAACGTTTCGCGGTCGAGAGCAGCGGCGTGCGCGGCGGATTCCGCGTGCTCGATGTCGCCGGCGGCACCGGCGACTTGGCCGCGCAGTTTGCTGTGCGCGTCGGCCGCCGCGGGCAAGTGGTGCTCGCGGACATCAACGACTCGATGCTCGAACAAGGGCGCGCGCGTTTGACGGATCGCGGTATCGTCAGCAATGTTAACTTCGTCCAAGCCAATGCCGAACGTCTGCCGTTCCCCGAGGATTATTTTGATCGTGTCAGCATCGCTTTCGGTTTGCGCAATGTCACGCACATCGATCGCGCCTTGTCATCCATGTTTCGCGTGCTTAAACCGGGCGGCGCGCTGTTGGTGCTGGAGTTTTCCAAACCGGTGGTGCCGGGCTTGAATAAACTTTATGACGCTTATTCTTTCAATGTACTTCCGTGGTTGGGCCGCGCCGTGACCGGCGATGAAGCCAGCTATCGCTACTTGGCCGAATCGATTCGTAAACATCCGGATCAAGAAACATTAAAGCAGATGATGCAGCACGCCGGCTTCGAGCGCGTGACAGTGCATAACTTAAGCGGCGGGATCGTAGCGCTGCATAAAGCGTATAAATTTTAAAATCGCCCGGCAAAGATAAATTTTTTTAAGTCAGCTAAAAAATGTCAGCACTTTTTACAGCTTTGATTGAAGCAAGCGTTAACCGTGTTTTGCGGCTCGATCCTGACACGCTGCAACGCTTAGCTCCGCTGACCGGCAAGGTCATTCATCTACGCTTAACCGGCGCACCGGCTGTTGAAATTTTCGTGCTGCCGTCCGCTACCGGGCTGCAAATTGTCGACCATCATTCGACCGAACCGGATGTGACCTTGGCCGGAGATATTCCCATTTTTGGCCGGCTTATGTTGCGCCCTGTGCTGCCGGATATAGCCGCCGCAGGCGAGCTAAAAATCAGCGGCGACATCGAACTCGGCAGTCAATTCCAGCAGATCATGAAAAATATCGATATCGATTGGGAAGAACAAACCGCGCGCGTGGCGGGCGATGTCATGGCGCATCAGCTCGGCAATACGCTGCGCGGATTGCGCCAGTGGTCGCAGCAGGCATGGCGCACCGTCGGCGACAATACCGTGGAATATTGGCAAGAAGAAAGCCGCGCGTTGCCCACGCGTTTTCGCGTCGATGCCTGGCGTGAATCGGTGCAAACCTTGCAAAATCAAACCGATAGCCTGGCGCA
Source organism: Gammaproteobacteria bacterium (assembly GCA_016194665.1). Taxonomy (GTDB): domain Bacteria; phylum Pseudomonadota; class Gammaproteobacteria; order Acidiferrobacterales; family Sulfurifustaceae; genus Sulfuricaulis. The sequence goes on from JACQBD010000007.1 coordinate 19,328, forward strand.
ACGCATCGAGCGTTTGCGCGAGAAAATAAAATGAATCGACTACGGCAACTGGCGCGGCTGCTGCGCATCACTCAGGTTTTCGTCAAACACGATCTCGACGAGTTCGTCACTGCGATTCATTTATTTCGGCCTTATCGTTTAGTTCTGCGGCTGGCGCCGTGGCGCTTGTTTGTGCGGCGCGGACTTCCGCGCAGCGTACGATTGCGCGAGGCGCTCGAAGAGTTGGGCCCCATCTTTGTGAAGTTCGGCCAGATGTTGTCTACGCGTCCTGATTTATTGCCCGAAGACATCGCCGAGGAATTAGCCAAGTTGCAAGATCAGGTGCCGCCTTTTTCGGGCGAGGCATCGGCGCTGCTCATCGAGCAAGCGTTGGGCGGAAAACTGGAAAATTATTTCAGCGAATTTAATCGCCAGCCGATCGCTTCCGCATCGGTGGCGCAAGTACACATTGCGCGTCTGCACGACGGCGGTGAAGTCGCGGTGAAAGTGTTACGCCCCGGCATTGAAATTATCATCGAGCGCGATCTGCAATTGCTTTATTTGTTGGCGCGTTTGGCGGTGCGCTATTCGCCGGAATCGCGCCGCTTTCGTCCGATCGAGATCGTCGATGAATTTAACCGCACCTTGCACGATGAAATGGATTTTAGAGTCGAAGCCGCCAACGCCAGCCGCCTGCGCGCCAACTTCGTGGGCTCGCCTTTATTGTATGTGCCTAAAATTTATTGGGAGCTGACACACCGCAGCGTTATGGTGCTGGAGCGTATCCACGGCATTCCCGTCAGCAACATTGAAGGATTGAAAGCCGCCGGCATCGACATGCGCCAGCTGGCGCACAACGGCGTGGAAATTTTTTTCGCGCAAGCTTTCCGTGACGGGTTTTTCCACGCCGACATGCATCCGGGAAATATTTTTGTTTCGCCCGAAGGCCAATACCGCGCGGTCGATTTCGGCATCATGGGCACCTTGGGCGAAAAAGATAAACGTTACTTGGCGGAAAATTTCCTGGCGTTTTTCAATCGCGATTACCGCGCGGTCGCGGATGCGCACTTGCGCGCCGGCTGGGTGCCGCCGGAGACGCGCGTCGAGGAATTCGAGGCGGCGATCCGCACCGTATGCGAACCGATTTTCGCCAAACCTATTAAAGACATTTCCTTCGGACGTTTTTTATTGCACCTGTTTCAAACCGCGCGCCGCTTCAACATGGAAGTTCAGCCGCAGTTGATGCTGCTGCAAAAAACTTTATTCAACATCGAAGGTTTGGGCCGACGGCTGTATCCCGATTTGGACTTGTGGCAAACCGCCAAACCCTATTTAGAGCGCTGGATGCGTGAAAACCTCGGCCCGCGCGCGTTTATTCGTAAATTTCAGCAAGAATTTCCCAAATGGTGGGCGATGCTGCCGGAAATGCCGGCTTTATTGCACGAAAGCTTAAGGCGTACCGGTCAGGGCGAATCCATACAGGTAAGCAGAATGCGCGAATGGACCCAATTACGTCAACAAATGCGCCAAAACCATCGCCGACTTTACTTTGCCTTGGCCGGCAGCGGTTTAATAATTGGTGGCATATTAATGTGGGGTTTGGATGTCAGTTTTTACGGCGAAATTGAGCGTGGCCGTGTTTTCGGCTGGATTTTAGCGGCGACCGGCGGTTTTATGTTGTGGCGCGGGTGGCCGAGCCGAAGTTGATGACAAGCGGTGGCTCGGTCGCTGACAACTTTATGCTAAAATTCTTATACGTTAATTGAACATTCCTTAGTAATGAAAAAAACCGTTCATCAAGCCTTGTGGGGAGGGATAGCGTTTTGCATCGCTGCCAGCCCTGTGGTTATGGCTCAGCCGGGCAAGCTTTCGTGGTTCGACGATAAGCCTTTTGCCGGCGCGGGAGCGGTGGGGGTGCCGGAAATACATTTGCATAATCCCGATTTGACCTCATTTGGCCTCAATCTTTATAGCTCTCGAGAATTGGCCCAAGAAACTTCGTCAATGGATGCGGCCGATAGCCTGTCCGGCGCCGATTCGGTTCATCTGTATGGCGAACTGGAATCCAACCGCAAGCCGGCTGTTTCCTTTGAAAATAATGCTTCTTTAAACCGCGTCAACAATTTCGGTGTTAAGTGGCGGCATAATGTGAACGCGGCCCATAGCTTTGCGTTTTCTGCCGAATACGGTGAAGGCACGGCGGTTTATCCGGCGCCGCTTGATACGCTCGATACCCGCGCGGCTTTTTCATGGACCAGTCGACTCGCAAGCGGATGGAAGCCGAGTTTGACCGGCAGCGTTTTTATCGGCGATGAAATGGCGCGCGAAGAAATTTATCGCCGTCTTGGCCGGCGTTATTATGGCTTCACGGTCGGCGGCAGTATGACGGTATTTCAGTCGCACACGCCTTACGTCTCTTTTAAAATGCAGAAGAGTTTGTACGACACCACCGACGAGTTGATGTTTATTTCCCCGCGCAGCGATGACCGTTCCTTGTTCTCTGCCGGCTGGAAATGGCAAGTGCAACGCGACTTAAGCCTGCAAGCCGAAGCCAGTTATGGTTTAAGCAATGCGAATACCAATCCGCAGAATCTCGATCCGTATAATCTGCAACGCAGCCGCATCTTTTTCGGCACCCGTTTCGATTTTAAATAAAATTTCCGTCATTCCCGCGCAAGCGGGAATCTATAACTTGCCGATTCGTCATTTGTCTCAAAATCCTTAGATTCCCGCTTGCGCGGGAATGACGAACACAAAAAAAGCACGGCCTGGCGGCCGTGCTTTGTCTTTTGAAAATTTAATTAGCCGCTTGGGTTTTGAAAAAGCTAATTCCCTTAAGTAAATTCAAAGCTTCTTGCAGCTGATAATCCTCGGGACCCGCGAGCTTGCCGGTCTCATCTTTCTTCTTGTCGTCTTTCTTCGGTTCTTCCTTAGGCTTAACGACTTCTTCGACAGTATTGAGATTATTTTCCAAATGCCGCGCCAAGTCCGCTTCTCTTAAACGATCGCCGGCCTCGCTCTTGGTGATTTTAGCTTCTTCGGCAACGATGTCGGGGACGATGCCCGAAGCCTGAATCGAACGGCCACTGGGCGTGTAGTAACGCGCGGTGGTGATTTTAAGCGCGCCGCCGTTGCTGATAGGCATGATCGTCTGTACCGAACCTTTGCCGAAACTTTTGGTTCCCATGATGACGGCGCGTTTATGATCTTGCAAAGCACCGGCGACAATTTCCGAGGCTGAGGCCGAGCCGCCGTTAATTAACACCACCAGCGGCGCGCCGTTCAAGACGTCGCCCGGCGTTGCGGTCAATTTCATTTTTGAATCGGCCACGCGGCCTTCGGTGTAAACAATCAATCCTTTGTCCAAGAAGGCATCGCTGATGCCAACCGCGGCGTTGAGTACGCCGCCCGGATTGTTGCGCAGATCGAGCACCATGCCGCGCAACGGTGTTTTATTTTCCGTGTTCAATTTTTTAATCGCATCGACCAAGCCCTTGTCGGTGCCGGCTTGAAATTGGGTGACGCGCACGTAACCGAAACCGGATTCGAGCAACCGACTCTTCACGCTTTGAATTTTAATCACCGCGCGTGTGAGCGTAATTTTGAGCGGCTTGGTCGCCCCTTCGCGCACCACGGTAAGCGTGATATCGCTGCCAGGTTTGCCGCGCATGAGACGCACCGCTTCGGTGAGGGTAAGGCCCTTCACGGCTTTTTCATCCAGACGAATAACCAAATCGCCGGTCTTGAGTCCGGCGCGCGCCGCCGGCGTATCTTCAATCGGCGATACCACTTTGATGAAACCATTTTCCATCGTCACTTCGATGCCGAGACCGCCGAATTGGCCTTCGGTTTCAACACGCATATCTTTGAAGCTTTCGGCGTCGAGGTAAGCGGAGTGGGGGTCCAAGCCCGCGAGCATGCCTTGCACCGCGTCTTCCAAAAGTTTTTTGTCTTCCACCGGTTCGACATAGTCGGCCTTGATGCGGCTAAAAACTTCCGTAAAGGTGCGCAGCTCATCGAGCGGCAACGGGGCGACGGCTTCTTTAGGTTCATCGCGCTCCGCCAACACCCCCATGTCAAGGATAACCGCGGCGCCGACGAACATCCCAAAAAATAGGACCAATATATAGCGTGTTGCAAGTTTCATTAATGATGCTCCGTTTGGTGAACTGCGCCGCCTGGTTTACGGGCAGAAATAGAACTAGGTTTATTTATCGTGCTTTACACCAGATTAGTGGATCGCGTGGTTCTCCGTTTTGGCGGATTTCAAAATATAAGCCCGGTTGCGCCGCATCGCCGGTATTGCCTAGGCTTGCAATAATTTCACCGGCCTCAACTCTGTCGCCGATTCCTTTGCGCAGACTTTGATTATGCCCGTAAAGCGTCATATAGCCATCTCCGTGTTCCAGAATCAAGAGTAGCCCAAAACCCCTTAGCCAGTCGGCATATACCACGCGTCCCGGAAATACCGAAATTACGTTTTGACCCTCGCGCCCGCTAATAAGTAAACCGCGCCACTTGAGCTGACCGAGGCTTTTTTGCGTTCCGTAGCGCGCCACGATCTGACCTTGGGTGGGCAGCGACAGGCGCCCACGCCATTTTGCAAAATGCGCCGCGCCTTCGGGCGGCGCCAAGGTTTGCGGCAGCGCTGTTTTCAGTTCCGCTAACAGCTGTTCCAGGCGTTTTTCATCGGCGTGTAAACGCTCGATTTCCTGGCCTTGTCCGCGTACTTCGCGATTGAGGCTGGCGAGCAATTCATTGCGACGTGTACGTGAGACCTCCCACGCCGCTTTTTGTTCACGTTGAGAGTTATATAAGGTCGCTAATTCCCGGCTATGTTTTTGGATTTGGCTTTCAAGTATTTCCACTTGGGTTAAGCTGGCGCGAGTGCTTTCAATGCGTTCGGTTCTGCGGCGATTGAGATATCCGTAATAAACGAGAACCCGGGAAACTGCTGCGGGATCTTCTTGGTTGAGCAGCAGTTTGGGGTACTCTTGGCGACCGCTGACATAAGCGGTGTAAATTTGGCGCGCCAACTGTTGTTGATGCGCGAGCAGATTGGCGCGTTCGCGCGCCGCCCTATTTTTAAGATCCTGCAATTTTTTTTCATCGGCTTGCAGCTGCTGATCGGTTAACCTCAGTCCATTTAACAGATCGCCAATGCGCCGCTCCAGATCGCGCACTTCTTCGCGCACCACGTCGCGTTTGCCGCGGGTTTCGTTTAGGGTTTGTTGTAAAGTTTCGATGCGCGCGCGTAATTGCTGTAAGCGCGCTTGGTCTTGTTTGACGTTGACGGCATGGGCGGGCGAAAAGAAAATTAACGATAGCAAAAAAACCAGCGCTGCATACAGCCCAAGGTTTGGATTCGTTTGCCGGCGCTGACGGATCAATGCCGATCCGTCAGGCCTTGCCTTGCGCCGTTACCGTTTGCTCGTTAGCCAAGCTGATTAAAGCGCGCCCCGTCATTTCCGTCGGCAGCGGCAGGCCTAAGAGGTAAAGCATCGTCGGCGCGATATCTTCCAGCGCTCCCGTCGACGCCAGGCTTGCCGGCCGACCGACGTAGACGAAGGGCACGGGATTGATGGTGTGCGCGGTGTGCGGCTGATTGGTTTCGGAATCGAACATTTGTTCGGCATTGCCGTGATCGGCGGTGATCAGCAGTTCGCCGCCGCTTTCGACGATGGCAGCGTGAATTTTGCCCAAACACTTATCCACGGCTTCAATCGCTTTGACGGTGGCGTCGAAATCGCCGGTGTGGCCGACCATGTCGGGATTGGCGAAATTGCAGATGATGACGTCGTAGTGGCGCCCGCGAATGGCTTTGACGAGTTCGTCGGTGAGTCGTGGCGCGCTCATTTCCGGCTTTAAATTATAAGTCGCGACATCCGTGGGCGAGGGAATCAGCACGCGATCTTCGAATTCAAACGGCGTTTCGATGCCGCCGTTAAAGAAAAACGTCACGTGCGCATATTTTTCGGTTTCAGCGATGCGCAGTTGATGCAGGCCAAGACTAGCGAGATAGGCGCCCATGACGTTGCGCAAACGCTCGGCGGGAAATGCCACCGGCACATGAAATTCAGAGTTATATTCGGTGAGACTGATAAAAGCGCCGAGTTTGGGAATAACTTGGCGCTGGAACGCGTCAAATTTAACATCGATAAAAGGACGGGTGATTTGACGCGCGCGATCGGAGCGGAAATTCATAAAAATCAGCACGTCGCCGTCCTGCATGTGTACGGGTTTTTCGTTTGGCCCGACGATGGCAGTGGCTTTGACAAATTCATCGGTCTCGCCACGTGCGTAGGCCATGTCGAGGGCTTGGGAGGCGGAGGCAGCGGAAAATTCTCCCTTGGCTTGAGTAATGAGATCGTAAGCGGCTTGGATGCGCGGCCAGCGATGATCGCGGTCCATCGCATAATGGCGCCCGATGATGGAAGCGAAACGGCCCTGTTTCAGGGCGGCGAATTTTTCTTCCATCACCTTAATAGAAGCGGCGGCGCTTTGCGGAGGAGTGTCGCGGCCATCGAGAAACGCGTGCAGATAAAGTTTGTTGGCGCCGCGGCGCGCGGCGAGATCGATCATGGCGTGAATATGATCTTCGTGACTGTGTACACCGCCGGGAGACAGCAGGCCCATGACGTGTACCGCTTTGCCGGTTTTGAGCGCCAGGTCGATGGCGTCGGTCAGGGTTTTATTGGTAAAAAAAGTGCCGGTGCTGATAGCGCGGTTAATACGCGTGTACTCCTGATAAACCACGCGTCCGGCGCCGAGATTAAGATGGCCGACTTCGGAGTTGCCCATTTGTGTGGACGGCAACCCGACCGCGGCTTCCGAGGCGTGTATTAAGGTATGCGGATATTGTTTCCACAGCATGTCCCACGTTGGTTTGCGCGCCGCGGCGATGGCGTTGAATTGGGTGTCTTCACGGTAACCCCAACCATCCATAATGATTAGAACCAGGGGCTTAGGCGTAAATGGCATGTGTAAGTGACTCAAATAGTAAATTTCAGTATTTTTTAATTAAAGCTTATTAATATTGTATAATGTTTTGGTTCACGTATCAGCTGGTTTAGTCATGAGCCAAACGTGAATCCGCGAGCCAACCATGAGGCAAGAAGACATGAGCGCTACCGCCGAAAAAATCAGTGAGATTCTTATTACCAATGAAGAGGACATTCATCTCGCCTCTCGTTCCTTGAAAGCCATGGCGCACCCCCTGCGTTTGAAAATTTTATGTATTTTGGGGAGCAGTTCCGAAGTCAGCGTACAAGATATTGTCGAGCAAGTGGGCACGTCGCAAAGCAATATCTCGCAACATCTTTCTATTCTGCGCGATAAAGGCATTTTGGCTTCACGCAAAGATGCGAATAAAGTTTACTATCGCATCGGCGACCAAAAGATTTTGCAGTTGATCGGCTCGCTGCGCGAAGCTTTTTGCAGCACTCGTTAAGTAGTGCAAAGCTGATTTTTAAGACATCGTGGATTTTTAAAGTTCCCGCACGCCCAAGATTTACATTTTATTTATCATTAAAGACTTTCAATGCTCACGCAATTCGTCATTCATAATTGGTATTTATTCGCCGCCTTGGCGGTGATTATTTTTTTAATCGCCGCCGGTCCCATCAGTTTGCGTATGCACGGCGTGAAAAATGCCAACGCCGCGCAAACCGTGCAGCTGATAAATCGTGAAAACGGCGTGGTGGTCGACGTGCGCGAACCGCAAGAATTTCAAAGCGGGCATATTCCCAGCGCGATTAATTTGCCGTTGTCCTCTTTGAAAAATCGCCTGCAAGACCTCGATCGACATAAAAGTAAACCCATTGTCATGGCGTGTCGCAGCGGTCAACGTTCGGTCAAAGGCGCGGTGATTTTGCGCCAACAAGGTTTCCCAGTGGTGTACACGCTCGCCGGCGGCTTGCAAGCGTGGGAGCGAGATAATCTGCCGGTTGAGAAATAGCGATGGCGAAAGTGCTCATGTATAGCACCCGCCATTGCTCCTACTGCCGCATGGCGGAACGTCTGCTGGAAAAAAAATCCGCGCCCGTGGAAAAAGTTCTGGTGGATGAAAACCCCGCGCGCCGTGAAGAGATGGTGCGGCTCACCGGCCGCACCAGCGTGCCACAAATTTTTATCGGCGAAACCCACGTCGGCGGTTATATGGAATTGGCCGGGCTTGAACGCAGCGGCCAATTGGATGCACTGCTGGCATCGTGAATAATATCTAAAAAGTTAAAAGTTAAATTAAATAATAATTACTGAGAGGAAGAGACGGTGGAGCAAAACTTAAATCAGAATATTTCATTTAGCATCGAAAAAATTTACATTAAAGATGTCTCCTACGAAGCGCCCGGCGTGCCGCTGACGTTTACCCAAGCACAGGGCGCGGCCGAAATCGGCGTGCAACTGGGTTTGGAGCACACGACGCTCAGCGCCGAACAAGGTTTGTACGAAGTCGTGCTCACCGTCACCACCACCGCGCAACATGAAACTAAAAACATCTTTCTGGTGGAAGTGAAACAAGCCGGTATTTTCCGTATCGGCGGCATTGACGGTGACTTGCTGCAACGTACCTTGGAAATCAGCTGCGCTTATGTGCTGCTGCCATTCGTGCGCGAAGTGGTGAATGAGCTGGTGGGCAAGGGTGGATTCCCGCAATTATTAATCAATCCGATAAATTTCGAAGCCTTGTACGAACAAAAACAAGCCGCGCAACCCAGCCGCGCCAGTATTAATTAAGGAAATCTATAAAAATCCCCTCTCCCTGCGGGAGAGGGTTAGGGTAAGGGGGAGTCAACACATGAATTTATTATCCCCCTCATCCCCGCCTTCTCCCGGAGGGAGAAGGAGTTTTTGTTTAGAGGCTCCCTTAACGCGAATTTCTCTATTCTTTATCTTGGCGTGTATCGTAAGATAAAGAATAGAATGTCCCCGAAAAAAAATTACACGATTGCTGTATTAGGCGCCGGTTCTTGGGGAACGGCGTTGGCATTGCTGTTGGCGCGCAATGGACATGACGTGGTGCTGTGGGGCAATGATCGCGCGCGTCAGGCGCGCTTAAAACAAGAACGGCAAAATAGTTTTTACCTGCCAGGCATATCTTTCCCCGCCAATCTTCAGATTGCCGAGTCCTTAGCGGAAGCGGCCAAGATTTCCGCGCATTTTCTCATTGCCGTACCTAGCCATGCATTTCGTGCCACCGTGGCGGCATTGCAGCCATTAATAAAGTCAGACACGATGGTGACATGGGCAACCAAGGGCCTAGAACCCGGCAGTGGTAAATTACTTAGTCAAGTCGCGCTGGAAGTTTTGGGGAAACAACAATCGTTCGCGCTGCTATCGGGACCGACGTTCGCGCGTGAAGTCGCGCAGAACCTACCGACCGCGTTAACCGTGGCCGCGGACCAAGAAAACACAATGGAAGAAGTCGCCGCCTGGTTACGTAACGATCGCATGCGCGTCTATACCTGTGCCGATGTCGCTGGCGTTCAGTTAGGCGGAGCGATTAAAAACGTTATGGCCATTGCTGCCGGCATCAGCGACGGCCTGGGTTTCGGAGCCAATGCGCGTGCGGCGCTGATCACGCGCGGTCTCGCAGAACTCACGCGTCTCGGCGTCGCCATGGGCGGCAAGCCGGAAACTTTTATGGGCCTTACGGGCGCAGGCGATTTAATTCTTACTTGCACCGATAACACCTCGCGCAATCGTCGCGTAGGCATCGCCTTAGGACAAGGCCGTAAACTTGCAGAAATTCTTACCGAGTTGGGACAAGAAGCCGAAGGTGTAGCCACCGCGCGCGAACTTTATCAGTTAGCGAAAAAGCTCAACATAGAAATGCCAATTATTGAACAAGTGTATCGGGTGCTTTATGAAAACATAGCCCCGCAAGTGGCCGTAGAAACGCTGCTTAAGCGCGAGCCCAGACAAGAATAAAGCATGCCGCACATCTTCGTTCTACACAAAACATGAATTTCTAAAGGTAAGCCCGCATACCTGCCAACTCATTGTTCCATTATTACTTCATCCTCCCCTTAAAGCTTTACACCTAAAGCCACTTGACAAGTAAGCCAAACCCCGGCGAAATGGCTGCGCAAAAAAATAACAACCATAACTAATTAAACAACGCGCCGCGGATCAGCGCACAGCACGGGGAGGGGTTATGACGTTTTCCTCATTGGCGTGTTTGTTCAATACTGCAATATTTCAGTTCATGGGTGGCAATACGCTGCGCTATGGGGCCCTAAATTTGCTGCGTCTCCCAGCAGAAAAAACCTTAACTTGTGATGTGATGAGCTTCGCGCACCTCGTATTGGCTCTCTCCTTGCTGACTATTGCTCCGCCCGCGTGGGCATTAAATGCTGATGAAGCCTATGCGCAGTGCGATGGAGCCAAGTCTGCGGCGCTTGCCTGGTTGTATGGCGGTAATAATCCAAATGTTGAATGCAGCCCTTGTGTGGTTTTCTGTGAACCGCGGTTACAAGCTGGTGCGTACAATAGCTGTTCGGATTACGGTTATGGAGGTCGCGCACTACGGTATTGTGGACATCGAAATGGCATCTGGGTATGTGACAGTCTGTATGCTTGCTATTCGGCTGATAGATCATGTTCTTCTGGCATTTTGCAAAGCGATGGCACTTGCAGTCACAAAGATTTCGGTGAACCGTCGTGCGGGAAAGATATAAGCAACCCTTGTAATGCCGCGACCGGCAACAAGTATCAAGCCGAGGTGGATCAAATTAGCGTAACTGATGGCATTCCCTTTGTTCGCTACTATAACAGCCAGCTCACTCAAGACGTCAATTTTGGGTTAGGTTGGACTTCCTCGATACTTGGAAGAAATCTTAATCTTAATCCGACCAACCTGTCGACTATCGTGCATGTACAACGCGCCAATGGCCACGGTGAACCTTTTACCTGCACAACGACGTGTCAGGGTGACAGCGACACGCGTTTCCAACTAACTGCGGATTCCTCTGGTTTCACCCTGACTCTCCGTGACACTTCAGTCGAGCGCTACGACCCCACCGGCAAACTCCTCACCGAAACTGACTCTTCGGGAAAGATCACGAGCTATGATTACGACACCACCGGCAAACTAACCACCGTCACCGACTCCTTCGGCCATGTACTGGCCTTGGGTTATAACGCAAGCAATCACATTTCCAGCGTTACCGACTCAGCCAATAAAGTAATCAGTTACACCTACGACCCCAACAACAACTTAGTGCGCGTCGACTACCCCGACGCTACCGCCAAGCTTTACCACTACGAAAATACTTCTTTCCTTAATAACCTAACCGGCATCTCCAACGTCGATGCGCTCGGTGCAACAACCCGCTACAGCACTTACGCTTATGACGTCAACGGCAAAGCTATTCTGACCCAACACGCCGTCACCACCAACGGCGCCCCCCAAGAAAAATTCACCCTAGCGTATGACGTTCCTGCGGCCAACCAAACCACCGTCACCGACCCCCTCAACATGAGCGACGTCCTGACCTTCTCAACGAATCTCGGTGTCAAAAACCTAGTCAACAAGGTCAACCAATCGGATTTATCCAATCCCGCTGCGTGTAACGTCGGGGGGACGGGTCGGGTGACCACTTATGAGTACCTGTCCCCCACCCTGGATCTCGTTCGTTTCATCCGCCGCCCCAGTGTCGCGGTCGGCCAAACCTTCGAGACCGAACTGGTGTACGCCGACACCAGTCACCCGAATCTCCCGACGCAGATCATCCAACGCGGCTTCACCCCC
>JACQBD010000192.1 GCA_016194665.1 Gammaproteobacteria bacterium
GCTGGAGAGCGTCGTTTGAAACCACTCGCGCTGCTGCGCGAGTTCTTGCATCTTTTCTTCCAGAGCGATCTTAGCCCGCTGCAGTTCTTCCTCGGCGCGCTGGCGCGCGAGCAAGATGCTTTGCGCATTTTGCAGCGCGACCGAACGCAACAGTTTTTCTTCGTTGTCTTCCATCGATTAAATTTTCAGGATTTTCGCCGCCAGCGCCGTGCCGCGCACGCGCGCGCGAATTTTGGCGAAAGCCGTTTCACGGCTGGTGGAAGTGTCGTCGCAGAACGGCGAAAAACCGCAATCGTCGGTGGTGCCCAATTGCGCGAGTGGAATATATTCGGCGGCTTCGAGAATACGGTCGCGGACTTCTTCAGCGGTTTCGATGCGCGCGTCGATCGGTGCGATCACGCCGACGAAAATGCGCTGATCCGGTTTTATGTATTCGCGAATAATTTTTAACGCATGCGCGCGATCTTTTTCCCCGGCCATGGCGATGTAGAAATTGCCGGCATCCAATTCGAACAAGCTCGGCAATAATTCGGCATAGTCGACATCCGCGCTGTGGGTCGAGTCGCGATCGCCACCGGGACAAGTGTGCACGCCGATCGATTGGCGCTCGGCGGCGGAGAAACGCGCCAGCGCGAGATTGTTGAGATCGATAAAACTGCTGAGCAAATTGCCGGAAGGGTCGAGCTTCATCGCCAGGCGCCCCTCGGTGAAATCGATCTGAACTTTATGCGCGCCTTTTTGCAAGCAACGCCGAATTTCGGTTTCATGTTCGCGCAATAGATCGTCGATAAATTGTTCGCGCGTATAATCCGCAATGCCCTCGGCCGGATACATTAAGCTTAAAGCCGACGGCGAGATGACGGCTTGCTTCACCGGTACCTGTGCGTAGCGCAAGGCGGTGTCTAAATAACTGTCGGCGTAACGTTTGTAACGGAAAGGACCGCTCGTGAGCCGGGGCATGCGCCGGGTGTGGCCGGCGACGAACGGAATTTTGAAACCATCAGTCGCTGTATTGGCTAAACCGTGTACGCAATAGGTCCAGAAATTGTGATATTTCCTTTGTTCGCCATCGGTAATCACCGATGAGCCGGTGGCTTCAAATTGTTGGATTGTGTCTCGGATCGCCGCGTTGTAAAGAGGTTCCAAAGCCGGATCGTCGCCATCTTTTTTTGCGATCGCTTCTATCAGCGGCAGCGGTCTAGGAATACTGCCAATGGGTTCGGTAGGGATTGTCGCCATGTCCTATCTCTATCGTTAGAAGCAGAGAAGTATTCTTAATTTTTCACTCTAAAAGCGCGCTTTTTCGTCCGCAGACACCGGCTCGCGGGATGTTCTATTATAAATAGAAATAAATGCCCAAATATACCTCCCCCCAGCTAAAACCATTATAAAACCTAGTAAAAACCATGCCGGCATAAGCTTTGCAGCTTATTCGTAAAGGCTGTCTTCAAGGTGGATCGTTGATTTCCAAAAGTCATATAGAGGCTTTAATAGACCTGGCCGCGCGCGAGAACAAGCAGGAGTTAACGGCTTGTTTGGTCGATAACGTGCGCAAAATTTCGGCCACGACCAGCATCTCGGTGTACGAAGTGTTCAACACCAAACTCGACCGCGAACGCAGCGACGATGTCTCCGGTTTTATCGTGCGCGATGCGCGCAATGCCGCGTGGTCCGGCGAGCCGCTGGCGCAGCATGAAGGTTTCAGCGAATGCGTCGCCAGCAAACAAATTATCCGTTTGCAACGCCCCGCCATTTCATCGACGCGCATCATTTTTCCGGTGCGTGGTGCGCACGATGTGATCGGCGTGTTAGTGATCGATTGTAACAACGCCGATGCCGAAACCTTGTACATGATCGAAGCCATGTCGCAGGTATGGAAGAGTCAGCAGTTTCTACTCGACCGAAATGAGCGCGATGTGCTGACTGGTTTGTTGAATCGCCAAGCCTTGGATAGCAGAATGCCGCATCTGTTTCGAGAAGCGGCGAATCCCTTGCCGAGCTCACCAATCGCTAAGTGTCTAGCCATGATCGATCTGGATAAATTCAAAGAAGTGAATGACCGCTACGGTCATCTGTATGGCGATGAGGTGCTGGTGCATTTCGTGCGCCTCATGACGCAATCCTTTCGGCACTACGATTACTTGTTTCGTTATGGCGGAGAAGAATTTGTCGCGCTGCTGAACAATACCGATTTGGAAAAAGCCTTGGTGATTCTCGAACGCTTTCGCGCCACGGTGGCGAGCTACGATTTTCCTCAGGTCGGCAACAAAACCGTTAGCGTCGGGGTTATTCAAGTAACGGATGGCCAACTGCCCTCGACTATTATGGATAAGGCCGACAAGGCCCTTTACTACGCCAAGCAAAACGGCCGCAATCGCATATGCGCTTACGAACAGCTGTTGGCCAACGGCGTATTGCAGGAAAACCCTGTGATGAATGGGGACGTCGAATTATTTTAATACCTTCTTTATAGTCCAACCCAGTCGTCACGTGCGTAAAATTTCCAACCGCCATACAATATCCCCTGATTCGTGGCAGCGAGCCTATTTGATTCGAGCTTATGAAAATCATTGTCAACGGTAAACCAAAAGATTTCAGTAGCGCCGTCAGCGTGGCCAACTTGCTCGAAGACATGCAGTTAGCCGACCAACGCGTGGCCGTGGAAATTAATCTCGAAGTGATTCCACGCAGCCGCTACGGCCAATATCAATTGCAGGACAACGACCGCGTGGAAATCGTGCGCGCGATCGGAGGCGGCTGATGACAACGTTAGCGACCATGAAACCGATTAGCGAGAAAAGCGATAAACTGATTATTGCCGGCCGCGCCTATACCTCGCGCCTGCTCGTCGGCACCGGCAAATATAAAGACATGGAAGAAACGCGCCGCGCTGTCGAGGCCAGCGGCGCGCAGATCGTGACGATTGCGATTCGGCGCACGAACATCGGCCAGAATCCGAATGAACCCAGTCTCACCGACATTTTGCCGCCGTCGCAGTACACCTATTTGCCCAACACCGCCGGTTGCTACTCCGCCGACGACGCGGTGCGCACCTGCCGGCTGGCGCGCGAATTGCTCGACGGCCACGATCTGGTCAAGCTCGAAGTGCTGGGCAGCGAAAAAACTTTGTACCCGGATATTCCGCAAACGCTTAAAGCCGCCGAAATTTTGATTAAAGACGGTTTCAAAGTCATGGTGTACACCAACGACGATCCGGTGGTGGCGAAACGTTTTGGCGAAATGGGCTGCGTCGCGGTGATGCCGCTGGCGGCGCCGATCGGTTCGGGTCTCGGCATTCGCAATCCTTATAACATCCGTTTTATCGTCGAAGAAGCCACGGTGCCGGTGTTGGTGGACGCGGGCGTTGGCACCGCTTCGGATGCGGCCGTGGCCATGGAGCTGGGCTGCGACGGCGTATTGATGAATACCGCCATCGCCGCGGCGCAAAATCCGATTCTCATGGCCGCGGCGATGAAAAAAGCGGTGGAAGCCGGACGCGATGCTTATCTCGCCGGGCGTATGCCGCGCAAACAATACGGCACGCCGTCGTCGCCATTGGGTGGGACTTTCTTCGAATAACAATGGACAGGATCAACATGATTAAAAATCAAAACATATAATCCGGTAAATCCTGTTAATCCTGTCTATTCTTTTCTTCTTTTCGTGATCGAAACCAAAGCGCATCGTCCTATTCGCAGTTTCGTGCGTCGCGAACGTCATTTGACGCCGGCGCAGGAGCGCGCGCTGCAAAAGTTATGGACAGATTTTGGCGTCGATCACACTAAAAGCGCTGCGGATTTCCCCGCGATTTTTGGACGCGAGGCGCCGGTGATCGTCGAGATA
>JACQBD010000193.1 GCA_016194665.1 Gammaproteobacteria bacterium
TAAAAACCGCGAACAATGAGACGCGCGAGCTTAAGCTGTATCACCGCTGGCCGGTGCGGCGCGCGCGTCCGTATCAGCGGCGCGATCATGCCGCCGAGCCACTCATCACCGGTCAGCGCGTGCTCGATACGCTTTTCCCGCTACTCAAAGGCGGCAAGGCCGCTGTCCCTGGACCTTTTGGCGCTGGCAAAACCGTGGTGCAGCAACAAATCGCACGCTGGTCGAACGCCGAGATCGTGATCTATGTCGGTTGCGGCGAACGCGGTAATGAACTGGTCGAGATTCTCGAAACCTTTCCCAAGCTTACCGATCCTTACACTGGCCGGCTGCTGATGGAGCGTACTATTTTAGTAGCCAACACTTCGAACATGCCCGTGGTGGCGCGCGAAGCTTCGATCTATGTGGGCGTGACGCTGGCCGAATATTATCGCGATCAAGGTTACGACGTGGTGATGGTGGCGGATTCCACCAGCCGCTGGGCCGAAGCCTTGCGCGAAGTGGCGGGGCGCTTGGAGCAAATGCCTGTGGAGGAGGGCTATCCGGCTTATTTGGCTTCGCGTTTGGCGGCGTTCTACGAACGCGCGGGCCGCGTCGAAACGCTTTCGGGAAAGCACGGCTCAGTCAGTTTGATCGGCGCGGTGTCGCCGCCCGGCGGCGATTTTTCCGAGCCGGTCACGAGCCATACCAAGGAAATCGTGCAGACCTTTTGGGCCTTGTCCAAAAATCTCGCCGATGCGCGTCATTATCCTTCGGTGGATTGGACCGATAGTTTTTCCGGCTACGTGAACGCCGCGGCTAAATGGTGGCATGCGAACGTGGATGCGCGTTGGAGCGAATGCCGCGCCGAAGCCATGCGCTTGTTGGCGCAAGCGGATGAACTCGCGCGCATCGTCAATCTCGTGGGTCCGGAAGCTTTATCGCCCACGCAACGCTGGGCATTGGAAGGCGCGTCGATGATAAAAGAGGGCGTGCTGCAACAAAGCGCGCTCGACGACATCGATAGTTTTTGTTCGCCACAAAAACAATTCATTTTGCTCGACCTGGTCTTGGAGACTTGTCATCAAGGCCAGGCCTTGCTCGACATCGGCGTACCCGTGCAACAACTGCTGGGACTGCCAATACTCGCGCGCATGCGTCGTATTAAGTCGTCGTATTCGAGTCAACAGCTGGAAGAACTCAAGGCGGTGCGGCGCGAAATTCAAAAAGCCTTTGCTGGATTGCAAATGGAATATGCCAAACCGGTAACGTCAAAAATATGAATCATAGCCACAGAGGGCACAGAGAATAAAATTTTATTTTTTTGACATTCTCTGTGTTCTCTGTGGTTAACACTAATAAATAATTAAGGATTATTATGAAAGAAAAAGAATATCGCATGAGTTCGGCGGCGCGTGGCGGCTTGCTGTACTTACGCGGCGTGCCTGGCGTGGCGCTGGGCGATCGGGTGGCGGTGCGCGATTACCGTGGGCATAAGCGCAACGGCCAAGTGATACGCACTTCCGATGACGTGGTGCTGGTGCAAATCTTTGAGGGTACCGAAGATCTCGATCTAGAGCGTACTTGGGTGCGGTTTCTCGATGAACCCTTCGAGCTGCCTTTGTCGCGCGATCTTCTAGGAAGAATCTTCAACGGCATCGGCGCGCCGCGCGATGGACGTCCGCCGCTGGTGTCGAATTTAAAACGCAACGTCAATGGCGCGCCAATGAATCCAGCGGCGCGTGCCTATCCGCGTGAATTTATTCAAACGGGTATTTCTACTATCGATGGATTGAACTCGCTGGTGCGCGGACAAAAACTTCCGATCTTTTCCGGTTCGGGTCTGCCGCACAATCGCTTGGCGGCGCAGATCGTGCGCCAAGCGAAACTCACGGGCGAGGAATCACGCTTCGTGGTGGTGTTCGCCGCCATGGGTATCTCTTATGCCGACGCGCGTTTTTTCGAAGAGGATTTTGAAAGCAGCGGGGTGCTTGGCAACGTGGTGATGTTTATCAATCTGGCCGACGATCCGCCCATCGAGCGGCTGATCTTGCCGCGCACCGCCCTGACCGCGGCGGAATATCTGGCCTACGATCTCGATCTGCACGTGTTGGTGGTGATCACCGACATGACTAATTATGCCGAAGCCTTGCGTGAAGTCGCCACCGCCAAGGGCGATGTGCCATCGCGCAAAGGTTATCCTGGATATCTATACTCCGATCTGGCGGAAATTTACGAACGCGCGGGGCGCGTCAAGAATCGACGCGGCTCGATTACCATGGTGCCCGTCTTGTCCATGCCCAGCGACGACATCACGCATCCGATTCCGGATCTCACCGGGTACATCACTGAAGGCCAAGTGGTGTTGTCGCGCGAGCTGCACATGCAAGGTATTTATCCACCCGTGAATGTACCGCCGTCGCTGTCACGCTTGATGAAGGACGGCATCGGCAAGGACGACACGCGCGAAGATCATCCACGGGTAGCGAGCCAATTGTATGCCGCTTATGCCAAGGCGCTGGAAGTGCGCAATCTGGCCTCGATTATCGGCGCCGAAGAACTGGGCGAAACCGATCGCCAATATCTGGCCTTCGCCAAAGCATTCGAGGAACGTTTTGTCGCCCAGCGTGAAGACGAAGACCGCTCCATCATCGAAACGCTCACTTTGGCTTGGCAATTACTGTCCTTGTTGCCGCGCGACGCGCTCACGCGCGTGAGCGAAGCTGATCTGGCGAAATATCACCATTACGAAAAGATCACGCAAGCGGCATGAAAGACCGGTTAAAAATACCACCGACCAAAAGCGCGCTACTGGGACTGCGGCGTCAGGTGCTATTTCTCGAGCAAGGCCACGCCATGCTCGAACGCAAACGTGAACTGCTCACGCGCCTGGTGTACGAACGTTTAAACCAATACCGTAAGCTACGCACAGAAGTACGTGATGCACTTAAGGAATCTTATCGCTGGCTGGCCTTGGCACAAATGCGCATGGGCAGCCAAATGCTGCGTCAATCAGCCCTCGGCCTGCAGCCTGCCATCCGTCTTAATATCCTGCCACGCTCCAGCATTGGTGTGGAATATCCGGCCGTGACTGCTGAGACTCTGCCATTGCAACCCGTGGGCTTGATGTGGACCGACGCCAGTTTTGATCAGGCGCGTCACAAACTCGCGCATACGGCGGTGTTACTAGCGCGCCAAGGCGAAGCCGAGACCGCGCTATGGCGACTTTTGGAAGAACAGCGCAAAACTCAGAAACGTGTTAACGCTCTTAAATATAATGTGATCCCACGTTATCGTGGCACCATCCGTTACATTCAATCGGTGCTGGAAGAAGAAGAGCGCAACACGCTGTTTCAGATTAAGCTGTTACGCAAATCTGCATTAACACATTAAGCAAGAAGCGCAACATTAAGATATATTTGTATTATCTTTTAAGTTGGCGATACTGTTTCAATGGCAAAAATTTCTCTTAACTCAGGAGTATCCAACGCCCTGTTGGCGGCGGCGCTATTTGGCGCCAGCGTCCCATTCGCGAAACTTCTGGGCGGGGAGGTAGCGTCTCCGGTGTTGCTGGCTGGCTTGCTCTATCTGGGCTCAGGTCTGGGATTGCTTGCATGGTGGCTCTTGAGTCATGCGAGCGCGGCCACGCGTAAGCACGAGGCGGCGCTCATGCGCCACGATCTTCCATGGCTGATGGGCGCGATTTTTTTCGGTGGCGTCACCGGGCCGGTATTGCTCATGATCGGCTTGATGCACGCCACGGCGGCCAGCGCTTCGCTATTGCTCAATCTAGAAGGTGTATTCACCGCCTTGCTGGCGTGGTTCGTGTTTAAGGAAAACTTCGACCGCCATATCGCTTTCGGCATGGCGCTGATTGTAGGCGGCGGCGCGTTATTGTCGTGGCCGGGAACCACCAGCTGGGATGATGCATCGTTAGGCGCGCTCTTGATCGTCGGCGCGTGCCTGTGCTGGGCCATCGACAATAACCTCACGCGCAAGATTTCAGCAGGTGATCCGGTGCAGATTGCGGGCTTGAAAGGGCTGGTGGCGGGATTCGTCAACACCGGTATAGCATTAACGCTGGGCGCTTCATGGCCCGCGATGAAGGTGATGACGGCGGTGGGCGTCGTCGGCATGCTGGGGTATGGCATTAGCCTGGTGCTGTTCGTCCTGGCGTTACGCCAACTCGGCACCGCCCGCACCGGCGCCTATTTTTCGGTGGCACCTTTCTTCGGCGCCGCATTGTCGTTATTGCTACTACAGGAAGCACCGGCGTTGTTGTTTTGGATTGCCGCGACATTGATGGCGGCTGGCGTGTATCTGCATTTAAGCGAACGCCACGAGCACATGCACAGGCACGAACCCCTTACCCATGTTCACCGTCATGTGCATGACGAACACCACCGCCACCACCACGACTTCCCCTGGAAGGAGGAGCAAGCGCACACGCATCTGCACGCACACGAAGCTTTGGTGCACAAGCATCCGCATTATCCGGACATTCATCATCGACACCGACACCCGAGATAGCTGACGAACGTCAAAACACTTCTCGCTTGGACTTAGTCATTATCAAATTAGCGGCGTTCTCGAGCTGAGGTTTTCTGGCCAGAAAACTCGATAAAAATAACGCCAACAGCGTGTAAGTCAGAAATAAGTAAAATCCCGGCTGTAGGGAAGTGGCGTTAGTCGTTAAGAACATCAACTCTTGTTCTTGAGTTACTGATTTTAATTTACCGAACTCATTGGTAATAATTCCATTAAACCCGACATACGCCATAAAAATGGCAACGACCATAACATCGGCCATGGACCACTTTCCGGAGTTAAAGACAAAAAATTTAATCACCGAGTTTTCTCTGGCATGGCGGTAATCATAATAATGTCCCAATGAGGAAACTAATTTTAACACTGGAAATAAAATACTGAAGGTGACCAGCAAGACGCCCACCAATTTCATCTGCATTGCTTTATGCGTGATCAATATCCAAAATACATCCAGAATGCTCTTGCTCTGAAAATATAACACTTGGTTCTCAAAGCGAATGCTGTGACCCATGAGCTCCATACTCAACAGCGGAATCTTTGCTTCCATATCGATCATGGGCGTGGTTACGCCCGCGATCAGCAAAACGATAAGTGACAACACCAGAATCATGTATTGAGGAGGGCGCAGCGGCTGCTTGCGAAAGCCACACATCCCAAAGAGTATTGTGGCCAGTGTTATCAATAAAAGGGTTTCCTTAGCAATCCGGTCCTTCATAGTTAAAATGGTGCTATCGATCTTGCTGCGCGCACTTTCGATATCTTCAGAATGGGTTCGGCGAAGGATGCCGTTTAGTTCAGATGTGTCTTGCGTATCGAAAGTATTTTCCGAATACTGCTTAAGCTGTTCGTTCAGCGCCCCCTTTATCTGACGCTCTGTTGTCGGCTTTTTTATTTCCTGCATCACGGCATCCGCGTATTCCGGAATCCCTTTTTTAATATCTTCTACCTTGATAAAAGTATCTATCAGGGATTGCTCGGTCCTGCCTTTCAGGGTAAGCGCATTCTTTTGTCTAATTTGTTTGTCGACTTTATCGATAAGCGTACTCAGTAGCGCTTCGATATGTTTTTTGAGCACTCGCTCCTTTGCTTTTGACAGATGCAGCTTATTGATTTCATCTTCCATGATCGGCGTAATTCTTGTTTTCCATTCATCTACGTTGAGGAAACCGTATTTGATATGGTTCAATTCGGCGTAATCTTTTTTGTTTTTTTGATTGACGATTGAATTGGAAATAATTTTCTGGCACAAAACCACTAAGGCGATAACGATGATTATTGATAGGATCAAATTGAGCAATTTCATGTGGATTAGCACTTTACTCCGTGTGCATTATGCATTTGCTAGGTTAGGGCGATCACGAGACTGGCGCCCGTTTTGGGCGCAAATAATATTGAGAGGCCCGAAGCAGCATACTGACAGTATCGACAATATGATTTCTGTTCGTTTATTACTTGTAAATTTGTCAGGAGGGCTATGATCTTCAAAAGAAAAGTAGGCTATGGGCACCAGCAAGATTTGTTAACTTTTCAAAGCTTTATATTTTACATAATATACATTATACGAAGTAATAGAACTGCCGTATTCCATACTACTAAATCTTTTGCTGAGGATTTACCACCTCGTCAAATCATCTTCCTCAATGAATTTGATTCAACAAGCTGCCGTGCTTCCACCAAAGTTTGCACCCTCAGCGCCAGCGGCTTTCCATCAATCACAACGAGTGGCACCGCGTGAACGCCAAGGCGCTGCGCGTACGCGTGTCCATCGGGGCTATTGATGTCGATAATGGAAAAGGAAGCATCGTGCTCAGAAGCTGCGGTCGACCAGATGCGGCTCGCATCCTCGCAAGGAGCAAATGTAGGCGAAACGAATAATTCGATCTTCATTGCCGTCTTCGATGCGCTGGTCCTGATCATGGATCAAGCTAGGATACTCATAAATGACCATTAACGCGTTGACCTTGGTCAAGCGCTGGCTGCACGTTATCATGCAGCGCAATGCCATCAAAAACTGATTATATTCCTCTGTTGCGCCGCTCCTTTTTGTTCGCCGAGATGGATCCCGAACATCTAACGACGCTGATCGGCGACATTAGCGAGATTAGCCTTAGCTCGGGTGACACACTTTTTCGCCATGGTGAACCCGTGGAACGATTTTTTTGGGTAAAGACAGGCTTGATCAAATTATTTCGGCTTTCGCCCGATGGTGATGAAAAAATTATCGAATTAATACGACCGGGTGAAACTTTTGCCGAAGCGGTCATGTTCATGGGTCAACGCGGACGTTATCCGGTCAATGCCGAAGCCATCGCCGAGTCGCAGCTGCTTGGTTTTAGCCAGAAAACTTTTCTGGGCTTGCTAAGCGCTTCGCCCGAAGCCTGTTTCGGATTGTTATCCTCGATGAGCCGCCGTTTACATATGCTCGTAAATCAAATCGACAGCCTGACTCTGCAAAATGCCACGTATCGCTTGGTGTCGTATCTGCTAGAACAAATACCGCAGGGCTTGAAAGCTTCGTCGGAGATTCAGCTAACGACGCCGAAAAGCGCGATCGCTTCGCGCTTAGCGATACAACCTGAAACGTTGTCGCGCATTCTTGCGCGCTTGCGTCAAGGCGGTTTAATTGACGTCGATGGCGCACATATTTCCGTGCTCAATTTGGACGCGTTACGCAAGCTTGTACAGTTACCTGCAGACTCAGCTTAAAAAGAGCAAAAACGCTGCGGCACCCATTTGAAATTGGCTTGACCTAAGTCAATGAGCTATTCCATCCAGCCTTCTACGCTAGCCTCTCCTTTCAACCCGATGGAGAAATCGCATGAAAACCGCTCGGCTGTGGCGCTGGTTAGCCGTTATTTGCCTGCTTTCCTTTGCCGCCCTCGGCTGGATCGGGCGAGAAATTTATCTCGCTAAACCGCCCATTCCATCGCAAGTCATCAGCGCCTCGGGCGAGACGCTCTACTCCGCCGCGCAAATTGAACGCGGCCAAGAAGCTTGGCGCGCCGCGGGCGGACAACAATTGGGCAGCGTTTGGGGGCATGGCAGTTACGTAGCGCCCGATTGGTCGGCGGATTGGTTACATCGCGAAGCACTCGCGCTACGCGAAATTTGGGCGCAACGCGATTACGGAAATACGTTCGCTAAACTTAATGCCGAACAACAAGCGGCCTTGGGCGCGCGCTTAAAACAAGAGCTGCGCACCAATACTTACGATGCCACGCGCGACACGATTACAGTATCCAAGGATCGCGCGCAAGCTATTCGGCAAGTCGCCGCGCACTACACAGGTCTTTTCGGTCACGATCCCACGCTCGATAAATTGCGCGAACAATATGCCATGACATCCGAGTCACTGACCGAGTCATCGGATCGGGAAGCTTTATCGGGGTTTTTCTTTTGGACAGCGTGGTCGGCAGCGACCAATCGTCCAGGAGAAACCGATATTTCCTATACCAGTAACTGGCCGCATGAACCTCTGGTGGACAACATGCCGACCGCGGGCAATGGCATCTGGTCCATGGTCAGCATTATTTTTCTCATCGCGGGCATCGCGGGCATGATCTGGTTTCACTCAGCGCACCGTGAAGACGCCGACCCCACCGTGCCGAAAAACGATCCGTTGATCGATCTCAAGCCGACGCCATCGATGCGCGCCACGCAAAAATTTTTCTACATCGTTATCGGCTTGATTCTCTTGCAGGTCGCCATGGGCGTGATTACCGCGCACTACGCCGTCGAGGGCACGAGTTTCTTCGGCTTTCCATTGGCTGACTTTTTGCCGTATACGTCCGCGCGCACCATGCATACGCAACTGGCGGTATTTTGGATCGCCACCGCGTGGCTGGCGACGGGTCTTTACATCGCGCCAGCGCTGTCCGGCCATGAGCCGAAGTGGCAAAAACTTGGCGTCAACGTTTTGTTCGCGGCGCTGATTTTTGTCGCGGTCGGTTCGCTCGTGACCGGTTGGCTCGCAACCTTGCAACGCGCTGGCGTTGAGTTTCACTTCTGGCTCGGCAATCAAGGTTTGGAATACA
>JACQBD010000180.1 GCA_016194665.1 Gammaproteobacteria bacterium
GCTCGTTCGTGCACGAAGACACCAGCAATCAAAAAACTTATGCGCCGCGCGGCAAGGGCACGGTCGAATCCTGCACTTTATGCGTACATCGCGTGGACGCGGGCAGAACGCCGGCCTGCGTCGAAGCCTGCAATAAAGACGGCAACAAGGCGATGACGTTCGGCGATCTTAAAGATCCGCAAAGCGATATCGCCAAACGTTTATCTTCGAGCGCTTCCACGCAGCTGCGTCCAGACTTGAACCTCAACACCGGCGTGCGTTACCAGGGAATCTAACATGGCGCATATTCATTTTCGTGTGATCGAAGGACGCGGGCTCGGCTTCTACGCCATTCTCGGCATTCTGGCGGCGTTGGTGCTGGCGGGTTTAGGCGCGGCGAATTATATGGAGCACAACGGCCATTGGGTCACCGGCATGTCCAATCAAATCGTTTGGGGCACTCCGCACGTGTTTGCCGTGTTCCTGATCGTGGCCGCTTCCGGCGCCTTAAACGTGGCTTCGATTGCCTCAGTCTTTGGCCGGCAACTTTATAAACCGCTGACACGCTTATCCGGTTTGCTGGCAATCGCTCTGCTCGCCGGCGGTCTTACGGTATTGGTGCTCGATCTCGGCCGGCCGGATCGCCTGATCGTCGCCATGACTTATTACAATTTTAAATCCATCTTCGCCTGGAACATCCTTCTCTACACCGGCTTCTTCGGTGTGGTAGTGGTTTATTTGTGGATGATGATGGAACGGCGCATGAACGAATACACCAAGCGCGCCGGCATGTTCGCATTTCTCTGGCGCCTGACGCTCACCACCGGTACCGGCTCGATCTTCGGCTTTCTGGTGGCGCGCGAAGCCTATGACACCGCGGTGCTCGCGCCGATGTTTATCATCATGTCATTCTCCTACGGACTGGCGATTTTTCTGCTGGTGCTGATGGCGGCGATGCGCTGGACCGGGCGCGAATTCGGCGACGCGGTGTTCACGCGTCTGCGTAAATTGCTCGGCATCTTCGTGGCCGCGGTGCTTTATTTCGTGTTGGTTTATCATCTGACGAATCTATACATCACTCAGCGTCATGGCATCGAGAGTTTCATCCTCGTCAATGGCGGCAGCTTCACGCAAATGTTTTGGTACGGCCAAATCCTCATCGGCAGCGTCGTTCCCTTAGTGCTGTTGTTTTCCAGACTCGGCAACTCGCGCGCCTTGGTAGCGCTCGCGGCCGTACTGGTAGTGCTCGGCGGTTTGGCGCAAATGTACGTCACCATCATCGGCGGTCAGGCTTATCCCATGCCGATGTTCCCCGGCAAGGAAGTCGTGAGCAGCAGCTTCTTCGACGGTGTCGTCGCCAGCTACACGCCGCGTCTGCCGGAATTCGCATTAGGCATCGGCGGTTTAGCGATAGCGCTGATTGCCACCGTGTTAGCGCTAAAGTTTCTGCCGTTCTTACCGCAAAGCTTGTCAGACGCCGACGCCGATCCGCACAGCCCAGCCGAACCGACCAAACTTGTTACCGTCTGAAGCGAATACACAGTATTCCTGGACTTATTTTAATCCCGTCACTACTGTCCATCGCTAAAGCGTTCAGCAAAATGAAAAAACAACGCTCTCGCCGCATAAAGTATCGATTCCTTCTCCCTCCGGGAGAAGGTTAGGATGAGGGGATATTTTTAGACTGCGTTTAACGATCCCCTCACCCTGCCCTCTCCCGGAGGGAGAGGGGGTTTTAGATTAAACATTCATTTTTTTGGCGCTCTCTGAGGAGTAGCTGCATGAACAGGCTGCTCATTTCTGCGACACACAAATCCTCGGGTAAGACTACCCTGTCGGTCGGCCTGTGCGCCGCTTTGCATCAACGCGGACTGACGGTGCAAGCTTTTAAAAAAGGCCCCGACTTCATCGATCCCATGTGGCTGTCGCTGGCCTGCCAACGCGATTGCCACAATCTCGATTTTTATCTCATGCAACGCGCCGAGATCGTGCGTACTTTTGTCGCGCGCTCGCAAGGCGCGGATATTTCGATCATCGAGGGCAATAAGGGGCTTTATGACGGCTTAAGCTTGGACGGCAGCAATAGCAACGCCGCGCTCGCCACGTTGTTGCAGACGCCGGTGGTATTGGTGATTGACGCACGCGGCATGACGCGCGGTATCGCGCCGCTCATTTTGGGTCAGCAGGCTTTCGATCGTAACGTGCGCATCGCCGGCGTTATCTTAAATCAATTAGGCGGCTCGCGGCATGAAGCCAAACTGCGCGCGGTGATTGAACACTACACCGACATTCCGGTGCTAGGCGCGGTGCATCACAACGATCAGCTCAGCATCGTCGAACGTCATTTGGGCTTGATGCCCAGCAATGAAGCCACGGCGGCGCAGGAAAAAATAAATGCCATCGCCGGCTTGGTGACGGCGGCGGTGGATTTGGATCGTTTGCTGGCGATTGCGGCGGATGTATCCGCGTTAGATGCTGCATATGAAATGAACCAACTGGAGGAACCCTCTCCCAGGCCTCTCCCGCACCCGCACCCTCATTCCCTCTCCCGCGAGACGGGAGAGGGAAGCGAGCCGTTGCGCGCTGCGCGCGCGCCACATTCTCTTGGTGGGAGAGGGGATTTGGAAATGAACCCGCTGGAGGAACCCTCTCCCAGGCCTCTCCCGCTCCGCGGGAGAGGGGATTATGAAATGAACCCCATTAAGATTGGAGTTGCGCGCGATGCGGCGTTTGCGTTTTATTATCCGGGCGATTTAGAGGCCTTGCGCGCGGCCGGCGCGGAGCTGGTGATCTTCAATACGCTTCAGGATTCGCAATTGCCCGATGTCGATGCGTTGCTCATCGGCGGCGGTTTTCCGGAAATTTTCATGGAGCTGCTGGAACGCAACGTCTCGCTGCGCCAGGCAATTCGCCGCGCGCTTGAAAACGGCATGCCGGCGTATGCCGAATGCGGCGGCTTGATGTACTTATCGCGCAGTCTTTCCTGGCATGGTAAAAATTGTCAGATGGTCGGCGTCATTCCCGGCGACACCGTGATGCATGAACGCCCCATGGGGCGCGGTTATGTGTTGCTGCGCGAAACCGGCAAGGGTATTTGGCCGATGGCGGGCTCGCAGGATAAACCGGCTGAAGTGCGGGCGCATGAATTTCACTATTCCAGTTTGGAAAACCGCTCGCCTAATTTAGTGTATGCCTACGACGTATTGCGCGGCTCGGGAGTCGACGGCGCGCACGACGGCATCGTGTATAAAAATCTATTCGCCTGTTACGCGCATCAGCGCGACTTGGAAGACAATCATTGGGCCGCGCGCTTTGTTAACTTCGTTCGTGAACGCAAGCGCACGAACGACCCACAACGCGCGACTCGTTAAACATTCATCTCGAGGAATATTTATGATCACCATCACTCCTGAAGCCGCAGTTCAAATCCGCCAATCCGCGCTCGAAACCAATTCGCAGAACATGCACCTGCGCATCGCCGTGCGGCGCGAAGACGACGGCAGCTTTGTGTACGGCATGGGCTTCGACGAAATCGGCGAAGACGATTCTTATCTGGCCTCCGAGGGCATCGACATCTGCGTCGCCAACGCCGCCAAGGATTTTCTGATGGGCGCGACGCTCGATTATGTCGAAATCAATCCCGGCGAATCGCAATTTATTTTTATTAATCCCAACGATCCGGCGCATGCTGCCGCCGAGTCCAATAAAGCAGAACAAAATCAGAAAAAAAATTAGCTCGCTCCAAATCTTACGGCGTAGGGCGCGTCCACGCGCCATTTTATCGATCGGTGCGCAGGGCGCACCCTACTTTTTAAATTACAAAACGCATTCCGTCAGGTTTTAATTTTAATGACTCCCACCGTCTCCTCGACGACCGCGCCGCTGAAACCAGGCGTTAATGAAGCCCTGCTTCGCTCGTCTTGCCATTTTATGACCCAGCTGCTGGACGGCATGCAGCGACATGGCTAATCTAGCGCTCTTATGAATACTCCGGACCAAACCGACCATAACCACTCGCGGCTAGCCACGTGGATGAACGCCCACGCCGGTTCGCGCCTCAAGTCTTACATGATGTTCGTCAATCGCCTCACGCTGCCGCTGATCGGCTTGGCGATCATTTTTGCGGCCGTCGGTGCGGTCGTCTTCATTATTATCAGTCAGCCGCTGCGCGCCGATTCCTTATATGTAACCGTCGGATCGCTGATATTGGCGGGGCTGGCGCTCATTTGGTTTATTCTGAATCGCGTGCGTCGCGATTTGGTCGAGCCGCTGACGCACATGCGCAATTGGTCTTTGCACATGCGCGGCGGTAATTTATCGGCGCGCATTCCCGTGCCCGGCACCGGCGAGTTTCGCGAGCTGGCGCTCGACATCAATCGTTTAAGCGACGAGCTGAAATCCTTAACCATGGAAATGGACGCCAACGTGCGCGCGCAAACCGTGCGCTTGGCGCGCAAAACTCAATCCTTGGACATTCTTTACGACGTCGCCTCCAGCCTCAGTCAGCCGGGCGATCTCGATAAATTATTGGAAAGTTTTCTCGACACCTTTATCGAACTGGTGGATGCGCGCGCCGCTACCGTGCGCGTGTTGACCGACGACGGTAATACGCGCTTGGTCGCCAGCCGCGGTCTGTCCGCCGAGGTCGTGGAAAAAGACCGGCTCATGGACACCAAACTGTGCCAATGCGGCTGGGCTGCTACCGAAGGCGGCATCCGTCTGCAGCAAGGTACGCAGCCTTGCGCGAAATTGCTCGGCACACCGATGCTGAAACGCGACTGCCAAGAATTTGTCGTGGTACCGGTGACCTATCAAGATCGCATCCTCGGTGTATACAATTTGTTTCTCGACCGGCCGATGGCGGTGCTGGGCGAAGACATTCACGACTTGCTGAATAGCGTCGGCAAACATTTGGGGCTGGCGCTGGAAAAATCCCGCCTCGACAATCAAGCGCGCCAAATCGCCATCATGGAAGAGCGCAATATCATCGGCGACGAGTTGCACGATTCGCTGGCGCAAGCCTTGGTCAGCATGCGCTTGCAAGTAAAAATGCTGGGTGAAACTCTGCACTCAAAAGACGTGCGCGCGGCGCAAGGCGATGTGCGTAATTTGCGCACCGCCATCGACGAAGCGCACGTCAGCCTGCGTGAGCTATTGGCAAATTACCGTCTCAAAATCGACGAGCGCGGCTTGGCGCCGGCGGTGGCCGGCATGGTCGAACGTTTTAGTCAGGAAACCGGGATAAATGTATTTTTTCATAACGAGTGCCTGAAGCTAAATCTATCTCCCTTTCAGGAGAGCCAAATTTTTCATATCGTCAAAGAAGCCTTGACCAATATCCGTAAACACAGCCATGCCGCCAATGCGCGCATCCTGCTCAATTACGACAACCGCGGTACTTATACTTTGTTGATTGAAGACGACGGCGAAGGCATCGCGCCGCAAGCGAATGCTTTGCCCGGCGAACGTATCGGCTTGTCGGTGATGCGTGAGCGCGCCAATCGCCTGCCGGGAGAATTAACCATTGAAAGCGAACCTGGCGAAGGTACGCGCATTGTGCTGGAATTTCCCATCGCCGCCGCCGATAAAACCACCGCCTAAAAATAAAAATAGAGGAATAAAGATTGCGCGTCCTGCTTATCGATGACCATGCCTTGGTGCGTAAAGGTCTGGAAGAATTATTGCGCAGCCGCGGCATTGACGTGGTCGCCTCGGTCGGCACCGGCGAAGAAGGCATCAAACAGGCCTTGGCGCTTACCCCGGATATTGTGTTGCTGGATATTAAAATGCCCGGACTCAACGGCATCGAGACGCTGGAAAAGTTACGCGCCAGCCAATTCGCTTCTCCGATCTTAATGCTGACCATGAGCCGCGATGACGGCGATTTACGCGCCGCTCTGCGTGGTGGCGCCGAGGGTTATCTGTTGAAAGACATGGATCCGGAAGACTTGGTGCCGGCGCTCGAAGCCGCGATGCGCGGCGACAACGTCGTGGCCAAGGAAATGGTCGGCACCTTGGCGCGCATCGTCCAAGGCCAGTCGAGTGAAACGCGTCAGCGCACCGCCGCGCCGCTATCGGACTTAACGCCGCGTGAACTGGAGATTCTTAGCCACGTGGCCGAAGGTCAAAGTAATAAAATGATTGCGCGCGATCTCAATATCACCGACGGCACGGTTAAGCTGCACGTGAAAGCCATTTTACGGAAACTAGGCGTACATTCGCGCGTGGAAGCGGCGGTCATCGCCGTCGAACAAGGACTCGGGCGTAAGAAAACGCAAAGCAATCCGAGTTAAAACTAAGAATTTTAAAAAATAAATGGATAGGATTAACAGGATTTACTGGACTGGATACTTGTAAATTTAAATCTTGTTAATCCTGTCTATTTTTTTC
Organism: Gammaproteobacteria bacterium; assembly: GCA_016194665.1. GTDB lineage: Bacteria > Pseudomonadota > Gammaproteobacteria > Acidiferrobacterales > Sulfurifustaceae > Sulfuricaulis. The sequence goes on from JACQBD010000180.1 coordinate 6,370, forward strand.
TTTAGTACATGTAGGTTGGGTTGAGGCGCTTTACGCCGAAACCCAACAAGGGCGCCTATACGTTGGGGTTCGCTCCGATCATCCCAACCTACATTAAAAATAAAAATACTAAATGGACAGGATTAACAGGACTTACTGGATTTAAAACTTGTAAATTTAAATCTTGTTAATCTTGTAAATCCTGTCTAATTTTTTTAGTTAGCCGCACTCGGCTCGAACCAATTCAATTGCTCACGCATGCGAATTACC
>JACQBD010000181.1 GCA_016194665.1 Gammaproteobacteria bacterium
ACCTGTAAACCGACCAACTGCGACCAATAATACTCACCGGTTTTTAGCGGCGGTAAACGCGAAGCTTTTATCGCGATCTCGGCGCCAATCAGCGCGCTGGCCTGATCGCGGTCATCGACATCGGCGAGTTTGGCGACGATACCTTTGCCTTGCACTCGCCCTTCTTTAACAATCATCTCGCGCCATTGCGCGCCTACTTTTATCAGCCACGGCGAATAATCGATGATCATTTCGCGCGGCCGCGTGTACGAAAAAATCTTAACCCAACCGCGCACACCGAGTACGCCGGCAATGCGACCGAACTGCACCAAGCCGTCAGCCTGCGACGGATTGGTCATGATACTTTTAGGCAGGGGTGGCCTGCTTCAGCAACTGCGCCACGCGCTCGGTGGGCTTGGCGCCTTTGCTCAGCCAAAACTGCACGCGCGCCATGTCTACTTGAATTTTCTTTTCGTTCGCGGTCGCGAGCGGATTGTAAAATCCGATGCGCTCGATGTTGTTGCCGTTTAAAGCGCGGCGGCGATCGGCGACGATGATGCGATAATAAGGCCGCTTATTCGCGCCACCACGGGCAAGACGTATGGTTACCATTCGTGTTCCTCTTTAGCATTTTGAAGCCGAGTCCGGCCGGACCAGGCCCACACAAGCTTTACGAAAGCGCGCGATTTTACTCTTGATGGCCGGGGAAATGAAGCCTTAGCGCGAGAAAACTGCTTTTCGATGTTTCCCGCCGCGCTGCTTAATTCAGGCGGTAAAATCGCAAAATACCCACAAATAGCCCAAAAAGCTGGCAAATCGCCGAATCCGCACGACAAGCAGTAAAACAAAGACGAATCAACACCCGCAACTGCAGCAGCTACCAGCTCTCCTGCCTAAAGAAATTTCATTACCGGTTACTATTTCGACGGCGGTGCAGCTTTTTCAGCAGTCGGTTTGGGGCTCGATTTCGGCGGCGGATCGTCTTCAAACAGCGACGGATCGGGCGGCGACTGCGGTGGGTTGCCGTCATAAATCTGACTGCGGCGACGCTGACGATACGCCTCGCGCACAAAAATATACGGATCTTGTCCCGCGGCTTGATCCAGAATATCGCCCGCGTCCAACAATTGCGCGCGCTTGTCGATCACTTCCACCAGGATTAATTTATCACCGGTGCTGCGATCTTGCATCGCAGAAGGCGGATAGGTTTCCCAGTCCACCACCAAGCCACCGCCATCGCGCAAGTTACTGGGGCCTAAAAACGGCAACACCAGATAAGGCCCATCGCCTACGCCCCATTTCGCCAGCGTCTGGCCGAAATCCTCATTGTGTTTTTCCATGCCCCATTTAGTAGCGATATCGAACAATCCGAGAATGCCAACCGTGGAATTGATCACAAAACGACCCAAATCCGACGCCGCCTGTTTGGGTTTGGCCTGCAACAAATTGTTCAGCATGATTCCGGGGTCATGCAGATTGCCAAAAAAATTAGATACGCCTTTGCGCACCGGTGTCGGCGCAATGGCGCGATATCCTTTGGCTACCGGCTTGAGTAAATATCTATCGAATTTGTCATTGAAGATATAGATCGCACGATTAAAACCTTCGATCGGATCATGCGCGTTATGCGTTTCTTCCGCAGCCGTACTGGAGGCCGCTCCCGTGGCGACGTCATTCGACGGGTCATGCATAGTACCGCAAGCACACAGACCCAGCGTCAAGGTAACCGCTAGAACGAATCGCCACTTATGCATCGGAAATAAAAACCCAGAATGATTGTTAATTATTTTTTTGGACAAGAAATGTAGCACGGACGTAGGCTAATAGAATGAAGGCATGACTGTAAAGCCGGTCATTACCGGAATTAATTTGGCCATTTGCATTGAATACCTGCGAATTTTTTCGTCAGCTTCCAAAACGCACGGCTCTTTGTAAGGCATTCGACAGGAATGCACAAGACTGGTGCGGCGCCCATTTCATTCAACCTTATTGGTGCTTTTGCGAAGCGCGCCAGATGTTAATATGGCTTTTTTTTAAGTGTTTTACCTTGGCACACGGATTGCTCTATGGGTTTAGGTATTTTATGAGCATCGGGCCATGAATCACGCGGTCAGGACCACCTGTCCCTATTGCGGCGTTGGCTGCGGCGTGCTTGCGTCTAGCGTTAATGATGCCGTGGAAATTCGCGGCGATCACAACCATCCGGCGAATTTCGGCCGCTTATGCTCTAAAGGCGCGGCGCTGGGCGAAACCTTGGGCCTTAGCGAGCGCCTGCTTTATCCGGAAATCCGCGGACAACGTTGCGACTGGAATACCGCGCTCGACACCGTGGCGCAAAATTTCGCACGCACGATTCGCGAACACGGCGCTGACAGCGTAGCGTTTTACGTTTCCGGCCAATTGACCACGGAAGATTATTACGTCGCCAATAAGCTCATGAAAGGTTTCTTGGGCTCGGCCAATATCGATACTAATTCGCGTTTGTGCATGGCCTCGAGCGTCGCCGGCCACCAGCGCGCTTTCGGCGCCGATACCGTGCCGGGTAATTATCAAGATTTAGAGTTAGCGTCGTTGATCGTTTTGGTCGGCTCGAATACCGCATGGTGTCATCCAGTAATTTATCAACGCATCCAACAAGCCAAAACCGCCAATCCCGATCTTAAGATCGTCGTCATCGATCCGCGGCGCACCGCTACCTGCGAAGGCGCGGATTTGCATTTATCGCTCAAGCCCGGCAGCGACTCACTGTTATTTAATGGTCTGCTGGTTTACCTGTATGACAACGGCGACAGCAATCCTTATTTCGTCAATACGCATACGCAAGATTTAGAAGCCGCATTGAACGCCGCACGTGCGAGCGCGCCGACGCTGGACGCCGTAGCCAACGGCTGCGGGCTCGATAAAAAAGAGTTAACCCAGTTTTATCGCTGGTTCTCGCGCAATGAAAAAACCGTCAGCGCCTATTCGCAAGGCGTGAACCAATCTTCCAGCGGCACCGACAAGGTCAACGCCATTATCAATTGTCATTTGTTGACTGGACGCATCGGCCGCCCCGGCATGGGCCCGTTTTCCATCACCGGCCAACCCAACGCCATGGGCGGGCGCGAAGTCGGCGGGCTGGCGAATCAACTCGCGGTGCATATGAATTTCGATCCCGCGAACGTGGACCGTGTGCAAAGGTTTTGGGATGCGCCGAATATTGCGCGCGGCCCGGGGCTGAAAGCCGTCGACATGTTTCGCGCCGTGGATGAAGGCCGCATCAAGGCGCTGTGGATTATCGCCACCAATCCGGTGGTGAGCATGCCGGATGCCGATCGCGTGCGCGCGGCGTTGGCGCGATGTGAGTTCGTGGTGGTTTCGGATTGCGCGCGCAACACCGATACCATGACTTGGGCGCAGATTTTATTACCCGCGCTCGCTTGGGGTGAAAAAAATGGCACGGTCACCAATTCGGAACGTCGTATATCGCGTCAGCGCGCGTTCTTGGCAGCGCCAGGCGAAGCCAAACCCGATTGGTGGATGCTGTCTGAAGTCGCCAAACGCTTGGGCTACGAACAACATTTTAATTATCAATCCGCGGCGGATATTTTTCGGGAATATGCCGCGCTGTCGGGATTTGAAAATGAGGGGCAGCGTGATTTCGATATCAGTGCTTTTGGTTCACTCAGTAGCGAACGATATGATACGTTTGAACCGATTCAATGGCCGGTGACGCACGCACGTCCACAGGGGACCGCGCGCTTTTTCGCCGACGGCCGCTTTTATACCGACAATCGCAAAGCCCGCTTCGTTGCGATCACGCCACGCGCGCCGGTGAACGCCACGGACGTGGAATATCCCTTGATATTGAACACCGGGCGCACGCGCGACCACTGGCATACGCTCACGCGCACCGGACTATCGCCGCGGCTGTCAGCGCACGCGCCGGAACCTTATGCGGAAATCCATCCGCAGGACGCGGCGCAACATCAAATTCAAAACGGCACGCTGGTAAGCCTGAGCACGCGCTGGGGCAAAATGCTGGCGCGCGCGCAAATCACGCCGGCGCAACAACGCGGCAGCGTGTTCGCGCCGATTCATTGGAACGATCAATTTGCTTTGCAGGCGCGCGTCGACGCCCTGGCGAATCCCGTTACCGATCCCATTTCCGGACAACCGGAATTCAAGCACACGCCGGTTAAGCTCATGCCTTACGCTCCGGCGTGGCAAGCTTTTCTACTGACGCGCCGACGTCTGAACATTCCCGAGTTATCGTATTGCGCGCGCGCCATCGGCAAAGATTACTGGCGCTATGAATTAGCCGGCGATGCTAGCCCTAAGGATTGGCCCAGCTGGGCGCGGACATTATTATGCACGCCGGTGGAAAATAATCTGCGCGCCGAATGGATTGAGTATCTCGACGCCGGCATCGGCCATTACCGCGGCGCAAGAATTTTGGGCGGGCGTCTCGACAGCTGCGTATTCGTCGCCCCGACATCCGACTTGCCTGCGCGCGATTGGTTAGCCTCACTGTTCGCGCGCGAAACCTTAAGCGACGCTGAGCGCACTCATCTGCTGGCTGGCACCCTGCCTTCGCAAAAATCTAACGCTGACGGTGGCATTGTTTGTGCTTGCTTTGGCATCGGCAAAGATACCATCCTCAACGCGATCCGCGAGAACAAGCTCGACACCGTCGCAGCCGTGGGCGAAAAACTTAAAGCGGGGACAAATTGCGGTTCGTGTATTCCAGAAATTAAAGGATTACTTAATCGCACTTAAGTGCCGCATAAAATACGTCTCTACAAGTTGACATACTATATTTAGTATAGCCATAATATGGCATGTGGCGTATCGAAGAACACCGTCGAGTAGACAAGCAGCTTGCTATAGCGCCCAAAGACATCATTAAACAATATGAAAAGTGGAAGGACATCGCCACAATATCTGGTTCACCGGGGCTACGTCTCATCAAGGGGTTTCGCGATGAAGCTCTCTCCAGCGAATGGAAAGGTTATCGGGCTTCGCGGCTTGGGCTTCAATGGCGCATCATTTACCGCGTAGTTGCCAAGGATCTTCTATTTCAAGTTGCATCGATAACCGCACATGATTATCGGAGGCCATAATGAAAGATTATCGTCCTGCTAAAAAACGTATTACCGTCTCGGTAGGCGAGTCGGTGCGCATTCTCCGTGAGCTCCAAGAGCTAAGCCAAAGCCAACTCATGCAGCTTACCGGCATCCCTCAAGCCACTATTTCGGCGATTGAGAATGATCGAGTCCGTCTAGGTGTTGAACGGGCGAAGGTTCTTGCCCGAGCACTCAAGTGTCACCCAGGAGTTTTGGTATTTCCCGGCTGGGAACTTCCCGGCAAAGCGGCGGCGTAACTACGAATCAAAAAAAAGGGAGGCAATGCCTCCCTTTTTTTATTTACCGCAGATTTAGAAATTAAACTTGCTCTTCTTCCAAAGCCTTCATCGACAGACGAATGCGACCTTGTTTGTCGACTTCCAGTACTTTGACCTTCACCATTTCACCTTCGCGTAACTTGTCGGAGACGTTCTCCACACGGTCGCGCGAGATTTGCGAGATGTGCACCAAGCCGTCTTTGCCGGGGAGAATGGTGACGAAGGCGCCGAAGTCCATGAGCTTGGCGACTTTGCCTTCGTAGATCATGCCGACTTCGACATCGGCGGTGAGCTGTTGCACGCGACGGCGGGCTTCTTGCGCGGCGGCGTTATCGGCCGAGGCGATTTTGACGGTGCCGTCGTCTTCGATGTCGATGGTGCAGCCGGTTTCTTCGCACAGCGCGCGAATCGTAGCGCCACCTTTGCCGATGACGTCGCGAATGCGCTCGGGATTGATTTTTATAGTCAAGATGCGCGGCGCGTATTCTGACAATTCACCGCGCGGCGTGGAGATCGCTTGCGCCATGGCACCCAAGATATGCAAGCGGCCTTCTTTGGCCTGCTTCAAGGCGGCGTCCATAATATCTTTGTTAATGCCTTCGATCTTGATATCCATCTGTAGAGCGGTGACGCCATTGGTGGTGCCCGCGACTTTAAAATCCATGTCACCCAGATGATCTTCATCGCCAATGATGTCGGTCAGCACCGCAAAGCGCGCGCCTTCCAGAATCAAACCCATGGCAACGCCTGCGACAGGCGCCTTGATCGGCACGCCCGCGTCCATCAATGAAAGCGATGCGCCGCAAACGCTGGCCATGGAGCTGGAGCCGTTGGATTCGGTAATCTCAGAAACAATACGTAGCGAGTAAGGATACTCCGCCATATTCGGCAACACCGCCACCACCGCGCGCTTGGCGAGACGGCCGTGGCCGATTTCGCGCCGTTTGGGGCTGCCGACGCGGCCGATTTCACCGACCGAGAACGGCGGAAAATTATAATGCAGCATGAACGGTTCTTTGCGTTCGCCTTCAAGCGCGTCGATGATTTGCGCGTCGCGTCCAGTGCCGAGCGTGGTGATGACCAGTGCCTGCGTCTCGCCGCGCGTGAACAAGGCTGAACCGTGAGTGCGCGGCAATACACCCGTGCGAATTGTGATCGGACGCACGGTGCGCGTGTTGCGTCCGTCGATGCGCGGCGCGCCGGATAAAATCTGATCGCGCACGGTGCGGTATTCGATGTCACCGATAATTTTTAAAACTTTTTCCTTACTGCCTTCGGGCGCGCCTTCGGCGGCGTGCTTGCCCACGGCCATTTCGCGAATCTCGGCCATGCGGTCTTGGCGCGCGGTTTTTTCCTTGATGCGATAGCCTTCGGCGATAAGCGGGGCGAATTCTTTTTGCAGCGCGTCCTTCAGCGTCGAATCTTCCTGCGGCGGCTGCCAGGCCCAGGCTTGCACGCCGGCTTCTTGCACCAGCTCGTTAATGGCTTTGATGGCGGTCTGCATTTGTTCGTGACCGAACACCACGGCGCCGAGCATGACGTCTTCGGATAATTCTTTGGCTTCCGACTCCACCATCAATACGGCTTTCTGAGTACCAGCGACGACCAGGTTAAGCTGGGACTCTTCAATTTCTTTATTGCCCGGGTTGAGCAGATATTTTCCGTCTTTGTAACCGACGCGCGCGGCGCCGATCGGGCCATTAAATGGCGCGCCCGAAAGTTTTAACGCCGCCG